>PNAP01000040.1 GCA_003169735.1 Chloroflexota bacterium | reverse complement strand
TCGATCACAACTTCGGGCCCAAGAACGAGCTGGCCGGCGGGACCGGTGTCAACGAGGGCAACGTCATCGGCCCCACGACCCTCCAGGGCATCGAGTATTCACACGGCTGGAACCCGGCTCAGCAGCCGCGCCAGGACAACTCGGTGACGTGGCAGATCAACAACAACCGGGCCATCGGCAACTGGGTCGGTTTCCGCGAGGACGGCGCCTACGACCCGGCGTACCGCTCGGGCTCCAACCAGTTCGCTGACAACGGCCAGGGCATCAACGTCTACGACGGCGACTACGACAACCTCGTCGACAGCAACTACATCTCGGCGGTCTACGACGGCGTCGACATGATGGCTCCGAACTCGCAGCGCACGACCGTCAGCAACAACATCATCGGCGTCTCCCCTCACGACGAGGCCGCACCGATGTCCGGTTGGGGCGTTCGCCTCAAGTGGGCCACCAAGTTCGACGTGATCGTCGGCAATACCATCCGCAACGCTGCGACCGGCGGCGTCGGGCTCATCGAACCGTCCGTCTACAACATCAAGATCTCGCAGAACATCATCACCGACACCAACGGCCCAGCCATCTACCTCGCCCCCAACGGCTCGACCGGCGCGAATACGCTCCTCAAGACGCCCGTCCTCACCTCGGCGACGACCGCGCTCGTGAGCGGCACGGGCATCGCCGGTGCCACGGTCGAGGTCTACAAGGCGTCACGACCGGCCGGCCAGTTCGGCCTGCCGACCGCGTACCTCGGGTCGGCCATCGTCGCCAACGACAAGACCTGGAGCGTCGCGGTCTCGCTGCAGAGCGGCGACCTCGTCACCGCACTCCAGATCCGCACCGACGAGAACACGTCCCAGCTGGCAGCCAACGTCGCGGTCGTCGGAGCGCCGCCGCCGCCCCAGCCCGGTGATCTGCTCGCCAACGACGACTTCGCGCGCACCGATGCCGTGCTCGTCGTCGGCGCNNTTCGGCCAGGTCTCGGTGGCGGCGAGCCAGACGCGCGAGGCGAAACTCGCCGTGAATACGCCCGATGTCAGCGTCACTGGCAACGTCTCGTTCGACCGCCTGCCCACGGCCGGCAATGAGTATGCCTACGTGCTGGCCCGCGCCAACGGCACGACCGCCTATCGCGCGGCTATCCGCGTCGCGACGAGCGGTGCCGTCTTCGTCCAGCTCAAGAAGGCCGTCAACGGCGTCGAGTCGAACGTTGGCAGCGAAGTGGCCGTCTCCGGCCTGAACGCAGCGGCGGCCGCCCAGATCGCCTTCCGCTTCGATGTCGTCGGCAGCCAGCTCCAGTTCCGCGTGTGGGCGGCCTCCGGCACCGATCCCGGAACGTGGCAGGTGTCGGCGACGGACACGACCGCAGGCTTGGGCGTGGCCGGTTCGGAGGGGATCCGCTTCTTCACCGGCGCGCCTGTCCCGAACGGTCCCGTCATCGACTCGCTCAGTTCGTTCCAGGTCCGCCAGGGCTGACCCCGGGCCGGACGGCGCGGCCGACGTTCGCTGGTCAGCGCCGCGGGCGCTCCACCATCGCGAGCAGATACCGAACGATCACCGCGCCGACGAAAGCGACGACGACCGCAGCGATGAAACCCTGCGTCTGGTCCCATTTGAGCAGTTCGCGCGCCAGGTAGCCGCCGACGATGCCGCCCAGCACCCCGACCAGGATGTTGGGCAGGCAGCCTCGCGCGGTCCGGCCACCGACCACGAAGCCGGACAGCGCGCCGGCGATGAAGCCGACGACGACCCAGCCGATGGGACCCATGTCAGGCATTCGCAGACCCTCCTCGCGCGAACCCTAACGCATCGCGCTGACGTTCGGTCGGCGTCAGACCGTCGCCGGGTGGCTCACGCGACCCACATTCGAGCCACCCTGGCGCTTGACCGCGTACATCGCGGCGTCGGCGGCATGGAGCAGGACGGCCGGCGTCCGCCCATCGACCGGGAAGACGGCCAGACCCGCGCTGGCACTGATCTGGGCGATGGTGCCGTCACTGAGTTCGTGTTTCCGTGCACGTACACCAGCAACGACGCGCTTGGCCACGACGCGCGCCTGATCCTCGCTCGTGTCGGGCATGAAGACGACGAACTCATCGCCACCGTAGCGCGCGACGATGTCATGGCCCCGCACCGCGAGCTTGAGCCCCGAGGCGACGGTCCGCAGCACGCGGTCGCCATCGGCATGGCCGTGCTTGTCGTTGATGCCCTTGAAGCCGTCGAGGTCGACCATCAGGATGCTGAAGGGTACGTGGCTGCGCGCAGAACGGGCCGCCTCCTGCTTGAGGCGCTCCTGGAGGTAGCGGTGGTTGTTGACGCCGGTCAGCTGGTCGACGTCGGCCGCCTGGCGCAGCTGATCGAGCAGCCGGACGTTGTCGAGCACCGCACCGGCCTGGTTGGCCATCGTGCGATAGACACTCAGATCGTCGGCCGTGAAGAAGCGCGGCGTGCGCACATGGAAGAGCTCCACCAGACCGATCGTCCGGCCGGCCGCCATGAGTGGCACGAGCAGGAGCGTCTGGGCGCCGAGTTCGGACATCAGGCGCAACTCGTCGGGGTCGCCCGTCGGGTCGAACTGGATGATGGCCGGGGTCGCCTCGCGCAGGACCTTGCGAGCGATGGGGGAACCGAGCACGTCCCAGGGCCCATCCACGCCGACCGTGCCGTGCGCGCCGAGCGTGCGCAGGAACCCGGCGCTCTCGTCCCAGCGCGAGATGATGCATGCGTCGACGTGGGCCGCCTGGGTCAGTTTCGTTGCCAGGATCGGCGCGAGGGTCAGCTCGTCGTCGGCCTGCGCATAGGTCTGGCTGATATCGAGCATCCAGTTCAGCTCTGAGACCAGGCGGTCGCGGCCGGCCAGCAGCCGGGCGTTCTCGATGGAAACGGCGGCATGGTCCGAGAGGATCTGGAGAAGGCGCAGGTCGTCATGTGCGAAGCGCCCGACACCGAGCTTGGCGAGGACGATGACGCCAGTGACCTGGCCCTCGTCCTGGAGCGGCACGAGGAGCATCGACTCCTCCATGCCATCGCGCGTTCCGGGTACCTCGAGGGCGCGCGGGTCACGGCTGGTGTCCGGGACGATGAGTGGCTCGCCGCGCTCGGCGACCCATCCGGTGATGCCTTCGCCGACCCGCAGGCGCAGGCCATCGGCGGTCTCGCCGTCGTATTCTTGGATGCGGCTCTTGAAGGCGATCGGCTCCAACGTCACGCCATCGCTTGCGAGGACGTAGACGCGCGCATTGTCGTAATCGATGACCTGGCGCGTCTCGGCACAGATGGCCATCGCCACCTCCTCGAGCGTGCCGAGTCTCGTCAGCTGGGCCGAGATGCGCTGGATGGCCTCCAGTTGCCGCGTCCAGAACGTCGATCGCGGCTGGAGGCCGCTGGCCGCGACCCGCTCGGCGAGTTGCCGCGCGTAGAGCCGCGCCACGGCGCGATCGGTGAAGGAGAACTCCTCGTTGCCGAGGCGACGCAGGACGAGCAGCCCGCCGCGGGCATCGGGGATGTCCATCATCAGGACGCGACCGTTGTCGATCGGGGGACGCATGAAGCGGCCCAATCGACCGCCCTTGGCGGAAGGCCCGAATTCGGCGACGAGTTGGAGGGCACCTTCCCCGTCATCGAGGTACAGCTCGGCACCGCCGTCGGCACCGGTCCCGCTGCGGACGGCCTCCAACAGTTGTTCTACGCGGTCGTCGGCTTCAGGGGCCATTGACGCCCGCCTGCCCGAGACCCGCGCTGAGGGGCGGCGCGACGTCCGGTGCGACCCGGCCGGCATGCATGGTGCGGACGATGAAGACCATCGCGCCGAGCCCGATGATGACGTCGCCGATGGAGAAGACGTTGGCGAACGGCAGCGGCCGCGGCAGGACCATCACGTCGCCCAGGAACGGCAACACGGTGTGCGACCCGGCCAGGATCGAGTTGCTGAAGAGGGCGGTCGGGATGATCGGCAACCCGTTGAGCGCCGCGAATGCGTTCGGCTCGGCCGGCATCTGGCCGCCGTTGGCGACGATCACCGCGAGGTTGATCGACGCGCCGAGAGCGATGATGGGAAAGCCGGCCAGCCGCACGTTGCGCAGCAGCGCCGCGAGGACCACCGCCGTGGACAGGACATACAGCGCCGGGCCGGCCGCGCCGACCCGCGAGCCGAGAGCGTCACCGAACAGCAGGACCTGGAAGGCCATCCCCCCGAGCGCCAGCGCCCACCAGCGGAACCGGACATCGGCAAGGGCCGCGAATCGCCCTCGCGTCACAGCACCAAGGAGCAGGCCGGCGACGACGAAATAGAGCAGCAGCATCAGCGTCGATCAGCGGTCAGGTCGGCGGCGTGGGACATGCAGGCGGCACCCCGAGAAACCAGAGCGGCGCGCCACCGGACGCGCCGCTCTGGCATCGGCGATCGGGTCAGTTCCAGCGGAACGGCGCTGCGAGGACCAGCACGAACGAGGCCAGCACGACGAGACGGAAGGCGAGGTGCGCGAAACGAGACATGAGGCATCTCCACTTGGGCCTGGGGCGCGGTGCCCGTCGCTTGTCGAGCGACTGATGGGAGCGTAGGAGTGGCCGGTCCCGACGCTCAATGGGACGGTCGTACTAGGACCAGTCCCGCATACTCCACCGATGGATGACGCCGACCTTCTCGAAACCCGGCTGGACCGCCGGGTGGTCCATCGCGGCGGCTACCTGACGCTCAACCTGGACACCATCGAGGATGCTCGTGGGCTGCGCCATCAGCGTGAGGTCATCGAGCATCCGGGCGCCGTGGCCATCGTGGCGCTCGATGGCGGCGAGGTGCTGATGGTGCGCCAGTTCCGTACCGCGGTGGCGCAGCTGCTGCTGGAGATCCCGGCTGGCACGCTCGATCGGTCGCCCGACGGCGCGAAAGAGGATCCCGCCCTGGCCGCTCCCCGGGAACTGGGTGAGGAGACCGGGTTCCATGCCGCCACATGGCGCCGCCTGGGCCACTTCTTCACCGCACCCGGCTTCGCCGACGAGGACATGCATCTCTTCCTTGCCACGGATCTGACGCCCATCCCTGGCTATTCCGGCCCCGACACCGACGAGCGCATCCACGTCGAGCGCATCGCGTGGCGGCGCGCGGTGGAAATGGCCGGCTCGGGCGAGATCGTCGACGGCAAGAGCATCCTGGCCATCTTCTGGGTCGATGCGCTGGCGGCACGCGGCGAGGTCCGTCTGTAGCGGTCAGTCTCTCGTCGCTACGGCCATCGGATGGTGGCGCTCAACAGGAACTCCTGCTCCGCGACCCCGACGTCATTCGAGAGGACGAGTTCGTCGGTCGACGCGTCGTTCAGCTCGGTGTCGTAATCGACGGTATCGCCCGTTCCCGTCACCTCATCGATGGTCTGGCCGGCCACGACGTCCTGGAGATGCAGCCGATAGGGTTGCTGGCCGCCGCTCCACGAGGCCTTGACCACGAACCGTCCGGCACTCGCCGCCTGCACCTGGACGTCGACCCCGTTGTAGCCAGGGTTGCTCGTCCCCTGGAAGCGGAAATCGGCGATCTTGATGGCCGGTTTGTCGGTGCGGAAGGTGAGCATCACGTCGGCGACCGGCGAGACGCTCCCCGCGGCGCCGATCAGGCTGACGGTCCAGGTGTGATCGGCTGTGTCGATGATGTCGCGCGTCGGGCCACCGCGGCGCACGTTCTGGCACTCCTGGTCGGTGATCGAATTCGGGTCGCCCTCCCAGAGGCAGATCCGGACATCGCCCGCGGAGACCTTCGAGACCTTCGTCGTGACCGTACCCGGGCCGTTCGTGGTGAACGTGATGAAGCGTGCCACGGCGTTATCGGCGGTCGTTCCGTCAAGACCCATGGCCGGGAACAGGACGGTCGTTTCTGGCGACGTGGGCACGGCTGAAGGGCTCGGGCTTGGCGAGGCGCTCGGGCTGATCGAGGGCGAGGGGCTGAGCGAGGGCGACGGGCTCGGGCTTGGCGAGGCGCTCGGGCTCGGTGAGGCCGATCCGGTCGGCGATGCCGACGGACTCTCGGATGGCGATGCACTGGCAGGCCTGATCGACGCCGAGGGACTTGGCGATGGCGACGGGGTGAGCGATGCCGCGCTCGACGTCCCCGTTGGGGCAGGGGAGCCGGTCGACGCTGCCGGCTGCAGGACGATGACCGTGGCCGTGAGGACGACGATGACGAAGAGGACGGCACCGAGCGAGATGGAGACCGTCCGCCACTGCTGATCGGTCACGTGCAGGTCACCCGAGGCGAGCGAGCGCGTTCGCGAAGACGACCGAATCGGGTGCCATCGCACAGGCCAGCCGCAAATGCGTGCGTGCCTCTGCCTGACGCCCGAGTTGCTTCAGCGATTGGCCGAGCCCGAAGTGGCCGTACGCCGCCGAAGGGTCGATGTCGAGCAGCGATCGGAACGCCTCGGCCGCGCGCTCGAGCTGGCCGCTGTTGTAGTACGCCCTGGCGAGCGCCTCGACGATGGAACCCCTGGACGGCTCGAGCCGCGCGGCGCGCTCCAGGATCACGGCCGCCTGCGCCGCGTGGCGCTTCTGCAGCAGTTCCTGACCGCGCTGGAGCAGGCCGTAGGCCGACTCGCGCTCGGCCAGCTGTTCCTGCCCGTCCGTCATCGCCGCGCGTCAGCTGGTGCGCCAGTCGCCGAGGTCGATGGGCTTGAGACGGGGAGCATCGGTGACGCCGGGGATGCGGCCGCGCTTCGCGATCGGCCGGCCGTCGATCTCCTTCAGGTCGCCCGTGAAGTCGATGGGACTGGCGCCGCTGATGAAGCTGCCCACCGCATACGAATCGACGGGTGCGCCGCGATCCTTGAAGTGGCGGATCCGTTCGGGATCGAGGCCGCCGCTGACGATGATCTTGACGTGGCCGAAACCGGCCAGGTCAAGGCGCGCGCGGACCTCCAACACCAGGTCGGCCGTGACGCGGCCGCGCTCGGCGGGCGTGTCGAGGCGGATGCCGTAGAGCTTGTCGCCGAGCGCGTTGGCCACGCGCAGCGCCTCCTCGGCCTCATCGCGGAACGTGTCGACGAGCACGATGCGCGGCACGTCGGCGTCCATATGCCGGTCGAACGCCTCGGCCGCGCGGACGGTGTCACCGAAGATGAGGACCATCGAGTGAGGCATCGTGCCGGTCGGGCGCAGGCCCGACAGCCGTGCCCCGGCTGGCGTGGACGCGCCGACGCAACCGCCGACGATGGCCGCGTAGTCGAGCGTGTCGGTCACCTCGGGATGGACATGCCGCGCCCCGAAACTGATGACCGGCTCCGGCGCGGCCGCCTCCACGACAGCACGCGCGGCGGTCGCCCAGCCGGTCGATTGGGCGAGCATCCCCAGGATGGCCGTCTCGTACAGCCCGAACGCGCGATAGCGGGCACGGATGCGCAGGACGACCTCTTTCTCGGCGATGTCGTCACCATCTGACAGCGCCTCGATGACCGGGTCCGGGTCGGAGGCCTCGCCGAGGACGTGGGCGAGCAGGATCTTGGCCTCGTCGACGCCACACAGCACGCCGGCCTCGCGGGCGAAAACCTCCATCACGACGACCGGATCCAGGCCTTCCTTGGCCAGGATCTCCTCGGCCCGCGCGAAATAGACGTCGGCCGAGTCCCCGGAGAGGATCTCGCTCGACGGCCTGCGCTTCTGCATCACCACCTGTTGCACCGTCGGCGGAGTGTATCCGGACGCGCCGTTGCGAGCGCGCGGCATAGCCTCCACGCGCGGCATAGCCTCCAGGCGCGGCTAGTCTGGAGGCGTGCGCTGATCTGGCGCGGCTAGTCCGACAGCGCCATAGCCTTCGCGAGCGGAGTCGGCGACTGCGTCATGTGCCGCGTCAGGCGGCTGCAGCTCGGCGAGATGCGCGGCGTAGCGTTCAAGGAGCGCCGCGTGGCGCGACGGCCGCGTCGGGACCGGCGGCGACTTCGCGCGCGGCCAGAGCCAGCGACCCGACTCGGCGAAGAGGAGGTCGCAGATCGCGACGAGGCGGGCCACGGCCAGGCCGAGCGCATCGCGATCGAGTCGGTCAATGGGAATCTCCGTGGTCAGGACCGGGCGATCGTCCTCGGAGATGGCGAACTTGGCGAAGGGGATCTCGTCGTTCCAGCGAAGGAACTGCCGGTAGCTGACGCGGAAGGTGTCATTCAACGGTGGGGCGTAGTGGACCCACGCGACGAACGCCAGGTTCGGATCGAGGATGAGCGTGACCCGGATGTCATGTCGGCGTCGCCCGTCGAGGATGAGGTCCCAGCTGGCGACGCCTTCTCGCTCATCGTGCTCGACCGGCTCGAGTCCGAGTTCGGCCAGCCAGGTGTCGATGTCGCCCGATCGCACCTAGCCGAGCTGCGGGTCGGGCTTCGGGCCCGAGCTGCCCGCGGAGGCGAGAGAAGCGACGGAACCGACGTCGAGTGCCTCGAGGGTCATGGCCTTGCCGCCCATCCGTCGCGCGCCGGTGGCGGCCGGGCGTCGATGCTGAATGGTCGCACCGCTGCGCACGGCCCGTCCCACGAAGTCCGCCGTCCGCACATCCTGATCGATGCGCACGTTGCGGCCGATGCGCACGTTGGCGGGGATCATCGCGCGCTTGCCGACGACGGTGATGCCCGACGTCAGCCGATCGGGTTCGACCGAATTCGGGCGATCGTTGGTGCCCATCCCGACCACCGCGTTCGGGCCGATGGAGACCTCCTTGTCGATGATCGCGTGGTCCACCACCGCTCCCGCGCGCACCACGGTGTCGAACATGATGACGCTGTCGCGCACGACCGCGCCCGGGTCCACGCGCACGCCCGGTGACAGGACCGAGCGCTCGACCGTGCCGGCGATCTGGCAGCCGTGGCTGATGAGGCTGCGATGCACGTTGGCGGTAGGCCCGATGCGGGCCGGGGCGCGCTCCTCGGAGCGGGTGTGGATGACCCACTCGCGGTCGTACAGGTCGAGCGCCGGGTGATCGTCGAGCAGCGCCATGTTGGCCTGCCAATAACTCTCGATGGTGCCGACGTCCTGCCAGTAGCCATCGAAGTGATAGCCATAGACGCGCGCGCCGCCGGCCAGCATGGCCGGGATGACGTGTTTCCCGAAATCGGTCCGCTCTTCGGAGAGCCACGCCAGGAGAGCTCGCTTCGAGAAGACGTAGATGCCGAGGCTGGCCAGATCGGTCTTGGGGATCTTGGGCTTCTCCTGCCAGTCGGTGACCTCGTCGTTCTCGCCAAGCGACAGGACGCCGAAACGGTGCGCCTCGCCGATGGGCACTTGCTTGACGGCGACGGTCACGTCGGCCCGATGGCGCCGGTGCGCCTGCACGAACGGCTGGTAATCCATCTTGTAGATGTGGTCGCCGGCCAGGATGAGGACCGTGTCGAACGGCATCTGGCGCAGTGTCTCGATGTTCTGGAGGACCGCGTCGGCCGTGCCGCGGTACCACTCCGTTGGTCGGTTGCGGGCGATGTAAGGCTGCAGGACGCGGATGCCGCCCGTCGTCCGGTCGAGATCCCATGGGCGGCCGGCACCGAGATGGTCGTTCAACGAGCGCGGGTTGTACTGGGTCAGCACGATGACGTTGTCGACGTCCGAGTTGACGCAGTTGCTGAGGGTGAAGTCGATGATGCGGTACTTGCCGGCGAACGGGACGGCCGGCTTGGCACGGACCGCGGACAGGAGCGACAGGCGCTCACCCTCTCCACCGGCGAGGATGACGGCCACGACACGCTTCACGGGGCCGATGCTACACCGTGGACCAGTGCCGCCACGACCGTTTCCCGGTCAACGTTGGGTGAACGTTTCACAACGGCCGTCACCGGGCAGCGCGATGCTCTGGAGGTCGAGTGATCAGAGCAGGCTGCGTGGATCGACCAGCTGGCCGTTGAGGTGCGTCTCGAAGTGGAGATGGACGCCGGTGCTGTTGCCGGTATCGCCCATGTAGCCGATGACCTGACCGCGCGATACCTGCGCGCCGGCGTGGATGCCGCTGGCGTACCGGTCCTCGAGATGGACGTATTCGGTGGTTATGCCACCCGGGTTGCTGAGCAGGACGATGAACGCCGGGTCGCCCGATACGTCGTATGGGTTCCAGCCGACGAATGCCACCAGGCCCGATGCCGCGGCGTGGATGGGCGTGCCAGCCGCGTTGGCGATGTCGATGCCGGTGTGGAAGTGGGCGCAGTTGCCGCGCGGCGGCTCCCACACGAAACCTGTGCAGCCGTATTCCTGCGTGATGTACCCCGAAACGGGCCACGAGAGTGGACCGTTGCCGCCACCGGTCTGGCCACCACCGCCGCCGCCGTTGTTGTTGCGATGGTGGCGCTCGCGGCGCCTCTTGGCTTCAGCGGCCTTCTTCTGCGCGGCGGCGACGAGGTCGGCGATATGCGCGTCAAGCGCATCGGCGGCCTGTTGCTGTTGCTTGATCTTGAGGGCGGCCGCGGCCTGATCCGCGTTGATCTTGTTCCACGCGGTGGTCTGAGCCTGGTGGAGGGCAGCGGTCTGGTCCTCGAGCGCGGTCAGTCGACTCTGGCTCGTCTGGAGAGCGGCCTGCTGGATGGCCAGTTCCCTCTCGGCTTCGTCCGTGGCCAGGCGCAGTTGGTCGGTGTTGTAGCGCGTCGCGACGGTCAGCCGGCGCAGGGAGTCGAGGTCGGCTTGACCGGACTGGATGGACGCTGCCAAAGCGGCATCCTGGTCGCCCATGCTCAGGTATGAGTCGACGCCGGTCAGCACGTCGGCGAAGGAACCCGTGCTCAGGATCTGCTCCAGCAGGCTCGTCTGGCCGGTTCGATACGCCTGCGCCATGTGCTCGCCGAGCAGGCGCTTGCTCGCCGCCAGGTCCTCTTCGCCCTGGGCGATCTGGCCCTCGAGCAGCTGGAGCGTCCAGTCGAGCTGGTGAAGCTGAGCGACCAGTGAGTCCCGCCGTGCCTGGACGCGACTCAGCGCGTCGGTCGCGGTGGCGATCTGCGCCGACAGCGTGGATTGATCGACATTGATGCTGTCGAGCTGCGTCTTGCTCGAGTCGAGGGCGGCCTGTGCCAGGCCCTCGTCCGACTGGAGCTGCGCGAGCAGATCCTTCTGCTGTTGCACGGACTGCAACAGCTGCTGCTGCCGTTGCTTGGACGTGCTGATCTGGCCGGCCAGATCGTCGGCGCGAACTGAAGACGGCGGTGTGATCGCGAGCCCTGAAAACAGGACGGGAAGGGCCAGAAGGAGCGTGGCCAGGACTCTCACGGCTGAGACCCTGAGGACGCGTCCCATCAGCTTCTCGTCATCCGCACACTTGCTCCTTGTGCGACGCGATGTCGCTTCATCGTACGGCCGGTGTCATCTGGGGGATGACGGGATCGCCGCAACGGTGATTCGGCTGTGTTGAATCATAGGCACGAACGGCGAAGAGTTGCAAGGTTGCGTTTCCTTCGCGCGGGAGCGAGCCTGCGCGGGCGACCCCATCAGCTCAGGAAGGCACCGATGAAGCCGGCGCAGATGAGCACCGGCCCGAACGGGATGGCGCTCTTGAGGCCGATCCGGCGGAAGGCGATGAGGAGGACGAGGACGACCGAGAAGCCGACCGAGGCGATGAGGAAGCCACCCACGAGTCGAGTCACACCGGACATCAATCCGAGGCCGACGGCCAGCTTCACGTCCCCGAATCCGAGCCCGCCGCCGAGGAGCCGGTCGGTCACGATGAGGAAGAGCGGGGCGACGATGCCCATGACGATGCCGCTGATGAGACCCAGTTGCTTGTCCGCGAGAAGTGGGTCCCAGCCGAGGATGACGGCGACCAGGGCGAAACCGATGAGCGGCAGGGTGATGAGATCGGGCAGCAGCTTCTGGTCGAGGTCGGTGGCTGCAAGGATGACCAGCGCCGCGAAGTAGATAGCCAGGACGGCCACGTCGCGCGGCTCCGTGAACTGCTGCTGGAGCGCGCCGAACGCTGCCGCTCCGATCAGCGCCAGTACGACCGTGCGCCACCCGAGACCACGTGGCGGGCTGGTCGCCGCGTGTGCCGGCCAGCGGGCCGAGAGGCGATCGGCCAGGATACCGACGATCGCCCCGGCGATGGCGGCGGCCAAGGTCGCGATCGACATCAGGCGGGGAAGTCTGGCGCGCAGGCTGGGGCCACACACGACACGAGCTGTTCGGTCATGGGCCGCAGTGTGCGGTGCGGGGCAGTCGGGTGCCACTCGGTCGATGGTCCTGCCCCGGAACTCCCCGCTGTCGGTCGTGCCGCGACCGTGCGCCGGTCGCCGGTCGTGACCCAAACTCCCTGCCGTCGGTCGCGCCGCGACCGTACGCCGCACGTCCGCGGGAAGCATCCCGTCAGCTATTCCCAGGCAGAGTGGTAAGCGAGTCGGGTGTTCGGCCGCGCCCGGCAGTGACACGCGAACGAGTACGAATCGGGTCCCCGCAAGCGTGGTCGAACTCGCCGAACCGGTCGGCGAGCCGGGACCCAGGGCATCGACCGGCGGATGGTGACCACCCCACTGGTTTACCACTCTGGTCAGGAGTGACTGACAAGAACAGCAGGGATCGCAGGGTTCGTCGGCATCGATCAACCGGGCTCATACCTGAAGTCCGGTGGAGAGCCGCTGGTAAGCCGGCGCTAAGCGGCCGTCGGCACACTCACTCGATGGATGAGCGAGCCATCGGCCTGAAGATCCGGGCCTTGCGACGGCGGCTGGGCTGGCGCCAGATCGACCTCGCCAGGGTCGCAGGCGTCAGTCAATCCACCATATCGAAGGTCGAGCGCGGCCATCTCGGTCAACTGACCGTCAGCACGCTTAAGCAGATCATCCACGCCCTCGATGCGTCGCTCCAAATGGATCTGCGCTGGCGAGGCGCGCAGATGGACCGCCTGATGGATGAGCGGCATGCCGGTCTCTCGGCCGCCGTCATCGCCGAGCTCACGGCGATGGGGTGGGAGTGCCGCGCTGAGGTGTCGTACTCGAGATTCGGCGAGCGAGGGTCGATCGACATCCTGGCGTGGCATGCCGAGACGGGCACCTTGCTCGTCATCGAGATCAAGACCGAATTGGTCTCTGGTGAGGCGACGTTACGCAAGCTCGACGAGAAAGGCCGACTGGCCGGCATCACCGCACGCGAGCGGTTCGGCTGGCGTGCGAAGACGGTCGGGACCCTCGTCGTGGTGGCCGAGAACAGCACCGACCGGCGTCGGGTGGAACGCCATGCTGCTCTGTTCGACGCCGCGCTGCCGATTCGAGGTCACGCCGTCCGGAGATGGCTGCGCGCCCCCGTCGGCGGGCTTCATGGCCTTTGGTTCCTGTCAGTCACCCCTGGACAGAGTGGTAAGCCACTTGGCCGGTCACCCGATCGCATCCGAGTGCCGAAGGGGACTCGCGCAACGCCGCGTATGAGCGTGGCTGCGCACGGGTCCGGTGCTCGTCCGCCCTGAATCCAGTCCAGGATCTGGTCGAGTACTCCGCCCAAGAGTGACTGACGGGAGTCGAGCCAGGGGCCTGCCACCGACCGAGGACGACTGTCGTCGCGACGCTCTGCCCTTGCCGACGCTCGGCACGGTGCCGGCCCTCGACCCTCAGCCCTCAGCCGCATTTCGGCACTCAGCCGCGTGGCCGCGCGGTGGCACTCAGCCGCGTGCCCACACGCCGCCGCGTGGCCGCGCGGTGGCCGAGGGCCGACACTCAGCGGCCGCGTGCCGACACTCAGCCTCAGGCGCCGGCGAGTGCCAGTTCGACCAGGGTGGCGAGCGAGACGCCGGTCGCGCCGCGGGCGCCCCACGGCGTGTTCTTGGTGAGGTAGGCCGTGCCGGCGATATCGAGATGGGCCCACGGCCGAGTCACGAACTCGCGCAGGAACATGCCGCTCTTGACGAGCGAGCCATCGGGTGAGGCGGAGTTTCGGAAATCGGCGTACCAGCTGTCCATCTCGGCGCGGTACTCATCGACGAATGGGATCTGCCAATAGCGCTCGCCTTGCCGCGCGCCGGCTGCGGCGACCTCGTCCCACCACGCCTGCGGCGTACCGAAGCCACCGGTGATGAGTTTGCCGAAGGCGCGCTCCACGGCCCCGGTCAGCGTTGCCACGTCGACCAGGTGCGTGGCGCCCTGCTGTTCGGCCCAGGTCAGGGCATCGCCGAGGATGAGCCGCCCCTCGGCGTCAGTGTTGTTGACCTCGACGACCTTGCCGTTCAGGGCGCGGACCACGTCACCGGGCCGGGCCGAGTGCGGGCCGGGCATGTTCTCGACCGCGGGGGCGACGGCCAGCAGCGGCAACCCCGGTGCCAGCCGGGCGACCGTGGCGATGGCGGCCAGGACCGTGCAGGCCCCGGTCTTGTCCATCTTCATCTCTTCCATGTGATCGGCCGGCTTGATGCTGATGCCGCCGGAATCGAACGTCACGCCCTTGCCGACCATCGCCAGCAGCCGTCCGCGCGAATCGGTCGACCCTTCAGCACCGCTGCGCAGGGCGATGAACTGCGGCGGGTTATCCGAACCGCGCCCGACGGCCATGAACATGCCCATGCCCAGCTCGGTCGCCTTCTCCGGGCCGATGATGGTGGCGGTCAGCCCATGCTCGGCAGCGATCTTCTGGGCTTCGTCGGCCAGAACGGTCGGGCTGATGTCGTTGCTCGAACGCTGCGACAGCCGCCGCGCCAGGTTGGCCCCCTCACCGATGATGCGGCCACGCTCGGCGGCCTTCGTCAGCGCGGCGATGTCGCCGGCGGCGACGACGATCGTCAATTCCTCGATCTGTGGCGGCTGCCCATCCGGCGCGTCGCGATAGATGGCTGCGGGATCGGCCATCCCTTCGACCACGCCCCGCACCACGAGTTCGACGAAGCTTGCGGGGTCGACCTTGCCGGTGCCGGTCAGCCCGGACGGGACGTAGACGGCAAGCCGGGCGACCGATACCCCGCACAGCCGCCGCTCCGCCGCGCCACCGATGCGCACCGCCGTCCACCGCTCGAAGTCGGCCTCGCTCCCCACGCCGATGGCGAGCGTCCAGCTCGCGCCGATGCCCGCCCCCGGCACGAGCGCCGTCTGCCACGGCGTGCCGGTCAGCTCACCGACCCGACGGTAGCCGGCCAACGGCCCACCGAGCCGTCGGTCGAGCTCGGCCAGGATCTGGTCCGATGGTTCATCGGCCGTGATGGGGACGACGAGGACGTCGGTCGGGACGACCCACGGTTCGGCGGCGATGACGCTGATCTGCATCTCGTGACTCCATGCTGGGGCAGGGCGGCGAGTGGACGGTGCCCGATCAAGGTCGGCCGGCGACGCGACGGCGCATCATCAGCAGGCTCGGATCGCATCCCTGATCCGGTGCCGGTCGGGCGGCTGGGCGGGCTCTCAGTCTACTGCGTGGACGCACTCGGGGACGGCGCCGCGGGCGGTTGCGCGGACGGTTCCGCGGTGGCGCCGAGCGCGGTCATTGCGCCTTCGATGGCGCCGCGAACCTTGTCGATGCCGAGCAGCCCGTCGGTGTAGCCCTGCGCGCCGATCTCGGCCACGATCACCACCAGCGCACCCGTGTTGGCCGGCAGGGCCGCCTGCGCCGTATCGACCGCCGCGAGCGCGTTCGTGGCGTCGGCGGTCATCACGCCGCCGGACGCCTGGAGAAGGCCGTAGAGCTTGGCGAGCGCCGCGTCGTAAGCGGCGGCCCGGTCGATCCAGTCGCTGAGGGTCGAGACGTCGCCCTGCTGGACCAGGCGGTCGCGCAGGCCGCGAGCGGTATCGAGTTCTGTTCCGGCCGCCGTCAGGGTCGAGAGCGCCGTGCTGAAATCGCTGGCGCGCGCCGATTCGGTCGCCTGGTAGGTCAGCGCGTCATGGCGTCCGAGACTCTCGATGACCGCGATGACGGGAGTCGAGCTGGCTGTCACCTCGTCCCAGTCCGTGCCCAGCGACGCGCTCCCGGCGATGGCCGTTCCAATAGAGCTGAGGCTCAGCGTGTTCGCCGTGCCGAGCCGCGTCCCACCGAGCTCCCCGACGAGCGCATCGCGCGCTTGGGTCAGATCGTCGAGTGCCGTCGTGGCCGCCGCGACGGCCGCGTCGCCATCGGCCAACGCCTGGTGGGCGCCCGCGGTGTCCTGGCGGCGCAGCCGGTCCATCACCGCTCGGCCATCCGAAGCGACGGCGTCGGTCTGCGTCGAAAGGGCGACCACGTCGGCCGCGAGCGTCGGCGCAGCATGCACGAAGTCGGCGTCGCCGCGAGCCGTCAACTCGGGCCGTCCGGCATCGGTCGCCGGGTGGTCGAGCACGACCACGAGTCCCGCCGTGCCGAGGCCGATGAGCACCACGGAGGCATGCCACGCGAACCGGCGAGCGAGTCCGATGCGACGAGCCACGGTCGCAGTCTACGAGGCGGTAGCCACAGCGAACCGATGGACACACGCCGACCGAGCGATCGCCCGCCGACCACCTACCATCCGCGCCATGCCTGACCTGGCGCCGGCGACATTCGACCTGATCGCACGCATGCCGAAGGCCGAGCTGCACCTGCACCTCGACGGCTCGCTGCGGCCCACCACGGCACTCGAACTGGCCCGTGCGAAGGGCATCGATGAGGATCTCGACGTGGCAACGATGCGCGATCAGCTCACCGCTCCCGCGAACGGTGCCAGTCAGGCCGACCTGCTCCGAGCCTTCGACCTGCCCGTCCGCCTGATGCAGGACGAAGCGGCCCTGGCGCGCGTCACGCGTGAACTCGTCGAGGATGTCGCTTCGGACGGGACGCGGTACGCCGAGATCCGCTGGGCGCCCAGCCTGCATCTCGAGGATGGTCTGCCGCTGCGCGACGGGATCGCCGCGGTCGTCGACGGGGCGGCCGCTGGGATGGCCGGCACCGGCATCACGATCCGGCTCATCGCGGTGGCGCTGCGCTCGCACCCGCCGGCGATGAGCCTGGCCGTGGCCCGCGAGTCCGCCCGGTTCATCGACCGAGGCCTGACTGGCTTCGACCTTGCCGGGCCGGAGGCCGCCTTCCCTGACCCGCTCGACCACGCGCCGGCGTTCGAGGCCGCCCGCGTCGAGGGGTTGGGCATCACCGTCCATGCCGGGGAGTGGGGCGGTGCGGCCCAAGTCCGCCGCGCGCTCCTGGTCCGGCCTTCCCGCATCGCCCACGGATCACCAGCAGCGGACGACCCGGACCTCCAGGCGGAGCTCATCGCCAGAGACGTGACCCTCGACCTGTGCCCGACGAGTAACGTCCAGGCCGGTATCGTGCCGAGTCTCGTCGCGCACCCCCTGGCGCGGCTGGCACGGCGCGGCGTGCCCATCACGCTCTCGACCGACGACCGGACGGTGAGCGACCTGACACTCGTCGAGGAGTACCGCCGCGTAGTGGCGACGCTCGGCGTGACCTTGCCCGAACTCTGGGCGATGGACCGCCACGCGCTGGAAGTCGCGTTCCTCCACGATGACGAACCGCTGCGTGCCCGGCTCCTCGTCGAGTTCGATGCCTTCGCGGCCAGTGAGCCGCGACTGCTGAGCGCCGCCGCCGCTCCGACTGACCACGACTAGGCCGATCCGGCCCCCATCGAATCGAGGATCCGGCCGAGCTCGTCGGCGTCCGCGGCGATGGCCGTCGGATGGAGAGCCGGCGGCGCGGACTCCGCTGCGGCTCGGCTGGTCACGCCGGTCAGCATCAGCACCGAACGTGCCCCGACCCGGTTCGCGGCGGCGATGTCCGTGAGCAGCCCATCGCCAATGACGACGGCACTCGCCACGTCCGCGCCGACCGACGCCGCGGCCGCCTGGAAGAGGCGCGGTTCCGGCTTGCCGACGACCACATCCGGTTCTCGTCCGGCCGCCGTGGCCAGCGCTGCGACCATCGCTCCGGCGCCGGCCCACAGGCCATCGGCCGCCGGGTAGACGGGGTCGCGGTTCGTGGCCACGAACCGGGCACCGCGACGGACCGCATCCGCGGCGATGCTCAGGCGGCGATAGGTCAGGCCAAGGTCGATGCCGACGGCTACGGCGGCAGGTTCGGCCGCCAGCCCGTGATCGGTGGGCGCCACGGTGCGGATGCCCACATCGCGCAGCTCGCGCGCAAGGCCAGGCCCGCCGAAGACCAGCGTGATCGGGCAGGCGCCGCCTTCGGTCAGGACCAGCGCCGTGGCGCGCGCGGCGGTCACGATCCGGTCGGCGCGGACGGGCATGCCCATGCCGGACAATCTGGCCTGATACTCGTCGCGATGCCAGCGCGAGTTGTTCGTGACGTAGACGACCGTGTCACCGGCCGCGTAGCGTTCGTTGAGCAACTCGGCCATGCCGGGCACGGGCACGAGACCGCGATAGACGACGCCGTCCAGATCGACCAGCAGCAGCACGCGTCGATGGTAGTCGCCGAGGGCGCCTTCGCCGGTGGCCCGGAGCGGTGACGCACCTCGGCCAGGCGCTGGGCCGCCGATGAACCGCGACGACGACGCGCTGACCCTGCTGCTCGTCGATGGCGACAACCTCCTGCATCGGTTGCGCGGCGCGCGAGACGACGCGGGCCTGGCGTGGCTCATCCCGCGACTGCGAGCCGCGCTGCCCGCTGGCGGCTCGGCCATCGTCATGCTGGACGGCCACCCGGACGCCGGAGAGCCGACGCACCGCCGCGTGGCCCCCGGCGTGGAGTTCCGGCACTCGTTGCGGGTCGATGCCGACACGGCCATCGTCGAGCTGCTCGTGGCGCGCTCGTTCGCGGATCGCGGCCGCACCGCCGTCATCACCGATGACCGTGCCTTGACCGAGCGGGCGCGCCGCGCCGGGGGGCTGACGCGCCGCCTCGACTGGCTGCGCGATCGACTCGAACGGCCGGGCGGACAGACGGCGTCCAGGGGTGCCGCCATCGGACAGGGACGCGCGCCGCGCGGCGATCCCGGCGTTCCACCTGGCGTCACCGCCCGTGATGAGCAACCGCCGTGGAAAGCGGGCCGAGGCGCGACCACCAAGCACGGCAATCCGAGGCGCGGCCAACCGCGCCCATGAACGTCCCACCGAGCGGCCCCGCCGCACGGCGCGCGCGGCACTCGCCGACTATCATGCGCCGGTGAGTCCCGACCCCTGGACCTCGTTCCTCAACTGGCTCCAGACGCTCATCGTTCCTGATTGGAACGCGATCATCCAGATGCTGCCGCTGCTGCTCATCCTCGGGGTGATCGGGCCGATCCTGTCGCTGATGATGCTCGGTCAGGTGTGGTACCTGCTCCACCGGCGCCGCGGGCACGTTCGCGTCGCCGAGATCGAGCCGACGCCGGCCGAACGCAACGCCGACGGTGACGCCGTCTTCCCGCCCAACGTCCCCTTCTGCGAAACGCATGCCATCGTCTATCCGCCGAACGCCCGAAGTTGCGAGATCGACGGCGCCGACCTGAGCGTCCGCTGCCCGATCGATGACACGGTCCGCGGCGCGGACCAGCAGCTCTGCCGGGCGTGCGGCACGCGCTACGTGCTTGGCGCTTCGCAGGCGCCGCTCGTGGTACGGCGCACCGGCCACCCGCCCGCGGGCGGCGCAGCCGTCGCCTAGCCAGACCACTCGCCGCGCGAACCACGATCCGTACCGCAACGTAACCATCAGTCGCGTAACCCAACCGCAGCCGAGGTCGACGCCGTGGAACAACTCTCGCTGATGCTCCTCTACCTCGGCGCCATCTGCATGGTCATCGCGTTCATCGCGTTGGTCGTCCACGCCACGCTGCTGGCGACGGCATCACGGTCGCCCGTCGCGGTCTTCGGCACCACCCTGGCGGCCGCGGGAGCCGGCGGCGGCAGCGCGACCATCGGCGCGAGCGGCGGACCCACTTCGGCGGCATCAGCGACCACCGCAGGCGGCATCGGCCAGGCGATGACGTGGGCGACGGTCATCCTGTTCGGGCTGTCACTCGCCATCCGCGGCTACCTCGAGGGTCGTGGGCCGTGGGGCAACATGTTCGAGTTCACGGCCGCCTTCGCGTTCGGTGTCGTGGCCGGTTACCTGTACCTCGGGCGTCGCTACCCGATCCGTGCCATCGGCTTCCTGCCGCTCGGCGTGGCGCTCTTCCTGACCGCCTACGCCATCTCGCTGCCGACCGGCATCGAGCCGTTGGTGCCCGCCCTCAGCAACCCCGAGCTGCTGACCGTCCATGTGCTGATGGCCATCATCAGCTACGGCATATTCGCCACGAGCTTCGGGGCGGCCGTGGCCTATCTCGCCCAGGGCCCCAACGACCGATACAGCTGGCTGCCCTCGCACAAGGTGCTCGATGAGGTCGCCTATCGGGCGGTCATCGTCGGTTTCCCGATCTTCGCCACGCTCATCATCCTCGGCTCCTGGTGGGCGTCGATCGCCTGGGGACGCTACTGGGGCTGGGATCCCATCGAGACGTCAGCGTTGACGACCTGGCTCATCTACGCCGTCTATCTCCACGCGCGCAACCTCAAAGGCTGGGCGGGACGCCCGGCCGCGCTCATCCTGGTGGTCGGCTTCGGAGGCATCCTCTTCACCTACTTCGGGCTCGAGTTCTTCAACAACAGCCTGCACGCCTACAGCGGGCTGCCCGTCCAGTAACCGGACCGGACCGACCCCCACTAGCCCGGAGGTCCCAGGCTCGACCGGACCGATGCCTCATATCGGCCGGCCTGCCCGACCGCGAACCTAGGGCGTACGTCAAGCGGCCGCCGTTCTTGCCCTCCTCCCCGGCCGTCGCGAGACACTCGAAAGAGCCGGTCGCCAATGGGAATCGGACCCCGACCCCGATCCCGAACAAAGCGACCGGCTCTTCCCTGTCCACCGCCGCCGGTGATCCGCCGAGGACGGGGCCGAGGCGGTGCGCTCATCGGCCGAACGCTAGCCGCGAGCGAGCCGCTCGTCGCCAGATGGGCACCGAGGAGCCACTGTTTCCGCACAGGGGCTCATCTGCCGCCAGATGTGCCGCGACCCGCGCGACTGGCAAGACCCAGCGAAACGATGGCGCTGCCATGCTCGTCTGGCGAGACATCGGCGCCCAACTGCGCGACGGCGGCTCCAACGACGCTCACTCGCGGCGATCCCGGCGGGAGTGAAGCGACCTGCCCTCGTCTCTTGTCATCCACCCGTGGGGCGGGTGCTATGCGATGGATTCGAGCCTTCGACGCACCCGTAAGGTGCTCACGAGCGATGTCCCATGCTCAGCGCCAGCCGGACCAGGCCCGAACTGATCGGGATCCTCGCGTAACGCTCACCTGGCAGGCGTATGACACGGACCGGATCCAACGGTCGAACTCGACCCGCGCACCCCGTGGACAAGTCCGCCGATCCCCTCCCCGGGCCGTCCACCGCCCGTCCACGCAGCCGTCCACAGTCGTGGGCATGACGGGCACCATTTTCGTCCTTGGCCACCAGATGTGGTACCAGCCGCATGCCCGCACCCCCTACATCTTGTGTTTCGCACCTTGACAGCTCCACCCTGCCGGGATACGATGCGGAGTCTACGGATTGCGCAGATCGACCCTCTCGGGAGCCCTCAGAAGGTCACCAGCAACCGTCGATGTGGTCGCGGGGAGCGGAAGAAGGAGCACGAAGATGGGCCGAGCCATCGCCAGCAAGTCGAGCGGTCGAGCGAGCAAAGGGTCCAACGCCGCAGCGGCCCGGACCGCGGTGCCGACGCCGGCTCAGGCCCCGCTCATCGATAGCGAAGGCCGCTTCACCGGCAAGGGTGTGCGTGGCCTGACCTTCGAGCGTCGCTGGACGGTGCCCGGCATCCATCCCTACGACGAGGTCACCTGGGAGACCCGCACCGCCTCGATCTCGAACGAGTCGGGCAAGAGCGTCTTCGAGCAGACCGACGTCGAGGTGCCCAGCTTCTGGAGCCAGCTCGCGACCAACGTCGTCGTCTCCAAGTACTTCCGCGGCCACGTCGGCACGCCACAGCGCGAGTACAGCGTCCGCCAGCTGATCGACCGTGTCGTCAACACGATCTGTGGCTGGGCCGAGACGCAGCACTACTTCGCCACCTCCGAAGACCTGTTCTCTTTCAAGGCCGAGCTGACCCACCTCCTCCTCCACCAGAAGATGGCCTTCAACAGCCCCGTCTGGTTCAACGTCGGCGTCGAGCCAAAGCCCCAGTGCTCCGCCTGCTTCATCAACTCGGTCGAAGACAACATGGGCTCGATCATGGATCTGGCCAAGACCGAGGCGATGCTCTTCAAGTACGGCTCGGGCGCGGGCGTCAACCTCAGCACCATCCGCTCGAGCAAGGCGCGCATGAGTGGCGGCGGCATCGCCAGCGGCCCGGTCAGCTTCATGAAGGGCTACGACGCGTTCGCCGGCGTCATCAAGTGCCTTACAGCGGACACCTACGTCACGACCAGTGACGGCCTGTTGCGCATCGACGAGGCGATCAACGTCAACGGCCCCGACGGCTTCGACGAGGATGAGTCCGTCACCCTCAACACGCCGATCGGGCCGCGGACCATCTCGCAGGTCTACCGCTCGCCGATGTCTCCGGTTCGCTCGGTCGAGCTCCGGACCGGTCTCTCCCTCACGGGCACGGAAGAGCACCCGGTCCTGACCCTCAGCAAGGACCTCAAGTTCGAATGGACCCGCCTCGCCGACATCAAGCCGGGAGCCCGCGTCGCAGTCGAGCGTCACCGGGAGCTGTGGCCGACGCAAACCCCGTCCTTGGCGGGATTCACGGAGAGCTACACGCACCACAAGCGGACGCTGAGCTACCCGACCGAGGTCACGCCCGAGCTGGCGCGCCTTCTCGGCTACCTGGTTTCCGAGGGCTCCATCGACAGCGAGCGCTTCCGCTTCAGCTCGGCCGACCCCGAGATCATGGCCGACTACTGCGCGTGCGTGAAGGCTGTTTTCGGCCTCGACTGCAGCGCCCAGGTCAGGTATCGAACGCACCCGACCACCGGCGTCAAGACCGGCCAGATCGCGCTCTACTGGATCGGCGCGCTCCAGTTCCTCGCGTACTGCGGCCTGGGTACCGAGAAGTCTGCAGGCAAGGTCGTTCCGCAGATCATCCGCCGCTCCCCGCGCTCGCTCGTCCTCGAGTTCCTCGCGGCCTACAGCGAAGGCGACGGGCACTTCGGCAACCGCCAGGTGTCGTACGCCTCAGCCTCAGCACGACTCGCCGAAGAGATCCAGCTGTTGGCGCTGAACCTCGGCGTCGTTGGTCGACGCAGCCTGGTGTCCGGCTATTGGCACCTGACCTTCCTGGGGATCGATGGCGCCCGATTGGCGCGCCTCCTCCACCCCTATCTGGTTACCCCGCGGAAGCGTGCCGGCGCCCAGCAACTTCAAGGTGACGAGAACACCAAGCGACGCACCAACCTCGACGTGATCCCAGGCCTCATCCCGGCCCTCCGCGCTTTCCTCGTCGGCACCAATTTCCACTCCGCAACTGGCGAACTCGTTCACGTCGGCGGCGGATTCGGCATCTTCAACCGCACCGGCGACAACGTTTCCTACGCCCGAGCGCTCGAGGTCCCCGACTTCGTCAGCAGGGTCCGCGCCATCGATCCGGGCTTGGGCAAGACGATCGGCAGCCTGCTTCACGACCAGTTCTACTGGGATGAGGTCGTCAAGGTCACGGACGCCGGCGAGGCGCTCACGTACGACTTCACCGTCCCCGGCATCCACGCCTTCGTCTCGAACGGCGTCGTGTCGCACAACTCGGGCGGCAAGACCCGCCGTGCGGCCAAGATGATCATCCTGGATGCGGATCACCCGGACATCCTCGACTTCATCGACTCCAAGGCCCACGAAGAGAAGAAGGCCTGGGCGCTCATCGAGCAGGGCTACGACGGCTCGTTCACCGGCGAGGCATACGGCTCGATCTTCTTCCAGAACGCCAACCACTCGGTGCGTGTAACTGACGACTTCATGAAGGCCGTCGAGGCCGACGCCGACTGGACGACCCACGAAGTCGGCACCGGCGAAGGCCACGGCCAGCCGGTTGCCACCTACAGGGCCCGTGACGTCTTCCGTCGCATGGCGGACGCTGCATGGATCTGCGGTGATCCAGGGATCCAGTACGACACGACGATCAACGATTGGAATCCCGTCTCGAATTCCGCACGGCAGTACGCCACTAATCCGTGCAGCGAGTTTAGCTTCATAAATGACACGAGCTGCAACCTGGCTAGCTTGAACCTCATGAAATTCGTCGCTGACGACTTGGAATTCGACATCGACGCGTACAAATATGCGTGCAAGCTGACGATCACTGCGCAGGAGATCCTGGTCGACAACGCGAGCTACCCGACGCCATTGATCGAGCGCAACTCGCATCTCTTCCGCCCACTCGGACTGGGCTACGCGAACCTCGGCGCCCTCCTGATGAGCCGGGGCCTGGCGTACGACTCGCCCGAAGGTCAGGCCTACGCAGCCACCCTGACCGCGATGATGACCGGCGAGGCCTATCGTCAGTCGGCCGAAGTCGCTCGCGACCACGGGGGTCCCTTCTCGGAGTACAAGAAGAACGAGAAGCCGTTCTTGCGAGTGATCAAGAAGCACCGGAGCGCGGCCTACGCGATCCCGGAGCAGTACGCGCCGCGCGACCTGATCGAAGCCGCCCGGCTGAGCTGGGACCAGGCATTGGAACTGGGCGAAGAGGCCGGCTATCGGAACGCCCAGGTGAGCGTTCTTGCTCCTACCGGCACGATCGCGTTCATGATGGATTGCGATACCACCGGCATCGAGCCCGATATCGCCCTCGTCAAGTACAAGAAGCTGGTCGGCGAGGGGTTCATCAAGATCGTCAACCAGACCGTGCCGATCGCCCTCAAGAAGCTCGGCTACACCCCGACGCAGGTCGAGGAGATCGTCAAGTACATCGACGAGCGCGAGACCATCGAGGGCGCGCCCGGCCTCCGACCCGAGCACCTCACCGTCTTCGACTGCGCCTTCAAGCCGGTCAACGGCGAGCGC
>PNAP01000059.1 GCA_003169735.1 Chloroflexota bacterium | reverse complement strand
CGCACCCATTCCCAACGCGCCATCGGGGTGATCTCGATCCACAGGTCCTGGATCTTCTGCGGCGCAGCTGCCAGGGCCGTCGAAAGATCCTGCGGGACGCTCGGCTCTGGCCAATCCTTGGTTACCTCGATGTCGAGCGTCGCTGTGTCGCCCGCGCCGATGCCAGCAGCCTTTTGCAGCGTGTCATCGACCTTCATCCAGTGGCCGAAATCTCCGTCTGGTTCGAGCACCGTCTGGAGCTCGACGCCATTGATCGTTCCGTGGACGGCCACCTGTCCCCGCGAGGGCAGACTCTTGCTCGCCGTCGCAGGCAACCGCAACACGATCGATGTGTCGATCGTGGACAGCTTGGCGTCGAAACGAACCGTCACCGTTTCGTTCCGGACACGGCCCTCGACGGCGATGGCGTTATCGAGTGCGTCACGGTTGCCACTCTACTGCGAGAGCTCCTCGCACTCGTAGGCCGGGAGTCACTGGTCTCGGCTGCTACGCTGCGGAGCCATGACGATCGAGCTGGACCACGCCAGCGGCAACTCGCCCGACGAACCTCATGCAGCCAGGATGGTCCGTCGCCGTGTCGTCGTCGGCTCCGGGTTCGACGACCCCCGATATTTCTGGCGTCGGCTCTTCGCCGAGGCGCTGGGTACCTTCTTCCTCGTGCTGTCGGCCGTGGCGGGTGCCGTGGTCGATGCGCGATTCGGCGGCAACGTGGTTCCGCTGGCGGCCCAGGTCGCGGCGCCTGGCCTGATGGTCGGCGCGGTCATCCTGTCGATGGGCGCCGTGTCCGGAGCTCATCTCAACCCGGGCATCAGTGTCGCGTTCGCCCTGCGCGGCGACTTCCCGTGGCGCCACGTACCCGGGTACGTCGCGGCGCAGTTCGTGGGAGCGGTGCTCGCGACGCTCCTTCTGGTGGCGCTGCTGGGACAGCAGGGCACGGCAGGTCTGACCCTTCCCGGGCCAGGCATCGGCGAGGGAACGGCGATGATCTGGGAGCTCGTGCTCAGCGTCGGCCTGGTCACGGTNNCGGGCGCGCAGAACGTCGGGCCGCTCAACGCCATCGGCGTGAGTAGCTACATCGTGCTGGCCGGTCTCATCGGAGCGCCCGTGAGCGGGGCCTCGATGAACGTGGCGCGGTCGTTGGGCCCTGCGCTCGTCCTCGGCGACACGACGGCCTGGTGGGTCTACATCGCCGGGCCACTCGGCGGTGCAGTCGTCGCGGCTGGGATCGGGTACTTGCTGCGTGGCTCCGGAGGTGGTTACTCAGGAACGAGGTCCGCCCAGGGGACCCTGGGCTGGCTCTGGCGCCCGGGGCCGATCGTGCCCGACGAACCCACACAGGACCCTCCGGAGCCGGAGCAGGCCCGAGTCGGCGAGGACCACGTGCAGTCCTGACCTCCGCGGCGCGGCAAGAGGCGCTCGCCCAAGGCCCTGCAGCAACGGTCCCCAGTCGTTCTGTCGCCGACGGATCGTGCGGGCCACGTTGGGGGCCGAAGGGCCCTTGACCGGCAGCCGGCGGTGGCACAGCCTCGTCTTGGTTACAGCTTCGTGCGAAGGACCAAGGACGATGCGACCGCTGGTCGGATTGGTGTTGGCGGCAGTCGTCGCCGGCTGCTCGGCATCCTCCTCGGCATCGCCCACGGTCGACCCATACCCGTTGCCGAGCGGGCCGCCACACACCTGGCAGACCGTACCGATCGCGTTGGGGACCCGAGCTCCGGCGGTGGTGCTCTATCTGACGCCGCGGCCGGGCGATCGGATCGAGCTTCTCGCGGCCGAAGGAATCGGCGTGGCGGCAGGCGCAGACGTGCAGTTCTTCTTCTCGCCCCCCATCCTCGAACCGAACGGCGATCACATGATCGGTGAGCGACTCGAGGATCTCGCGGGGGCGACGTTTTCGAACACGACCGCGACCCAGGGTCCCGACAGCACGATCGGCATCGTGGCCGGGATCACGGCCCGGGAACCGGGCCGCTATCAGCTGACAGGCGTGAGGCTCCGCTTCCGAGTGAACGGAGGGGCAGAGCAGATCGCCGACGGGATCGACGTCGTGTTCACCGTGTGTGCGGCCGATCCGGCTCCGGCATCCTGTGAGGACCCCGAGCATCAGTAGATGACCAGCGTCGCGCACCATCCTGCCGGCCACGGCATCGAGGACTCGCGTCGAGGTACATCGGAAGCGATGTGGGGGAAGTCACGGGCGCGTCGTCCTCACCAGCCACGCAGCGAGGACCCGGGCGCAGGTCTCGACCTCGTCGAGTGGCACCCATTCGTTGGCCGTGTGGGCGAGGCGGACGTCACCGGGGCCGAAGATGACGGTCGGCGTCTTGCCTTCGTTGACCAGCAGGCGCATGTCCGCGCCGTAGGGCACGCCTTTGAAGGCTGGCTTTCGGCCCGTGACCGACTCGACCGCCTCGGCCAACCCGACCGGCAGGGCATGGTCGACAGCGATGCGGGCCGACGAGAAGCGGCCGCCGGTGATCTCGACCGTCGCCGGGTGGTGTCGCAGGAACGGGTCCGCTTCGCAGGCATCCGCGATGACGTCCCGCAGGTCCTCCTCGGCCTGACGCGCCGTCCGGCCGAGCGGCACGCCGTAACGGCCCTCCGCGACGACCTTGTCCATCACCGTCGAGGCCCAGTCTCCGCACGCCACGGTCCCGATGATGGTCGGATACGGCAAGCCGAGCGGCGTCATCAGGGGGTCCGTTTCGGCGGCGTTGCGGCGCTGCTCGTCGGCGGCGAGTGCCGCTGACAACGTCTCGAGATTGGCCAGCGCCGAGACACCCTCCATGCGCCGTGAGGCGTGGGCGGCGCGGCCAGGCACGACCAAGCGGAAGGTGATGGCGCCGCCATGGGCGACCACGACATCGAGGCTGGTCGCCTCGGTGATGATGGCCATGTCGCCCGTGATGCCTGCGCGGATCGCGGCCAGCATGCCCTGACCGCCGTCCTCTTCGGACGGGACGCTCACGAACAGGACCTCGCCGGCCAACTGTGCGGCGGCGCCGCTGGAGATGATCGCCCGGATGGCGGCAACGATGGACGCGACGCCACCCTTCATGTCGCACGTGCCGCGTCCATACATGCGCCCGTCGCGGATCTCGGCGCCGAAGGGTTCCACGGTCCAGTTGGCCAGATCACCGAGTGGCACCACATCCACGTGCCCGACGAGGAGGACGCGCGGCCCGGGTCGCGTCCCCGGCACGCGACCGACCACGATCGGCAGCGCGGTGCGCGGCATCTCCGAGCCCGGGAAGTCCGGATCCTCGGCGAACGCGACCGGGTCGACATCGATCCGGCGCACCTCGAGGCCGGCCTCGGCCATCAGTTTGGCGACGAGATCCTGGACCGCTTCTTCCGAGCCGGTGATGCTCGGCACGCGGACAAGGGCGGCTGTATCGGCGATCGCCCTCGCGCCATCGACGGCGGCTGCGGCCTTGGCGGCAAGCGAGGCTTCAGGCATCGGACGGCATGGTAGCGGTAGCCGGACACGTAGAGTGGTCGCCCAAGAACGGTCCGGGCGCCCGCCGCGAATGTGGATGGCAGATCATCGCTAGTCTCGCTCCGTGGAATCGAACCTCGCACCTGGAGGGAAGATGGATCTCACGGTCAAGACTTTCGAACAGCCCGATGAACAGCGACAGATGCTGCTCGGCGCCTTCCAGCTCGTGAACATCGGCGGTATGAGCGTCGGCAAAGCGAGCTACGAGCCGGGCTGGAAGTGGTCGGAACACGTCGGTAAGGCGTTGGGTCAGGCCAGCTGCCAGGTCGAGCACGTCGGTGTGGTCGTCTCCGGTCGCAACCGGATCACGATGGACGACGGTCGCGTCATCGATGTTGGGCCGGGCGACCTGTTCGCGGTCCCGCTCGGCCACGACAGCGAGGTCATCGGCGACGAGCCCTATGTTTCGCTCCACCTCCTGGGCGGCGAGCGCTACGGTCGCTGAGGACGCCGCGGATCAGTAGACGACGACGCGGCGTGCTCCGTCGCGGCGGCGCATCGCATCGAAGGCGGGATCGAGGTCGCCAAGGCCGATCAGTTCCGTCACCAGCAGATCGAGTGGCAGACGGCCGTCGAGGTACATCGACGCGATCCGAGGGAAGTCACGGGCGGGCACGGCCGAGCCGTAGTTCGAGCCCAGCAGGCGCTTGCCGTCCTCGACGAAGTGGTAGACATCGATGCTCGCGCGCCTGCCTTGGGGCGTCATCCCGACCAGCGTCGTCGTCCCGCCGGGGCGGGTGAGGTCGACCGCGAGCTCGACCGTCTCGGTCAGCCCGATGGCTTCGAAGACGTGGTCCGCTCCGGAGCCGGTCAGTCGGGCAACGGCGGCGACGGCTTCGTCCGGTCCGAAGACGACGGTCGCTCCCGCTCGGAGCGCCAGCTCCAGCTTGGCGGGTGCAGCATCGATGGCGATGACCGGGCTCGCTCCGACCGCCGCCGCGGCCATGATCGCGGACAGTCCGACCCCGCCTGCCCCGATGATGACGACCGACTGGCCCGCCTGGATCGCGGCCGTGTTGACGATTGCGCCGAAGCCGGTCGTGACCGCGCAACCGATGAGCGCCGCGATCTGCGGCGGTGTATGCGGGTCGATGGTGATCGCCGCCTCGGCGGCGACGACCTGCCGCTCCCCGAACGTGCCGATGCCGCTGTAGGCACCGACGGTCGTGCCGTCCGCACGGTGGAGACGCGCGTCGGCCGCCGAGAGGCGATGGCCAGCGCCACGCGGGTCGGTGCAGAGCCATGCATCACCGCGCAGGCACGCGACGCAGGCGCCGCACGGCGCCGTCCAGGCAAGGACCACGAGGTCGCCAACGCGCAAGCCCGGTACGCCCAGCGGCGCCGCCTCCGGCCGCTCGGCCACGCCCGGGCCGAGCGCCTCGACCACGGCCGCGCCCTCATGACCGAGGACGACATCGGTCGGCCGCGCCCACTCGCCGTCGACCACGTGCAGGTCGGAGTGGCACACGCCTGAGGCGACCATCCGCACGAGGACCTCACCCTCGGCCGGGTCGTCGAGGAGCAGCGTCTCGATGACGAGCGGCCGGCCGGCTCCTCGGAAGACGGCTCCTCGGATCGGTCTGGACGACATGGCCGCGAGTATGGCCGAGTCGGTCGCGTCAGCGATGTCGGCGAGGTCGCCGTGACCTACCAGGCGGTCAACCATCGCCTACCATCGGCCGGTGGACGAGCCGAGCGACGCCGCGGACCGCTTCTACGCGCTCGTGGATTCGGCCATCGCCTCGATCCCGCCGCCGTTCGCTGAGCGACTCGGGACGGTCGCCATCACCGTCGAGGACGAGGCTACGCCCGATCAGCTCGCTTCGGTCAACGCCTACGGCCTGTTCGGCCTCTACCAGGGCGTCCCGCGCACGGTCTATGGAGCAAGCGAAGCCGCGGTGCCGAGCAGGATCACCATCTTCCGCGGTCCGCTCGAACGCCACTTCCGCGACCCCGATGAGCTCGCCCACGCCGTCCAGGACACCGTCATCCACGAGATCGCCCACCACTTCGGCATCAGCGACGATCGGATCCGCGAACTCCAGGGCCACCCGCGCTAGCGCGACGCCTGACCGGATCCGGAGGTCGTCCGCGGCTGGCGCACGGTCGGGTCGTACGAGGGGTCGGTGAGCCACGGGCGCTCGTTGAACGCTTCGCTGAGCCAGCGCGCGAACCGGCCGCGTGGCTCGCGCTCGTCGTGCGGGCCCGCGAGCAGCGCTTCCAGGGCGGTCTGGACGCGTGACGTCAGCTCGATGGCTCCCGCGCGGCCCCGTGGCAAGCCCTCGATCGCCACGGGCGAGCCGATGTTCAGGCGGATGGTCTTGCCGAAGCGGAGCCAGCGCGTGCCACTGATGGCGCAGGGCACGATGGGCACGTCGGCCAGCAGCGCGAAGTGCCCGAGTCCGACCTGGAGTGGCAGCACCTCGCCCTCGCGGTCGCTGAGCCGCCCCTCCCCCGCGATCGTCAGGATGCCGCCGCCGCGCAGTACGGCGATCGCGCGCCGCGTGACATCGACGACATCCGCCCCGGCCGGCTGGAAGGGCACGCCGCGATCCGTCCAGCGGATGAGCGCGTTCCGGCGCCCGACCATCATGTCGCGCTCTCTCGGCCCGAAGATCAAGAGCCGGCGCCGTCGATCGGGCCAGTAGCCGACGAGGATGAGCGGGTCCGACCAGCTCGGGTGGTTGAAACAGACCAGGTAGGCGGAGTCCGGCAACGACTCGCCGCCGTCGATGCGGACGCGGAGGTAGGCACCGACGAGGACCCGGAGCACGAAACGGACGGCGGCGTCCTTGACGCGGGCGCCGGATCTGCGCGCGGTCACGACCTCGCTGGGGACGCGCTCGACTCCGGCTGGCCGACGTGGTCGAGGTCGAGGAGCGCCGCCGGCGGCAGTTCGACGCTCGATGGCAGGCCGGCTTCGACCCGCTCCATCTCGTCGAGGAAGATGGGCACCAGGGCCGGATCGAACTGGCAGCCTGACTCGCGGTTCAGCTCGTCATACGTCTCTTCGAGCGTCCGCGCCGGTCGGTACGGGCGGCCCGCGAAGATCGCGTCGTAGGCATCGGCGATGGCCACGATCCGGGCACCGAGCGGGATGGCGTCGCCGGCCAGGCCATCGGGATAGCCGGCCCCGTCCCAGCGCTCGTGGTGGTGGCGGATGATCGGCGTGAACGCCTGTGCCGAGCGGAGCGGGCGAAGGATCATCGCGCCGATCTCGGGGTGGCGGCGGAGCACGGTCCGATCGTCCTCGGTCAGCGGCCCCATCTTGTGGAGCAACTCCTCGGGTAGGCCGATCTTGCCGACGTCATGCAGAAGCGCGCCGTAGGCGACCCCTTCCAGCTCGGCGCCGCGAAGGCCGACCCTCGCGGCGAGCCGCGCGGCACGGTGCGCCATCCGCTGGCCGTGGCCGCGCAGGCTGAGTTCCTTGGCCTCGACCGCGTTGGCGAGCGCAGCGACGATGGCATGCGCGTCTTCCATGCGTCGCACCGCGGCGCGCATGCGGAACGCACTGCGCATGCGGGCGAAAAGCTCGATCTGCTGGAACGGCTTGGTGATGAAGTCGTCCGCACCGGCGTCCAGGCTCGCCACCATGTCATCGACCGAGGCGTGCGCGGTCAGCACGATGACGGGCAGCGTCACCGTGTGCGGATCCGCCCGCAGGCGTCGGCACACCTCGAAGCCATCAAGCCGCGGCATGCTCAGGTCAAGGATCACGAGGTCCGGTTGGTGTTCTGCGATGACGCGCAATCCGAGCTCACCGTCGGCCACGGCGATGACCCGGTAGCCCTCGACCTCCAGCATCCGGACGAGCAATCGCTGGACCTGCGGGTCGTCATCGAGAACACACACGAGCGGTGCGTGTGGCGCGGCAAGGGCAGCGTCGCCCACGGTCCTGCTCCCTCCCATTCCGTGTGGATCTTGTAGCCGAGTATAGCCGCGGCCGCCGCTTCGGCAGGCCAGACCAGCGGCCTCGCGGTGACGCTGGGCACGGCGTGGGAAGATGGACGCATGGACGATCGACGGCGCGCACGAGACGTGCTGGACGCGCAGGAAGGCACCGGGACCGTGCCCATCCTGGAGCGCGACGAGGCGCTGGCCGTGCTCCGCGCCGCCCATCGCATCGCCATCGTCGGGGCCTCACCCGATGCCGAGCGCCCGTCCCACGACGTGATGCGCTACCTGCGCGACCACGGCTATGACTGCGTGCCGGTGAATCCCAACGCTCAGGAGGTGCTCGGCGAACGTTGCTACCCGAGCCTGGCCGAGGCAGCAGCGGCGGTCGGGCCGATCGACATCGTCGACGTCTTCCGCCGGTCGGCGTACACGCCCGAGATCGCGCGCAGCGCGGTCGCCATCGGTGCCACGTGCCTGTGGCTGCAACTCGGCGTGGTGAACTGGGAAGCGGCGCGCATCGCCCACGAGGCCGGCCTCGCGGTGGTCATGGACCGCTGCACGGCGATGGACCACCGACTCATCCGCGACGCCTGACTGGGCGCCGTTTCGCTCAGGCGGCGTCGCTCAGAGAGCGGCCCCGCTCAAGTCGCAGCTTCGCGCGAGTACGGTTGACCGTCGGCCGCAGGCGGCGTACTCCGCCCGATGAGGCCGGCCAGGATGATGATGGTGACGAGATACGGAAGCGCGTCGAACAGCTGGGGCGGCACCTGGTTCATGAAATCGCCGAGGCTGCCGGTCGGTGGCGCGAAGGTGATCGACGAGCTGATCGCCTGGGCCGAGCCGAAGAGGACAGCCGCGCCGAAGGCGCCGAGCGGCGTCCAGCGGCCCACGATCATGGCCGCCAGGCCGATGAAGCCGCGCCCCTGGGTCATCCCCGGCTGGAAACTGTTGGTCAACTCCATCGACAGGTAGGCACCGCCGAGCGCCGCCAGCGCTCCGCCGGCGACGACGTTCCGGTAGCGCAACTTGACGACATCGATGCCGACCGTCTCGGCGGCCTTGGGATGCTCGCCGACCGATCGGGTCCGCAGGCCCCACCGTGAACGGAACAGCAGGATCTGCAGGACGACGGTCAGGACGATAGCCGAGATGGCGATCGGTCCCTGGTTGAAGACGGCGTTGATGAGCCATCCGACGACGGGCAGGTTGGCCACGTTCTGGGGGATGGCGAGCGGCGTGAAACTGCCCGCCCCCTTCGGTGACGACTGCGAGATGAGGCTGATCAGGTAGCCGGTCAAGCCGAGCGCGATGATGTTGATGATGGTGCCGCTGATGATCTGGTCCGCGCGCACGGATATCGCCAGCCACGCGTGCAACAGCGACAGCAGCATGCCCGCCGCGACCGCCGACACGAGCGCGATGATCAGCGGCAGCGTGAATCCGAAGAGCGGGGTCGGGTCGCCGTGGCCCAGGAACTGCGTCGCCACCACACCGACCACCCAGCCCACGAAGGCCGCCGTGAGCATGATCCCCTCAAGGCCGATGTTGACGACGCCCGATCGCTCGCAGACGACGCCGCACAGCGCGGCGAAGATGATCGGGATGGAGATGGCGACGGCGGCGTGGGAGAGGAACGGCAGCTGGTCGACGATGTAGCCGACGGCCTGGAAGATCAGCCCGGCGACCGGGATGCCGTACAGGCCGTTGATGAGCTGATCCATCAGCGGATCGCCTCACTTCCGTAGGTCGCCGTCATGGTCTCGGTCGTGCCGAGGTTGGCGGAGACGCCGCGCAACCGGAAGAAGCGCCGCAGCACGGCATTGGCGACGAGGAACAGCAGGATGATCGCCTGGACCACGTCCACGAGCTCGACCGGTACGCCGGCTTCGATCTGCATCAACGGCGCCCCGGCGCGCATCGCGCCAAGCAGCAACGAGGCGAAGACGATACCGACCGGATTGGATCGACCGAGGAGCGCCACGGTGATGGCATCGAAGCCGACGGTGGTGCTGAACGAGGCGCTCATCTGGTGGTTGACACCGAGGATGTTGCCCGCGCCGGCCAGCCCGGCCAGACCGCCGGCGATGCTCATCGTCAGGATGATCAGGCGCCGCGGCTTCATGCCCGCGTACCGCGCCGCGTCCGGGTTGGCGCCGACCGCGCGGATCTCGAAGCCGCGCGTGGTGCGGTAGAGCAGGAACCAGACCAGCGGCACGACGAGGAACGCGATGAGGATACCGAGGTGCCCGTCCCGGCCCAGCAGGATGGGCAGCGCGGCGTTGCCGACACCGGCCGTCACCGGCTGGGGAGACAGCGGCAATTTGAGGGGACCACTCGCCAGATAGGACAGCGTCGAGAGGGCGATGTAATTCATCATGATCGTCGTCACGACCTCGTGGGCGCCGCGCGTCGCCTTCAGGACGCCCGGGATGAATGCCCACAAGGCGCCGCCAAGGATGCCGCCGAGCAGCGCGAACGGGATGGCGATGAGCGGGTCCATGTCATGGACGAGCTGGGCGAAGGCGATCGAGGCGATGCCACCGATGAGGAACTGGCCCTGGGCACCGATGTTGAAGAGGCCGGCCTTGAAGCCCAGGCCGATCCCGAGGCCGGCGAGCAGCAGCGGTGCGGTCGTCCGAAGCGTGCCTATGATGGCGTCGAAGTTGCCCACCGAACCCTGGAACAGAGCTCCGTAGGCCGTGAGCGGAAGGCCCAAGTCGACCGGCTTGCCAGCGATCGGGGCACTCAGGATCATCACGAGCGCGCCGACGATCAGCGCCAGCAGGATCGAGAGGAGGGGCAGCGCCACGATTCCCCACGCGGCCCTGATGCGGCCGCTGAGTGACCGGTCGGGCGGCTGCGCGACGCTCACGTCGTCGCCCCGCGATCGATCGGTTGGGTCCACTCCGCGTCGGGCTTGGCCTTGCCGCCGGTCGCCATCAACAGGCCGACCTCGTTCTTGTCGGCCGTCCGCCCGTCGACCGTCGCCACGAGCTCGCCGCGGTACATGACCGAGATCCGGTCGGACATCTCGAGCACTTCGTCGAGTTCGGCCGAGACGAGCAGGACGGCCGTCCCGGCGTTGCGCTTGGCGATGACCTGGCGATGGATGAACTCGATGCTGCCGACGTCCAGGCCGCGTGTCGGCTGATCGAGGACGAGCAGCGCCAGGTCACGATCGAACTCGCGCGCCACGACCAGTTTCTGCTGATTGCCACCGGACAGCGTCGCGACCGGAGCGGTCGCCGAGGGCGTTCGGATGTCGTACTCGGCGATGTTGTCCTTGGCCTCGGCGAGGACAGCCTCGTCGTTGCGGATGATGCCGCGCGCGAATGGCGCGTCGCAGTAGCGGTTGAGAACCAGGTTGTCGGTGATGGGGAACGACAGGATGAGCCCAAAACGGTGGCGGTCGGCGGGCACGTACGCCACCTGGGAGTCGTGGATGTGACGCGGCGAGGCACCCGTGATGTCCTTGCCTTTCAGCGTGACGCGCCCACCGGCGACCGATCGAAGCCCGACGATGGCCTCGACCAATTCGTCCTGGCCATTGCCCGCCACTCCGGCGATCCCCAGGATCTCGCCGGCGCGGACCTGCAGCGAGACCTCGCGCACGGCCGGATGTCCGCGGTCGTCCGTGACCCGCAGCGCGTCCACCTCGAGCGTCACGGCACCCGGATCGGACACGCCCCGATCGACGGTCAACTGCACCTCACGACCGACCATCAGCTCGGCGAGCTCGTCCTCGCTCGTCTCCTTCGGCGCGCGCTCGCCGACCACGCGGCCGCGCCTGATGACGGTGATGCGGTCGGCGATCTCGAGGACCTCGTAGAGCTTGTGGCTGATGAAGACGATGCTCCGGCCGTTCTCGGCGAGCCGGCGGAGGAGGACGAAGATCTCCTCGGTCTCCTGGGGGGTCAGGACCGCGGTCGGCTCGTCAAGGACGAGGATGCGCGCCTCGCGGTAGAGCGCCTTCAGGATCTCGACGCGCTGCTGCTGCCCGACCGACAGGCTGGCCACCTTGGCATCCGGATCGATGTCGAAGCCGAAGCGAGCGGCTAGGTCGCGGATGCGCCGGCGTGCCTCGCCAAGGTCGAGGAAGACGCGGTTGGCCATCGTCTCGAGACCGAGCACGATGTTCTCGGCGACCGACAGCACCGGCACGAGCATGAAGTGCTGGTGGACCATGCTGATGCCGCGCGCGATGGCATCCGAGGGACCCCCGATATCGACCACCTTGCCGTCCAGCAGGATCTCGCCCTCGTCGGGCGTGGCGAGGCCGTAGAGCACGTTCATGAGGGTCGTCTTGCCCGCGCCGTTCTCGCCGAGCAGGGCATGGATCTCGCCGCGTCGCAGATCCAGATCGATGTGGTCGTTGGCGATGACGCCCGGGTAGCGCTTGGTGATGCCGCGCATCTCCAGCGCCGGCACGGATGACGGCGGTGGATCGGCGGTCGGAGGGGAGGCGGCGGCCGGTGGAGAGGTGGTCACGATGCTGCCTCGTGCACGACTGGACCGGGTGGATGAGAAAAGCGGGCCGCGATCGCTCGCGGCCCGCTTTCGAAGCTACTGGTTGGTGCGAACCGGGGTCAGGGCTGGCCGCAGGTGGTCGGGCACGTCGTGACCGACCCGGCCTTCATGCCCGCCAGCGCGGTGTCGAGGAGCGTCTGGATGGCTGGCGTGATGAGGCCCTTGCCGTCCTGCTCCATCGAAACGCCGATGCCGTCATTGGTGGCGTTGTACTCGACGTTGCCGCCGGCCGCGGTGCCACCGGAGATCTGCTGGATAGACGCCTCGACGGCGTTGCTGAGGTGCTTCTCGGCGGAGGTCACGATGCATCCGTAGGTCGGATCCGTGGCCGCGCTGAGCGAGCCCCACTGGTCGACGTCGACGCCGATGCCATCGATGCCGGCGGTGCAGGCAGCCTGGAGGACGCCGTTACCGGTGCTGCCAGCGACCTGGAAGAGCACGTCGGGCTTGTTGGCCTGGATGAACTGCGTCGCATAGGTCTGGCCGCCGGCCGGATCCGCGAACGCCTTGGTGAAGTCGGACTTCGAGACGTAGCCGATCTTGACGCTGACCGTCGGGTCGGTCGCCATCGCGCCGAGCTGATAGCCCTGGATGTAGCGCACGACGGCAGGCACGAGGTTGATGCCGCCGATGGCGCCGATGATGTGGCTCTGACTGATGCTCGCGGCGACGATGCCCGCGAGGTAGCCGGCCTGGTCTTCCTCGAAGCTGATGCCGATGTAGTGCGGCAGGAGGGTCTTCGGGTCGCCCTTGCAGGCGAAGGTCGGATCGTCCTTGCCGGTCGCATCGACGCAGATGCTCTGGTCGACGCCGATGAACCAGATGTTCGGATTGGCGAGCGCCGCGGCGACCGTCGCCGAGTAGAGGTTGAAGCCGACGGTGACGATGACGTCGTAGCTCTGGCTGACGTACTGCTGGATGTCGCTGGCGTACTCGTCAGCCGAGTTCGGGACGACGACCTGCGGCGCGGCCGCGCCGATGTCCGTGGCGCCGAGCTTGGCGCCCTCGAACGAGAACTGGTTGAAGTTCTTGTCGTCGACGCGGCCGACGTCCGTCACGACGCCGATCTTCAGCGTCGAACTGGCAGAGGGACTGGGCGCCGCAGTGCTGGCGGCCGGGGTCGGCGATGCCGTCGGCGTCGCGGCTGGGGTCGCGGTTGGAGCCGGCGTCACGACCGGGGTCGCGGTCGGAGCGGGCGTGGGAGCCGGGGTGACGACCGGCGCTGGGGTCGGGGTCGCCGGAAGCGGTGTCGGCGTCGCGGCCGCCCCACTGCAAGCCGCGATCGTGAGCGCCGCGATCAGCGCCACGGATGCACGTTTGATGTGCACAGGTACTCCTCCTCGTCGATTCTCTCGCTGGCCTTCGGTTATCCGAGGACCTTGGCCTCTCAGGACCGTCCTCGATCTGGCTTCAGCGACGGCAGCATACGTGAGCGCGCGCCGCGAACGCAATGATGCACCCTCGGGAAGCATCGCCGCTCTTTCAGCGGACGATGAATCCGGCGATGAACAGGACGATCCCGGCGATGAGGACGATCGACCAGACGCGCACTTTCCGACGCAGCAACTCGCGCATCTCGTCGGCGCCGGTCGTGCCCGGATCGACAGCGGTGCGTGAGCCGCCGCGCCACGAGTCATAGCGCCGCAGGTTGGCATCGGTCGAGCGCAGCTCGCGCAGACGTGCCGCAGGCGTGCGGATGGCCGAGTAGCCGGCCACCGCGAGCGCGACCCCGACGACCCACAGCGCGACGTTGATGAGCATCAGCCCTCCAGTGCGTCGCGCAGCAGCTGCTGGACCATGGCGGCGTTGGCCTGGCCACGGGTCTGCTTCATGACCTGCCCGGTCAGGAAGCCGATGGCCTGCGCCTTGCCGGCTCTGACGTCCGCCACGGCGTCGGGGTTGGCCGCCAGGACCGCGGCCACGGCCGTCCGCAACGCGCCCTGGTCGCTGATCTGCCGCAGGCCGAGCGCGGCGACGATGCCGCGGACCGTCTCGCCCGTCGCGGCATGGCGCGCCAGGATCTCCTTGGCGTTCGTGCCGGAGAGCTCGTTCGATTCGATCATGCGCACGAGCGCGGCGAGTTGGGCCGGTGCTACGCCCGTACCCGCCGGCAAACGCAGGTATTCGCCGGTGACCCAGTTGGCGAGCCGCTTCGCGGGAAGCGAGGGATCGGCCTGCAACGCGCCCTCGAAGAGCGCCGTCGCCGCGCCGTCGCCGACGATCACCGCCGCGTCATACGGCGAGAGGCCCATTGCCGCCGCGTACCGCTGCCGCCGCGCGGCAGGCAACTCGGGCATGGCCGAGCGGATCTCGGCCAACCAAGCAGGATCGGTGCGGAACGGCGGCAGGTCCGGCTCCGGGAAGTAGCGGTAATCGTCCGAGTCCTCCTTGAGCCGCATCCGATAGGTCAGGCCGCGGTCATCGTCCCAGCCACGCGTCTCCTGAACGAGCGGCTCGCCGGCTTCCAGCGCGCGCGTCTGGCGCTCGATCTCGAAACCGATCGCCCGCTCGACCGATCGGAACGAGTTCATGTTCTTGACCTCGGCCCGGATGCCGAACTTCTCCGTGCCGACGGGCCGCAGCGAGACGTTCGCCTCGACGCGCATCTGGCCGCCCTCGAGCGCCGCCTCGGACGCTCCGATCGCCAACAGCACAAGACGCAGTTCCTCGGCGTAGCGGCGGGCGGCCTCGGCGGAGTGGATGACCGGGTCGGTGACGATCTCCATGAGCGGCAGGCCGGAGCGGTTGAAGTCGACCAGGCTGACCTGTCGGCCAGTGTCATCGGGACGGTGGATGAGCCGCGCGGTGTCCTCTTCGAGATGGGCGCGAGTGATGCCGACCGTGACCGGCCCGGCCGACGTATCGAAGGAAAGGGAGCCGCCCGCGGCCAGTGGCAGGTCGTACTGGCTGATCTGGTAGCCCTTGGGCAGGTCGGGATAGAAGTAGTTCTTCCGATCCCAGCGCGTCACATCGGGGATGCGCGCGCCGATGGCAAGCCCGGTGGCGAGCACGTGGCGCACCGCCGCGCGGTTGATGACGGGCAGCGCGCCCGGCAGGCCGAGACAGACCGGGCAGGTGCGCGAGTTCGGCGGCGCCGTCTGCACGTCGGCCGCGCAGCCGCAGAACATCTTGGAGGCCGTCCGAAGCTGGACGTGGATCTCGATGCCGATGACGGCCTCGTAGGCGGCGGTCACGCCCGCGTCACCCGAGCGATGCGACGAAGCGCTCGATGCGCACGAGCGCTTCGGCGAGGTCCTCGTAGCTCGTTGCGAGCGTGGCTCGGACGTGTCCCTCCCCTGACGGCCCGAACGCGCCACCCGGGATGACCGCGACCTTGCCCTCGAAGAGGAGGCGCTCGCTGAACTGCTCACTGGTGAGGCCCGTGCCCGAGATCTTCGGGAAGGTGTAGAAGGCGCCCTTCGGCTCGACCGTGGGAAGGCCAAGGCGGTTCAGCCCCTCGACGAACATCACCCGCCGGCGATCGTACTCGGCGACCATGCGGGCCACGTCCGGCTCGCCGGTCTCGAGCGCGACGATGGCCGCGTCCTGGGCGGTCGTCGGTGCCGACATGATGTCGTACTGGTGGATCTTTAGCATGCCCTCGAGGAGGTCCTTCGGCGCGCACACGTAGCCGATCCGCCAGCCGGTCATCGCATATGCCTTCGAGAAGCCGCCCATCAGGATGGTCCGCTCGCGCATGCCCGGCAGCGTGCTCATCGGGACGTGGCGATGGCCGCCGTACGTGAGGCGGTCATAGATCTCGTCGCTGACCACGAGCAGGTCGTGGCGGCGAGCGATGTCGGCGATGGCGCCCTGCGTCGCGGCGTCCAGCACGGCGCCGGTCGGGTTGCACGGGTAGCCGAGGAAGATGGCCTTGGTTCGCGGCGTGATGGCCGCCTCGAGCTGTTCCGGCTTCAGCTGCCAGCCGTCGTCGGGGCCGGTCGAAAGCATCACCGGCACGCCGCCGTTGAAGATGATGCCCGGCACATACGACACGTAGGACGGCTCGTGGAGCAGCACCTCATCGCCCGGATCGATGGTCGCGCCGAGCGCGATGGCGACCGCCTCCGAGGCACCGACGGTGATGACCATCTCGCCGACCGGGTCGTAGGTGATGCCGTAGATGCGCTCGAGGTGCGCCGAGAGCGCGTTGCGCAGTTCGAGCGTGCCGTAGTTGCTGGTGTAGTGGGTTCGGCCTCGGCGGAGCGAAGCGACACCCGCGTCGACGATCTGGCTCGGCGTGTCGAAGTCCGGCTCACCGACGCCGAGGCTGATGACATCGGGCATCGTCGCGATGACATCGAAGAACTTGCGGATGCCCGACGGCGGGACCGTGCGGACGCGCTCGGCCAGGCGCTGGCGCGCGGCGACGATCGGTTCGGTGGTCATCGATGGAGCCCTCGAGCGGCTGGACGCACGGCGAGTATGCCTCAGTCGATCACGATCCAGCCGACGCGGAGGTCGGCCGGGGCTGCCTTGTTGAGTCGGATGGTGATGCTGTTGCCATTCACGTTGGTGGAACACGAGCGCACCCATACGCCGGTCGCCGTGCCCTGGACGGTGGCCACGACGAAGCTGTCGTTGGTGATGTAGTTGCCATGGCCGGTGAGGGTGAGGGTCTTGCTGCTCTTGCCCTGGGCGATGAGCGCCTTGCCGGATCGACTGAACCAACTCACGCCCTGGACCTGGAGCGCATACCCACCGATCGCTTCGCCATAGAGCGCGGCACCGTTCTTGGTGATCGCCTTGACGGCGTAACCCTCGCCGTCGTTGGCGGATGTGTCGGCGAGAACGGCGATCTGCGACGAGTCACCGGAGGTCTGACCGATCACGCCGGTCCCACCAGTCTGGTCCACGGCACCCTGCAGGCCGATGCCATTGACGACATGGGAACGCGCGATCAGACCGTAGTCGTTGCCGCACATCGCCAGGTTGACATCGACATCGGTTCGGTCGAGGCCCGTTTCCGCGGTCGAATCATTGGACTCGCCGGTCTGGAGAGGATGATTGCCGGCGCGCGCCCGATCGGTGCCCACAACCGACCGCATCGCGATGGCCGCGCCACCGGCGACCGCCCCACCGAGCAGTGCGCGTCGCGTGCGCCCGACCGAACCCACCGTCGTCCCCTTGGTTTCAGCCATCTCCGAACCCTCCCTTTCGAATCGCTTCCATCGCCGCCAGGCCCGGCGGCTCGATGCGGCGCCAATCCGCGTCTGCGGTGATCGCCTCGTATGCGCATCCGAGCCGGAAGAGCCGGCGCTCGTCCCACGCCTGGCCGATGAATTGGAGCCCGACCGGCAATCCCTCCGAAAGCCCGCACGGCACCGAGATGCCGGGCAATCCGGCCACGTTGACCGGCAGCGTGCAGGCGTCCGAGAGATACATCGCGACCGGATCCGACATCCGGGCGCCGAATGGGAACGCGACGGTCGGGCTGGTCGGCGCGACCATCGCATCGACGGTCTCGAAGGCCCGGTCGAAATCGCGCTTGATGAGTGTGCGCACCTTCTGTGCCTTGATGTAGTACGCGTCGTAGTAGCCCGCCGAGAGCGCGTACGTGCCGAGCATGATGCGGCGCTTGACCTCGGCGCCGAAGCCCATGCCACGCGTCGCCAGGTAGTCACCGAGGACGTCGCTGCCGCGTTTCGCGGCCCCGTAGCGGATGCCGTCGTAGCGGGCCAGGTTGGCCGACGCCTCGGCCGGCGCGATGATGTAGTACGTCGCGAGGCCGTAGTCGGTATGTGGGAGATCGACCTCGACGACCGTCGCGCCCGCGGCCTCGAGCGCCGCGACCGCCTCGCGCACGCGCGCCTCGACGCCCGCTTCCATGCCCTTCACGAAGTACTGCTTCGGCAGCCCCAGGCGAACGCCGCGCAGATAGCCGGCGGCCTCGTCGTCACCGGTCGGCAACTCTGCCGAATAGTCGGGGACGGCGAGCGACGACGAGGTCGAGTCGCGCTCGTCGCGACCGGCGATTGCGGTGAGCAGCGTCGCCGCGTCGCGCGTGTCTCGCCCGAACGGCCCGATCTGGTCGAGCGAGCTGGCGAAGGCGATGATGCCGTAGCGACTGACACGGCCGTAGGTGGGCTTGATGCCGACCGTGCCGGTCAGCGCCGCCGGCTGGCGGATGGAGCCGCCGGTATCGGTGCCGATGGCGAGCGGCGCGTGGAACGCCGCGACCGCTGCAGCGGATCCACCGCTGCTCCCTCCAGGCACGCGGCCCAGATCCCAGGGATTGCCGGTCGGTCCCCATGCCGAGTGTTCGGTCGATGAGCCCATCGCGAACTCGTC
>PNAP01000041.1 GCA_003169735.1 Chloroflexota bacterium | reverse complement strand
CGCATCACCGGCGGCTCGTTCGATCGATACCTGACCAAGGATGTGATCGGCTGATGGGCGACCACCGGTATGTCGTCTCGGTCATGCCCAAGGACGGCATCCTCGACCCGCAGGGGCGCGCGGTGGAGCTGTCGCTGCCCCATCTGGGGGTCGATTCGGTCCACGGCGTGCGTGTCGGCCGGCGCGTCGAGCTGGTCGTGGACGCCGACGACGAACCCGCGGCGCGCGCCATCGTGGAGCGGCTCGCAGGTGATTTGTTCGCCAATCCGCTCATCGAGTCGTGGCGCGTCGAGCGCGCCGCTCCGGCCGAGGTCGCGACGTGAAGGCCGGCGTCGTCGTCTTCCCGGGCTCGAACTGCGATCGTGACGCGCTCCACGCCATCGGCCTTGCCGGCGCCGAGCCCGTCGCGCTGTGGCACGAGGACGCGGACCTCCACGGCGCCGAGATCGTCATCCTGCCCGGCGGCTTCGCCTATGGCGACTACCTCCGAGCCGGCGTGCTGGCCCGCTTCAGCCCGATCATGGGTGCCATCCGGGACCACGCCGCGCGAGGCGGCCTCGTGCTCGGCATCTGCAACGGCTTCCAGGTCCTGGCCGAGGCGGGCCTCGTGCCGGGCGCGTTGCTGCGCAACGCCTCGATGCGCTTCGAACACCGCTGGGTGCGCCTCACCGTGGAGCGGCGCGACACGCCGTTCACGAACCTCGTGCCGCCGGGCATGACCCTGCGCCTGCCGGTCGCACACGGGGAAGGCTGCTTCACCCTGCCCGACCGCGAGATGGCCACCCTCGAGGCACGAAGCGGCGTCCTTTTCCGTTATGCCCAGCCGGAGGGCAACCCGAACGGTTCGGAGCGCGACATCGCCGGCGTGCTCAACGCACGCGAGAACGTCTGCGGGCTGATGCCGCACCCCGAACGTGCCAGCGAGGAGATCCTCGGATCTGACGACGGGCTGCTCCTGCTGCGCTCGCTCGTCGAGAGTGCGGCGGCCTCCCGCCAGCCGGCAGTCGGAGCGGCCGCTTGACGGCCGGCCGGTGAACCCGCTATGACCGCTCTCGAGGTGGCGGAGAGCCACATTGTCGCGAGCCCGATCGGCGACCATGCCGCCCTGCCGGCGAGCCCGCCGCTGCACCGCGCTCTGGGCTTGACCGACCACGAGCTGGACGAGATCCGCGCCCGCCTCGGCCGTGACCCGAACGACCTGGAACTGGCCATGTTCTCGGTGATGTGGAGCGAGCACTGCTCGTACAAGAGCTCGCGGGCGCTGCTGCGAAACCTCCCCACCGCCGGCACCGATGTCGTAGCGGGGCCTGGCGAGAACGCCGGCGTGGTACGGATCGGCGACGGCCTGGCGGTCGCGTTCAAGCTCGAGAGCCACAACCATCCGAGCGCGGTCGAGCCGTATCAGGGCGCCGCCACCGGCGTCGGCGGCATCCTGCGCGACATCTTCACCATGGGCGCGCGGCCCATCGCCGTCCTCGATGCCCTCAAGTTCGGTGATCCGTCGACGTCACGCACGCGCCACCTCGTCCGCGGCATCGTCCGCGGCGTTGGCGGCTACGGCAACTGCGTCGGTGTCCCGACCGTCGGCGGCGAGCTCGTCTTCGACCCGAGTTACGAGCAGAACCCGCTGGTCAACGTGATGGCCATCGGCATCCTCGAAGAGCGCCACCTGACGCTGGCCCGCGCGCCCGGGCCGGGCAACCTGGTCGTTCTGTTCGGATCGACCACTGGGCGCGACGGCATCGGCGGCGCATCGGTCCTGGCCAGCGCCACGTTCGGCGAGGGATCGGCGGCCAAACGGCCGACGGTCCAGGTCGGCGACCCGTTCGCCGAGAAACTGCTCATCGAGGCGAGCCTGGAGCTCATCGAGGCCGGCCTGCTGGAGGGGTTGCAGGATCTCGGCGCCGCCGGCATCACCTGCGCCGCCTCGGAGTCGGCCGATCGCGCGGGGACCGGCATCACCGTCGATCTCGACGCCATCCCGCGGCGAGAGGAGGGGATGGCGCCATTCGAGGTGATGATCAGCGAATCCCAGGAACGGATGCTGGCGACCGTCCGACCCGACCGGCTCGATGCGGTGGTCGCGGTCTGCCGCCGCTGGGGCCTACCCGCGGCGGTCATCGGCCGAGTGACGGACGACGGCGCGGTGACCGTCGTCGAGGGTGGCCTGGATGGCGAGGGTCGGCCGCTCGCAGCGGCCCGCGTCCTCGCCCGGATCCCGACCTCCGCGCTGACCAGCGACGCGATCATGTACGAGCGCGAGGGTCGCCCGCCGGTGCGCTCCCGGCCGGCTCCCGCGCCGGGCGTTCCGGTGTCGGCCCAGGATGGTCTGCCGGAGCGCGGCATGGACCCGGGCGCGGTCCTTCTGGCGCTCCTCGGTGACCCCAACGTTGCCAGCCGCGCCTGGGTCACCACGCAGTACGACGCCACCGTCGGCACCGATACGGTCGCGGGCAGCGGATCGGGCGCCGCTGTCCTCCGCATCAAGGGCACGACCAAGGCGCTCGTCGCGGCCACGGACGCCAACGCTCGCGTCGGGGCGCTGGATCCGTACCTCGGTGCCGTGATCGCCGTGGCCGAGTGCAGTCGTAACGTAGCGCTCACCGGCGCGCGGCCGCTTGGAGTCACGAACTGCCTCAACTTCGGCGATCCGGAGCGGCCGGAGGCGTTCTGGCAGCTTCAGGAAGCCGTGCGGGGGCTCGGCGACGCGTGCCTGGCGCTCGGGCTGCCCATCACCGGTGGCAATGTCAGCCTGTACAACGAATCGGCCGCCGGTGGATCAATCGCACCGACGACGCAGGTCGGTGTCGTTGGCCTGCTCGATGACGTGGCGAGCCGGGTCGGCCCGGGGTTCCAGGCGCCCGGCGATATCGTCGGGCTGCTCGGCGACACGGCGCCGGGCCTGGCGGGCTCGATCTATGCGGAGCACGCCGGCACCGCCCCCGACGATCGGCTGGCCGAGGTCGATCTGGTTCGTGAGGCGGATCTGCAGCGCTTCCTGATCTCGGCGGCTGCGGCCCGCTCGCTGCGTTCGGCGCGGGACCTCAGCAGCGGCGGACTGGCCGTCGCACTCGCCAAGTCCTGCCTCACGGGCGACGTCGGTGCCGATGTGCAGATCCTGGTGGCTGCCCCGCCGGCGGTCGAGCTGTTCGGCGAGGGACCGAGCCGGGTGCTCATCTCGGTCGACCCGGCGCGCTGGGACGAGGTGGCTGCCGGGGCCGCGAGGCAGGGCATCCCGCTGCGCCGCCTCGGCGAGGTCGGCGGCGAGCGGTTGCGCATCCGCCTGTCCGGCGAAGGAGCGACCGGCGCCGCCGAGGAGCGCGGCGCGACCGTCGCCGACGACGTGGACGAATCACTGGTCGTTCTGCGCCACGCGTGGGATGCCGGACTTCCCCGCGCACTCGGCGAGGAGGCCTGACCGATGTGCGGCATCGTCGGCGTCTTCTCGCCCGGCCAGCAGGCGGCACCGTTGGCCGCTCTCGGGCTGTTCGCGCTTCAGCATCGGGGCCAGGAATCAGCCGGGCTGGCGGTGAGCGAGGGCACCGACGTGATGGTCTACAAGGACCTCGGGATGGTCGCCCAGGTCCTTGACGAGCGGCGCCTGCCGTCGCTGCTCGGCGATCGCGCCATCGCCCATTGCCGGTACTCCACGACCGGCTCGTCGGTCTGGGAGAACAGCCAGCCGGCGTTCCGGATGGGTGCGATGCGCACCGTGGCACTCGGCCACAACGGCAATCTCGTCAACACGCGTCGGCTGATGGCGGAGCTGAGCGCGGGCCGCGGCCGCCTCGTCGGCACGAGCGACACGGAGCTGCTGACCGCGCTGCTGGCCGAGGAACCGGGCACCGATCTCGTCGACGCCTTCGTGCGCCTGCTGCCGCGCGTGCAGGGAGCATTCGCGTTGGTGGCCATGGACGAGCGGCGCGTCATCGGCGTGCGAGATCCGTTCGGATTCCGGCCGCTGGTGCTCGGCCGCCTGCCCATCGAAGCGGGCGAGACGGAACACGGCTGGGTGCTCGCGTCGGAGACGTGTGCGCTGGAAGTGCTCGGCGCCTCGTTCGTCCGCGACATCCAGCCGGGCGAGATGATCGTCCTCGGCGAACCCGGTGGTCCGCGCTCGATCCAGTACGCCGAGGGCCAGGAGAAGCTGTGCGTCTTCGAGCTGATCTACTTCGCTCGGCCTGATTCGTACATGCTCGGGCGCAACCTGTACGAGGCGCGCCGGCGCATGGGCGAGCAGCTCGCGCATGAGGCGCCGGTCGAGGCCGACCTGGTGATGCCCGTGCCCGACACGGGCGCGCCCGCGGCGGCCGGCTACGCCGAGGCGAGCGGCATCCCGTACCGCGAGGGCATGGTCAAGAACCGCTACGCCGGCCGGACGTTCATCCAGCCGAGCCAGGCTCTCCGCCAGCGCGGCGTGACGGTCAAGCTCAGCCCGCTGCCCGACCAGGTCCGCGGCAAGCGGCTGGTCGTTGTCGACGACTCGGTCGTTCGCGGCACGACCACGCAGCGCATCGTCGAGATGCTCCGGCGGGCCGGCGCCGCGGAGATCCACCTGCGCATCAGCGCACCGCCGATCTATCACCCGTGCTTCTACGGCATCGACACCCAGATCGAGACCGAGCTCATCGCGTCGCGGCTCGATCTTGACGGCATCCGCGACTTCGTCGGCGCCGACTCGCTGGCGTATCTCAGCATCGGCGGCGTGCTCGACGCCATCGGCCTGCCGCGCGAGCGCTTCTGTTTCGCCTGTTTCGACGGCATCTACCCGGTGCCCGTGCCCTACGACGTGGCCTCGCACAAGTTCGTGCTCGAGGACGCGCCGGTGACCCCGACCGCGTGAGCGCCGGTCCCCGCGAGGCCTATGCGCGGGCTGGCGTCGATGTCGAGGCGGGCGATCGCGCGGTCGATCTCATCCGACGGCGAGTGGGACGTACGGCCGACCTGCTGGGCGGGCAGCACGGCTTCGCGGCGGCCCTGGCACTGGGCGATGAAGGGCTGCGCGATCCGATCATCGTGACCTCGACCGACGGCGTCGGTACCAAGACCGAGGTCGCCCGTCGGATGGGCCGCTACGACACGATCGGCCAGGACCTCGTCGCGATGTGCGTCGATGACGTGGTCTGCCACGGCGCTCGACCGCGCTGGTTCCTCGACTACATCGCCATCGGCAGGGTCGATCCCGATCGCGTTTCGGCCATCGTCGGGGGAATCGTCGCCGCCTGCGGCGCCGCGTGCCAGGTCGTCGGTGGCGAGACGGCCGAGCACCCCGGGCTGATGGAGCCGGACGCCTTCGACCTCGCGGGCTTCTGCATTGGCGTGGCGGACCGCGACGAGTTGATCGATGGTTCCGGCGCGGTCGCGGGCGATGCCATCATCGGCATGGCCGCGAGCGGGTTGCACGCCAACGGGTACTCGCTGGTGCGGGCCGTCCTCGAGGAGCAGCGCCTGGACCTTGGCGCCGCGTTGCCCGACCTGGTGGAGCGGCACCTCGGCCACGTGGCGGTGGCGCGGATCCCGGACGGGCAGCGGACACTCGGCGACGCGTTGCTCGAACCGACGCGCGTCTATGCCTGGGAGATCGAGGCGCTGCTCTCCACGCTGCGAGGTCTCGGCATGCGCATCGGCGGGCTGGCGCACATCACCGGCGGGGGATTGCCGGGCAACCTGCCGCGGGCTGTCGGTGAGCATCTCGGCGTGACGGTCGATCCCTCGACGTGGCCCGTGCCGCCGATCGTCGCCCTGATGAGCCGCCTGGCCGGACTGTCGGACGCCGAATCGCGGGCCACGTTCAACGGCGGCATCGGCATGGCCATCGTGGTCGAACCCGCGGCTGCGGACGTGACAACGGCGTTCCTTGCCGAGCGCGGGCTCGGCGCGTGGCGCATGGGCACCGTGGTCGATGCGGCCGCCGTCGGCCCGACTCGCTACGCCGAGCGATGACCGAGACTGCGGACGGGGCGACGCCGAGCACCAAGGGCATCGCGGTGTGCGTCTCCGGCCGCGGCACGAACCTCTTCGCGCTGCTTCGCTCCGAGCGGCGCGGGCTGCTCGGCGGTGCCATCCGTCTGGTCCTCGCCGATCGCCCGTGCCCGGCCGTCGAATTCGCGGCCGCGCAGGGCATCGCCACGAGCGTCGTCCAGCCGTCGGCCTACTCCGATCGGGATGCCTGGGATGGGGCCGTCGCCGCCGAGTTCGAGCGTTCTGCCGTCGACCTCATCGTCCTGGCCGGGTTCATGCGCGTCCTTGGTCCGGCGACCGTTGCCGCGTTCCGAGGCAGGATCCTGAACGTCCACCCCTCACTCCTGCCCGCCTTCCCCGGCCGCGATGCCATCAGCGATGCGCTCGTGGCCGGCGTTCGGGTGACCGGCGTGACCATCCATCTCGTCGACGAGACGCTCGACGGTGGCCCGATCGTGGCCCAGGAGGTGGTCGAGGTCGTGCCCGGCGACGCCTTCGACAGCCTCGCCGCGCGCATCCACGCCGTCGAGCACCGGCTGCTGCCGCGGTGCGTCGCCCTGGCCCTGGCCGGCGCGGTCAGCGTCGAAGGCCGGGAGGTCAGGATCGATACGGGGATCGCGGCGACCATCCCGACCGCGCGCCGCGCGCTCGTCTCGGTGTCGGACAAGACCGGGCTGGTCGAGCTTGGCCGGGGACTCACGGACCTCGGTTTCGAGATCGTCTCGACCGGCGGCACGGCGCGGACGCTGCGCGAAGCCGGCCTTGACGTGGTCGATGTCGCTACCGTGACCGGCTTCCCGGAGATGCTCGACGGTCGGGTGAAGACGCTCCATCCGCGGATCGCGGCGGGCGTCCTGGCCGATCTGCGCCGCGACGATCACCGTGGCCGCCTCGCCATGGCCGGCATCGAACCGTTCGAGCTGGTCGTGGTCAATCTCTACCCGTTCGCGCAGGCGGCGCGCCGCCCGGACGTGACGCCCGACGAGTTGATCGAGGAGATCGACATCGGCGGCCCGACCCTGGTCCGCGCCGCGGCGAAGAACCACGCCAGCGTCGCCATCGTCACCGATCCGGCCGACTATGGGCGCATCCTCGAACGCCTCCGCGAGGACGGGCGGATCAGTGACGACCTGCGCCGCGAACTCGCGCTGCGTGCCTTCGCCCATACGGCCGACTACGACGCGATGATCGCGGCGACCCTGCCGGGCGTGCTCGCAGCCGCCGCTGGAGCGGCTGGCGCCGCCATCGGCGACCGGTTTCCCACGCGCCTGTCCATCAGTCTCGAACGCGTCGAGACCCTGCGCTACGGCGAGAATCCGCACCAGGCCGCGGCGCTCTACCGGCGACCCGGAACCGACGTCGCGGCCGGCCCTTTCGCATCCGTCACGAGGAGTCTCCAGGGCAAGCCGCTCTCCTACAACAACATCCTCGATGCGTCGGCCGCGACGGCCCTCGTCCGCGACCTGCGCGGCGCCGCCATCGCCATCATCAAGCACACCAACCCGTGCGGCGTCGCCGAGGCCGACGACCTGCTCTCGGCGTGGGACCTCGCCCTGTCGGGTGATCCGGTCAGCGCGTATGGCGGCGTGGTCGCGATCCGCGGCGCGGTGGATGGGACGCTCGCCGCGCGGCTGGCGGCGATCTTCCTCGAGGTCATCGTGGCCAGTGCCTTCGACGACGATGCGCGCTCCGTCCTGTCGGCCAAGGCGAACCTGCGACTGCTCGAGTACTCCGAGATCCTCGTGGCCCCGACCGATGCCATCGACCTGCGCTCGGCAGGCGGCGGCGTGCTGGCGACCGACGCCGACCGCCTCAGCGACGCCGACGAGCCGGCGTCCTGGACGCTCGCCACGTCGCGTGCCCCGACCGCCGCGGAGACCACCGACCTATCGCTCGCCTGGCGCGTGGCGCGCCATGTCACCTCGAACGCGATCGTTCTGGTGCGCGGCCGAGCGGTGGTCGGCGTCGGTTCCGGGCAGATGAGCCGCGTGGACAGTGCCCGGCACGCCGTCGAGAAAGCCGGCCCGGAGCGTGCCGCGGGCGCGGTGTGTGCCTCGGATGCCTTCTTCCCGTTCCCCGACGGTGTCGAGACGTGCCTCGCCGGCGGTGTCGGCGCGTTCGTCCAGCCCGGCGGGTCGCAGCGCGACCCCGATGTCATCGCCGCCGTCGAGCGTGCCTCGGGCACGATGTTGCTGACCGGACGACGGCATTTCCGTCACTGACGCCGATCGGCTCTAGAATCGGTCGGTGCCGGCGCCCGGACGTGGCGTCGGACACGTAGAGGTACACCCCATGGATGAGCATCAGCCCGATACCGACGCGGCCGCCGCGTCACCGGAGACCACGCCCGACGCCTCCGCCCCGAATCCCGACGACGAGACGACCGCGCCTCGCGGCCGCGTCGATGTCCAGCAGATGGTCGGCCAGCTCCAGCAGATGGTCGATCAGGTCGCCACGCTGGCGACGCCGGCTCTGAGGGAAGTCGCTGCCAAGGCCGCCGAGTTGGCCGCGTTCGCGGCCGAGCGCGCCGGTCCCGTCGCGCATCGCGCAGCGGACGTGACCGCCAACGTGGGTGATCGCGTCGCGGCCCGCAGCGCCCGAGTCGCCGCCAGCCTCCGTGGCTCGCCCGCGGCGGGGCCGGCATCGGACACCACTGCCGAAAGCGGCGAGCAGACCGACCCGTCGTCGAGCGGATCGGTCTAGGCGCCGCTCGCAGCGTCCCTACAGTTCGCCGGCGAGGAGGATGGCCGCGGCGGCCATCCCCGTCGCAGCGGCCACGACGACCGGCCGGTGCCGCAACCGGATGAAGACCGTCAGCCTGTGAGCAAGCGGCGCGAGCCGTGACTGCCGTGCGTGGGTACCCGGCTTCCGGCTTGCCCGCACGAGGCGGTCCCTCGTCGCTTCCGCCAGCAGGTCGGATCGGTGCGAGTCGGCCAGGGCCTGTTGCGTGATCGGGTGATACATCGGTTCGTGCCTCCTTGTGGCGCCTCTTCGAGGGCGCCGTCGGAGGAGATGGTCGATCCGTTTCGGCCCCGACCGTGAGCGCCTGAGCGACGCCCGGAACGTCGATCCTGCGGCAGGTGGGTGGTCGGCTGTGCCGCAGCCGCGTTGTCCGCCGTTGGACAGGCTCAGCGGCCCGGACAGCACGATGACCGGGCGGTCGGCCCGGTCATCGTTGCCATCGGAGATAAGACGCGGTCAGCGGCCGCGCGCCTCCTTCTGACGCTTGCGGTCGCGCATCTGGCGCTCGACTTCCTGAGCACGCGCCTTGGCGAGATGCTGCGCGCTCGAGGGATCGAGCAGGTTGTGGCCCTCGGTGTCGTCGTCGGCCGGCGTCTCGGGCTGGATGCCCTTGTCGTCTGAGGCCTGGGGTCGTGATCCTGGCATGGTCGTGGCTCCATCTGAGCGCGTCGGGCTCGATGCGGCTGGTCCGCTGGAGACCCGCGATGCGCGTAGGTTGGTCGCACGACGTGCGCAGGTCAACTCCCGACCCGACGCGTGACCTGTAAAGTGGCCGACACCTGTGAACGTGATCGCTGCCTACCGACGCGTTCTGTCGAACGGCAACCTGAGCCGGTTGATGTTCGGGGAGTTCGTCTCCTCGATCGGTGACTGGCTCTACCTCGTCGCGCTGCTCATCGTCATCTACCAGCGCGCGGGGAACCCCGTCGTTCTCGGGCTCGTCGGCGCGGCGCGCGTCCTGCCCTACATCCTGCTGAGCATCCCGGCGGGTATCGCCGCGGACCGCTACGACCGGCGCATGATCCTGCTGGTCACGGACCTCGCGCGGGGCGTGATCATGGTGCTGATGGCGCTCGTCGTGGTGCTCAACGGGCCGGTCGAGGCGATCGTCGCGCTGGCCATCCTGGCGACCTGCTTCTCGTCGTTCTTCTCGCCCGCCATCGGGTCGTATATCCCGAGCCTTGTGCGGGATGAGTCAGAGCTCGGCCCGGCCAACAGCACCTGGTCGACGCTCGACAACATGGCCTTCATCATCGGCCCGGCCATCGCCGGCGTGCTCATCAGCCTCGGCGGATTGACGGCCGCGTTCCTGCTCAACGCCGTCTCCTTCGCGGTCGTGGCAGTGGTCCTGTGGCGCCTGCCGGTCTCACGCGCGCGGGGGCGAGCCGCGTCGGCGGTGGCCGGTTCCGACGGCACGGCCGACGTCGAGGCGGGCGCCGAGGTCAGGGTCTCTCTCCGGGACCAGCTCCGTCCGGTGGTCCGGCCGCTCATCGGGCTCAACCTGCTCGGCGCGACAGGCTCGTTCGTCGGCGGCGGGCTCGGGGTGCTGACCGTTGTCATCGCCGTCGACACGCTGAGTGGCGGCCATGCCGGACCCGCAGCCGACGGCACGACCGGCCTGCTCAACGCGGCGGTCGGTGTCGGCGGCCTGGTCGGGGCGTTCATCTCTACCGCCCTCGTGCTCGGTCGCCGATTGTCGCCGCCGATGATCGCCGGCGGCGTGACGCTGGCGGTGAGTGTCGTCGTCCTCGGCCAGACGAACTCGCTCGGCATCGCCATGCTCGCGCTGGCCGCGGGTTCGGCCGGTGGGCTGCTCATCGAGATCGTCTCGACGACGCTCTTCCAGCGCATCGTTCCCGATGAGGTTCGCGGCCGGACGCTCGGCGCGATGCAGACGTTCGCCGTGGCCGCCTATGCCGCCGGCTCGTTCGCGCTGCCGGTCCTCGGCGCGCCATCCCTGCTTGGCATCCCGGGCGTGCTGGCGCTGGCCGGCGCGGTCACCGCGGTTTCGGTCGCCATCGCCGTGCCGCTCATCGGTCGACACGGCACGACGCCGCTGGCGGAGGACGCGCTCCGCGAGCACTTCCTGCGGGTGCCCATCTTCGCCGGGCTGCCACCGTCGCGGCTCGAGGCGGCGATGGCGCAAGCGAGCATCCGCCCGATGGCGGCCGGTGAATCGATCATCCGCCAGGGCGACCCAGCGGATCGGTTCTATATCATCGCCGCGGGCACGGTCGAAGTCACGCAGCACGAGACCGCGGCGGGCGAGGAGCGGGTGCTGCGGCGGATGGGTCCGGACGAGGTCTTCGGTGAGATCGGCCTGCTGAGTGGCGGCATCCGAACGGCGAGCGTGACCGCCGTGGGATCGGGAACCCTGCTCAGCCTCGATGGGCCGGATTTCCTCGAGCTGGTCGGTTCGGGTCCGGGCTTGACGTCACGCTTGCTCGACCTTCATCGTGGCGCCACCACCGTCGGCATGACCGGAGGATAGAGGACCAGCAGCGTGGATGACGTCTTCGCGCTCGATAGTCTCCGCAGGTGCGCGCTGTTCGCGCACGTCGACGAGAGCGCGCTGCGCGACATCGCGCGGAGCCTGCGCCGCCGGCGCTTCCGCCGCAACGAGGTCATCTTCCACCAGGGTGACCCGGGCGATTCGCTGCACATCCTGGCGAGCGGCGCGGTCAAGATCGTGCTGCCCTCGACGGAAGGTGATGAAGCCATCATCGCCACCCTGCGGCCGGGTGACTTCTTCGGCGAGCTCGCGCTGCTCGACGGAGCGTCGCGTTCGGCTACAGCGGTCGCCCTCGAGTCGTCCGAGACGCAGGTCCTGCCGCGTCAGGTCTTCGTCGGCCTGCTCGACCGTGACCTGCGTCTTCGGGATGCCCTGCTCACGGGGTTGGCGCACGAGCTGCGGCGTTTGACGGGTCAGATCGAGGAGCTCTATTTCCTCGATCTAGCGGGCCGGCTGGCGATGCGCCTGACGCGGCTTGCTCGCGAAGCCGACCCGGATGCGATGGGCGAGGTCCAACTGGACTGGCCGTTCACGCAGTCCGACCTGGCCTCGATGATCGGCGGCACGCGGCAGAGCGTGAACCGCCTGCTGAGCGGCCTCGTCGAGGATGGCCTCGTTCGGATCGAGCGCGATACGCTCATCGTCACGGACGTCGGCGAACTGGCGCGTCGTGCCGAGCGTTGACCGCATGACGCATCCGCTGTCGGATTCCGGACAGGGTGGCTGTCCTGTATCGACTTTCGAGGGATGAGCGGAGGGCATACTGTCGGTGTCAGTTCGGGCCACGGGTGTGACCCGTCGCAACGACTGGAGGCAGATCGGTGAGTACGAGGAAACCCGGACCGGGCGAAGCGGCCTGGTCAACCAGGCCCGGCGGCGACGCCACCGGCGATGATGATGTGGAAGGACATGGCATGAAACTCAGCGCATCCGGCGGCGACGACGCCAAGACCAACGCCCGCCGTCTGAACGTCCGCTCGCGCCCGCAGGCGTCCGATGACACGGTCGAGGGCCACGGCATGCGCCCGCACGCATCGGATGACGACATCGAGGGATCGCGCAAGGGTCCCGGTGTGCGCGTCCGGTCGCGCCCGCAGGCGTCCGATGACACGGTCGAAGGCCACGGCATGCGCCCGCAGGCACGCCCGCAGGCGTCCGATGACACGGTCGAAGGCCACGGCATGCGCCCGCAGGCCTCCGACGACGACGTCGAGGGAGCGCGCAAGCGCCCCGGCGTGCGCGTCCGCTCGCGCCCGCAGGCGTCCGATGACACGGTCGAGGGCCACGGCATGCGGCCGCAGGCATCGGACGACACCGAAGGCCACTCGCTCAAGAAGTAGGCCATCCCGATGGCCGCTGAAGAGGCACCATCGAACGCCGCGCTCCGCGCCCTTCAGGCCGCAGCGCGGCGTTCGGCCGTCGGCCGACGTCTCCAGGGGGACGTCGAGCAGGTCCTGCTCCAGTCGATCGTCGATGCCACGGTCGCGCTGTTCGACGCCGAAGCATCGTCCATCGCCATCTTCGAACGCGACCCTGAGCGTCTCGAGTTCCGCGTCGCGGCGGGGGAGCAGGGAGCGGGGGCGATCGGGTTGTCCGTGCCGCCATCCCAGGGCATCGTCGGATACGTCTTCTCGACCGGCCAGGCGCTGGCCCTGTCCGACGTCCTGAGCGACCCGCGATTCGACCGCCGCACCGCCGAGAAGACAGGCTACGTCCCGCGATCGATCGCCGCCGTGCCGCTCATCGACGGGCAGGTCGCGGTGGGCGTCCTGCAGGTCCTCGACAAGCGCAGCTCGCCGACCTTCTCGCTGCGCGACATGGAGTTGCTGGCCGTCTTCGCCAGGCAGGCCGCCGCCGCCATCAACGCGTCGCGGGTCCAGCGCGATACCACACTGCTCATCCGGGAGGTGCTTCGGTCGATCGCCGGCGACGCTGACGACGCGGCTATCGAAGTCCTCGTCGGGGCTGCCACCGACGGCCTCGACCGCGACGACGAGGCTCCGTTCTGGCGGCTGGTCGAGCAGGTCAGCCGGCTGCGCGGAATGAGCGACCGGGAGCTGGGGCTGGTCGGCGACATCCTCGATGTGGTAGCGCGCTACTCGGGTCGCCCGGGGCGGCGATGACCGAGCCGCTGCTGCCGGCCTGGTCTGAGCCGTTCGTCAAGGAAGAGCTTGCTGCCGGGCTGGTGCGCGCGAGTCGGGTGGATCGGATCGATCGCGAGTGGGCCTGGGGAGGTTCGACCGGCGCCGGGATCACCGTGGCCATCATCGACAGCGGCCTTGAGCGCGATCATCCGGCACTCCATGGCCGCGTCGTCGAGAGCGTCGCGGTGGAGATCGTCGACGACGAACCGCGGGTCGTCGCGGACGACGCCGGCGACCTGTTCGGCCACGGGACGGCGTGCGGCGGGATCATCGTCGGCCTGGCGCCGGAGGTCGAGCTCGTTTCGGTCCGGGTCCTCGGGGCCGATCTTCGCGGCAAGGGGACGGCCTTCCTGGCGGGCCTCGAGTGGGCCGTGGAGCGCGGTGTCCAGGTCGCCAATCTGAGTCTCTCGTCCAAGAGCGAGGCGCTCTTCGCGGCTTTCCACGAGGTCGTCGACGAGGCGTACTTCAAGGGGCTCGCCCTGGTCAGTGCGGCGAACAACGTGGCCGGTGCGAGCTATCCCTCGCTGTTCTCATCGGTCTTCTCGGTCGCCGCCCACGCCGTGCCCGATCCGTGGCGCCTCTACTACAACCCCGCGCCGCCGGTCGAGTTCGGCGCGTGGGGCGTCGATGTGCCCATCGCCTGGAAGGACGGTGGCAGCACGGTCGCGACCGGCAACAGTTTCGCGGCGCCGCACATCGCCGGCATCGTCGCGCTCATCGCGTCGAAGCATCCGCGCCTGACCCCGTTCGAGATCAAGACCATCCTGGCGGCTGTCGCCGATGATCCCCGCCCGGTGTCGGCCAGGCGACACGCATCGCGGCGCCGTGGCGCCTAGGATGTTCCGACCGACCAGCCAGAGGAAGGACGCCATGAGCGACAAGGTCAAACGAGCTCCACGCAAGGTCGAGACGCCCGAGCCGACCTCGGCGAGCACGCCGGCCGGCGATGCCGCCGGCGACGGCGCTGACACCGAGGGACATTCGATGCTCCAGCTGGAGTTGGCTCGGCAGATGGCCACCAGCCGGTCGCGCGAAGCGGCCGAATGGGCACGGTCCGAGAAGGCGCGCCGCGAGGCGAAGGGATCCGTCAAGAAGCCTCGCTGACCCCGAGGCGAGCCTCCAGCACGGCAGACTCGCCGCGCTCGCCGTCCGTGGCTCGTCCGCCTGCCACGAGCACGGCGAGGTTCTTGGCCATCCACAAGGGTGCCTGCGCGGCCCGCGCTCCCGCGAGCGCGACCCGGGCAAGATGTTCGGCCTCGTCGAGTCGGCTCTGGGCAAGTGCCGATCGGGCGGCGATCAGGTCCATCGTGACGCGCGCCACGCCCGACGTGTCCGGATGGTCGCGAAACTCCGTCAGGCGCGCGATGACGGCGGCCACGTCCGTGAACCGGCCCGCCTCCAGCCACGCGTCGACGAGCCGCTCGACAGCCAGCAGCCAGCTGGCGCCGGCGTGCGGCGTGTCGAAGGACGCGAGCCGGGGCTCGACGTCCGGCACCGAGCGCGGCGCCAGACCCGCGTCGGCGATCCACAGGTCCATCGCGGCGCGCATGACCCGGGCGTACGGCGAATCGGGAAACGCCGCGGCCACGGAGGCGTAGAACGCCGCAAGGCGGGCGGCCGGTTCGCGATCGCCACGCAGCATCGCCAACGGCAGCAGCAGGTGATACGTGCGAACCGCGGCCCGTCGGTATGCGTAGCGCTCGGCCAGCGCCAGCGTCCGCTCACACGCCGCGACCGCGCCATCGAGATCGCCGGTGACGCACAGCGTCTCGGCGCGGATGTATTCGATCCATGCCAGCGACTCGTTCGAACCGTGGGCCTGGGCGATGGTCGCCGCCTCATCGAGCAGTCGCAGCGCGGTGGCCGGATCGTCATCGGTCGCCATGCCGGCGCGCGTCTGGAGGGAATCGAGGATGGCCCGCCAGTCCCCGAGCTCGCGAGCGAGCGTATCCCGGGCGTCCCAGCCGAACGGGTCCGGCGTGCCAAGTTCCGCAGCGACCAGGCCGATCTCCCGGATGACGTCGAATTCGAGGCGCCGGTCGGCCGCCGCCCGAGCGACGGCGAGGGCCGCGTCCAGGGTGGGCGTCGTGTCAGCGTTCGTCTCCGCGTGCTCGGCCCGGGCGGCGAGCAGCAGCAGACGGGCTCGGGCGGTATCGGCGGTTGGGCCGGCGCCGTGGCCGATCTCGATCAGAGCGCGCTCAGCCAGACCCTTCGCGTCCATGAAGCGAAGCTGCTCGTGCCACGCCTCGCCCAGGAGCCGCGTCGCCATGGCCAGGCCCTCCCTGGCCGCGGCGTGCGACTCGGTATCCGCAGCGGACGCGAGGGCGGCCCGGAACTGCTCCGTGGCTGCCTCGAGATGTCGGGCCGCCTCGTTCTGGTCGCCTGCACCGACCATCGCCTCCCCCAGGCGGGCCAGCCGATGGGCATGCTGGAGCACGTGTTCGCTCGGCGTCAGAGCGAGCGAACGCTCGAACAGGTCCTGCGCCGTATGTACGGCGGTGGACCGGAGAGCGCGGTCACCGGCTCGTTCCAGCCAGTCGGCGGCGAGGCTGCTGGTCGCCGCGCGATCGAGACCGTCGCTGACGAACGCGGCCATGGACGGCGTCGAAGCGAGTGCCGTTGCGTAGTGGCCGCCGATGACATCGGCGACCTCGTTGGCCCGGTCACCGGCCGTACCTTCCAGCCAGCGCGCGAGCGCGACGTGAAGGCGAGCACGCTCCGAGCGGGCCAGCGAGGCATAGCCAGCGTCGCGCAGCAGCGCGTGCCGGAACGCGAAGTGGGCGCCCGAGAGTGGGTCGGCGGTCGGGCCCGAGATGACGGCACCAGTCAACAGCGAGCGGATCGACGGCTCCGCGTCGGCCACGTCGAGCGCCGGCAACGCCGCGGCAGGAAAGTCGCGACCGGACACGGAACCGTGCCGCACGACAGCCCGCGCCGATCTCGGCAGATCGTCGATCTGCGCGGCATAGATGGCTTGCACGGTGGTCGGCACGGTCACCTCGATCGGTGCCAGCGTCAGGTGCCACGAGCCATCAGGGGTCGCCTCCAGGGCACCGACCGCGATCCACGCTCGCAGGAGCTCCTCGATGAAGAGCGCGTTGCCGTCAGAACGTTGGGCGATGGTCTCGACGAGCGGCGCGGGTACCGCATCACCGACCAGCGCCCGGACGAGATCCGCCGCCATCGAGGTCGGCAGCGGCGCCAGTTCCCGCCGCACGGCGTTCGCCAGGTGACGGCCACGGTCGAGGATCGTCGGGCGGGCGGTCACCAGCAGGATGCGGCGGCCCGCGCCGCTGATCGCTCGCTCGCCGGCGGTGGCGATGAAAGCCAGCAGGTCAGCGCTGGCCCAGTGTCCATCCTCGACCACCCAGAGGACCGTTCGCCCGCTGGCCAGGGCATCGAAACCGTCCAGCCAGGCGGCCGTTCGCCGGTCGGCATCGTCATCGGACGGTGCATCTGCCGTGGCGATCGCTCCGTTGGCCGTGTCGCCGCTCGCGTCGACGAGCGCGACCAGCGCCGCAGACACGAGCGTCGCCCTGTCCGGAGGCAGCATCGAGTCTGCGGTGACGCGCGCATCGATGATCGCCGCGTTCGCCGTGCCGTCCGGGGCGAGGCCGAGCGCGCTGCGCACGAGCTCGCCGAGCGGCTCGAATGGGCCTGAGTCCGGCCGGACACGCGTCCGCCACACGGCATCGACGAGTCGCGTGCCAAGCGCGCCTTCGCTCGCCTCGGCCACGAACCGGCTCTTGCCGACGCCGGGCGGGGCCATCACCACGAGCAGGCGGGAACCCCCGCTGGGCGTGCTGCTGACCTCGTCGCGGAACCAGGCAAGATCGGCGCCACGCCCCACGAGCGGCGCGCGCAGGCTGCCCATCGCCCGTTCGCGCGACGGCTCCTGGAGCGATGCCATCGCGAGCGAGGCGCGCACCGGCGCCGCCTTGCCCTTCAGCTGGATGGCCTCGGCCGGCCCGAGCTCGAACGCACTGGCGACGGCCAGCGCCGTCTGCTCGCCGAGCAGCACGCCGCCCACCGGCGCCGCGGTCTGGAGTCGTGCCGCCACGTTGACCGTGTCGCCCGTGACGCGCCCTTGGTCCGGTCCGCCCTCGGCGTGGACCACGTCGCCGGTGTTGATGCCGACGCGTAGTCGGAGCTGGCCGGTCTCGAGGCCGATGCGCGCCGCCAGCGCTTCGACCGCCGCGGCCAACGAGAGCCCCGCCCGCACCGCTCGTTCGGCGTCGTCCTCGCGGGCACGCGGGATCCCAAAGACGGCCATCGCCGCGTCGCCGATGAACTTCTCGAGCTGGCCGCCGTACCGCGCCACCGTCTCGCGCACGACCGCGAAGTACGCGTCCTGGATGGCGGCCATGTCCTCCGGATCGAGCCCCTCGGAGAGCGGCGTGAAGCCGACCAGGTCCGCGAACAGGACCGTGACGATGCGTCGTTCGACCGGCGCCGCGCCCTGCATCGACTGACCGTACCACGCTGCTACCATCGCGCTCCCATGTCCGAACGGCCCCGCTACTACCTCACGACCTCGATCGCCTATGCCAACAATCGGCCCGGGCTGCATACGCTGTACGAGGTCATCGGCGCCGATGCCATGGCGCGCTGGCACCGCATGGGCGGCGACGACACGCGCTTCCTGACGGGCACCGACGAGTACTCGGTCAATATCGCCACCACCGCCGCCGAGCGTGGCCTCGCTCCGAAAGCCTTCGTCGATGAGATGGTCGCCCTCTTCCGGACGGCTGACGCGGCGCTCGGCATCGCGCCCGACCGCTTCATCCGGACGACCGATCCGGACCACCAGCGCGCGGTCCACGAGGTCATCCGCCGCTGCTATGCCAACGGCGATCTCTATCCCGGCACGTACGAGGGCTGGTACTGCCCGAACGAGGGCTTCCGCGCCGTGAGCGACCTCATCGAGGACGCGGCCGGCTTCCATTGCCCGAACCACCCCCACGTGACATTGCAGTGGCTCTCCGAGCAGAACTGGTTCTTCCGGCTCTCGAAGTACCAGGCGCCGCTGGAGCGCCATTTCGCCGAGCATCCCGACTGGGTCGAGCCCGAGTACCGCCGCAACGAGATGCTCGGGTTCATCCGTGGCGGGCTCGAGGACTTCTCGGCCAGCCGCCAGAACGCGACGTGGGGCATCCCGTTCCCCATCCTGCCCGACGGCTCGTCGGCGCTGCGGTCGGACGACACGTGGGACCCGGCCGCAGGCACGGTCTACGTCTGGTTCGACGCGCTTATCAACTACATCACCGGGGCCGGCTTCCCCGACGACCCGGCCGCCTTCGAGCAGTGGTGGCCGGCCGACCTGCACGTCATCGGCAAGGACATCAACCGTCTGCACACGGTGATGTGGCCGGCGATGCTGATGAGCGCGGGCATCGCCCTACCGCGCAAGGTCTGGGTCCATGGCCACCTCACCCTCCAGGGCGAAAAGATGAGCAAGAGCCGGGGCTATTTCCTCGATCCGATGGACATGGTGAAAAGCCTCGGCACGGACGGAACACGCTACGTGGCGCTCCGCGAGGTGCCGTTCGACCGCGACGCGGACGTGACGTGGGACAGCTTCGTGCGCCGCTACAACGCCGACCTTGCCAACGACTACGGCAACCTGCTCAATCGGACGCTGACGATGACCGGCCGCTACCTCGATGGCGCCCGGCCCGAGCCGACGGCCGATGGCCGGTTGGCAGCCGCCTGGCCGGCGGCGTTGACGGCGTACGAGTCCGCTTTCGGCGCGTGCCTGCTCCACGACGCGCTTGGCGCGCTCTGGGAGTTCGTCGGCGCGGCGAACCGCGCCGTCGATGCCGAGCAACCGTGGGTCCTGGCGAAGGCCGCCAAGGCGGGCGACGCGGCGGCGGACACGGCGCTCCGCGGCGTGCTCGGCGACCTCCTCGAGGCGTGTCGCCTGATCGCGTTCGCGGCCGCCCCGTTCATGCCCACCGCGGCCGCCGAAGCGGCCCACCAGCTCGGCCTCGAATACGCTTACGGGGCGGACGGGAACGGCGGTCCGCCGCTCCGGGACCTGCTCGCCTGGGGTGCCGCGCCAGTCGGCGGGAAGGTCGGCACGCCGTCGCCGCTGTTCCCGCGACTCGAGACCGAATCGGTCGAGCCCTAGCCACGACACGAAGGAGACGCGCCAGATGACCACTAAGGGCGAGTACAACCACATCGAGATCGCCGCCGATGACGTCGATCGGGCGAAGCGCTTCTACGGAACGGTCTTCGGCTGGACCTTCGAAGGCATGGCCGACTTTCCAGACTATTTCCTCTACCGAGCCGGCCCCGGCGGCCTGGGCGGCGCCATCGGCTTGCGCAACGTGAGCGCACCATCGGCCATCCGCAACTACATCACGGTCGAGTCGATCGATGCCGCCATCCCGCTCGTCGAGGCCAATGAAAGTTCGGTCGTCCACGACAAGGCCGAGGTCCCTGGCTTCGGCTGGTATGCCGTCGTCAACGACAGTGAAGGCAATGAGATCGGACTCTGGGAGATGCCGCCGTCCGCATGACGGTCGACTCGTGCGCCTGATCGACTCGCACGCTCACCTCCAGGCCGAGGCGTTCGCCGGCGACGCGGTCGAGGTCCTCGCGGCGGCACGGCTGACCGGTGTCGCGCGGTTATTGGCGCCGGGATGGGACCTGGCGTCGAGCCGTGCCAGCGTGGCGCTGGCAGCGGAGGTGCCAGGTGTCGATGCTTCCGCCGGCGCGCACCCGCATGTCGCCTCCAGCGTCGACGACGAGGTCTGGGCTGAGCTGGTCGACCTGGCGGCGGATCGACGCGTCGTCGCCATCGGCGAGACCGGGCTGGACTACGACCGGGGCTTCTCGCCGCGCGAGGCGCAGCTGGTCAACCTGCGTCGGCATCTCGCGCTCGCCCTGGCGCTCGCGAAGCCGCTCATCCTGCATTGCCGTTCCAAGTCCGGCGAGCGCGACGCGCAGGACGACTTGCTGCGCGAGATGGCCGAGGCGGGCGTCGGCGGCCTCGAGTGGCAGG
>PNAP01000099.1 GCA_003169735.1 Chloroflexota bacterium | reverse complement strand
TTCATCTCGACCAGGTCGATCATCCCCAGGAACCCGTCCTCGCGACCGATCGGGATCTGGATCGGCACGGCGTTGGCGCCCAGTCGCTCGCGGATCGACTCGACCCCGAACCAGAAGTCGGCACCGGTCCGGTCCAGCTTGTTGATGAAGCAGAAGCGCGGCACGCCGTAGCGGTCGGCCTGGCGCCAGACCGTCTCGGACTGGGGCTCGACGCCGGCCACGCCGTCGAAGACGACGACCGCGCCGTCGAGGACGCGCAGGCTCCGCTCGACTTCAACGGTAAAGTCCACGTGCCCGGGCGTATCGATGATGTTGATGCGATGGTCGCCCCAGAACGCGGTCGTGGCGGCGGCCGTGATGGTGATGCCGCGCTCCTGCTCCTGGGGCATCCAGTCCATCGTGGCCGCGCCCTCATGGACCTCGCCGAGCTTGTAGATCTTCTTCGTGTAGAAAAGGATCCGCTCGGTGACGGTCGTCTTGCCGGCGTCGATATGGGCGATGATCCCGATGTTCCGGGTACGTGCCAGCGGCACCTGCCTCGAGGTGCTGTTGGCGGCGTCCTTGGTGGCCTGTGCGGTTACCACTTGAAGTGACTGAACGCCTTGTTGGCCTCGGCCATCTTATGGGTGTCCTCGCGTCGCTTGACGGCGGCGCCGAGGCCATTCATGGCATCGACCAGCTCGAAGGCGAGCTTCTCGCTCATCGACTTGCCGCTCCGCCGGCGCGCCGACTGCACGAGCCAGCGGACGCCGAGTGAAACGCGGCGATCACCGCGGATCTCGACCGGGACCTGATAGGTGGCGCCACCGACGCGGCGCGGCTTGACCTCGATGATGGGCGTGGCGTTGCGCAGCGCCGACTCAAGGACCTCAAGACCCGGCCGATGGGCAGCGGCCTCGGCACGTGCCAGCGCCTGGCGCAGGATGCGCTCGGCCAGGCCCTTCTTGCCGGCCGTCATCAACTTGACCACGAATCGATCCGTGGTGCGCGTGATGGTCGGCGCGTACTTGGCCTTGCGGGGAGTCTGGGTTCGACGCGGCATGGTCCGGCTCGGCTACTTGGGCTTCTTGGCGCCGTAGCGCGAGCGACCCTGCTTGCGGTCGCGAACGCCGGCCGCGTCAAGGGTGCCGCGGATGATGTGGTACTTGACCGACGGCAGGTCGCGCACGCGACCGCCGCGCACCAGCACGACCGAGTGCTCCTGCAGGTTGTGGCCGATGCCCGGGATGTAGGCGGTGACCTCGGTCTGGTTGGTGAGGCGGACGCGCGCGATCTTGCGCAGCGCGGAGTTCGGCTTCTTGGGCGTCATCGTGCGCACCTGCAAGCAGACGCCGCGCTTCTGCGGGGCGCCCGGGATCGACTCCTGTCGCTGCCGGAGGCTGTTCCAGTTCTTGCGCATGGCGGGGGCCGCGATCTTCTTCTGCTTGGCCTTCCGACCGTGACGCACGAGCTGACTGATCGTGGGCACGAAAGCGAACTCCTTGTCCTTTCGTCGCGCAGGCGCGCCGAGGGCTGGTGTGTCGGGTACTGCTCATGGGGACCGTGGCGCCGGCTGGGTGCGATCCCGAAGGCGCGCTCGGTTCGGCACGAGTGGACAGCGGCATCGCGGCCGCGAACGGGAATAGTACCAGCGGCCACGAAACCATGTCAACGGAGGTACGAAGCCCGGATCTTCCGGTCGAGATCGGGGTCGGCAGCGTTCCTCCGTCAGTCAGTCGCGAGCAGAGTGGTAAGCGACCAGGGTATGGCGTGGTGAGCCAGCGATGGACCCGACGGCGATCGTCACGCTCCGCCAACGGGCCGGATCCCGACCCGGAGCCCGCGACCCGGCCGAAACCCCACGACCTCGTCGCTTTGCACTCCGTCCAGGACTCGCTGACGGGAACGCGCCGTCGAGCGCGTTGCGGCGTAGATGCACGAGCTCCATGCGGCGAGCGTCGAGGATGTCTTCGGCCGTGGAGCCATCGACGCGGCGCCGTCCCTCCCTCCCGAACATGGCAGGAGGCCCGGAGCCTGAGCCCCGGGCCTCCCGTTCGATCTTGGGTCCTGACCTCGGCCGTGCTGCCGGCCGAGGCGACTCTCTCAGCCGCCCTTCGCGGACGACTCGACCTCCTTGAGCGCTGCCAAGAGTGCCTTGGCCTCGGCGTCATCGTCCAGATCGTCGAGGTCTTCGTCCTCGTCGTCCTCGTCGTCGTCCTCGTCATCGTCGGCGAGGAACCTACCCTCGAGGGCATCGGCGGCTTCGGTCTTGGAGGGCGCCTCGCCCTTGGCGACGCGCTCGGCGAGGAGCGGGTTGAAATCGGCATCGGTGCTCGTGGGCGGCCGCTCGGCGCCATCGAGGAAGGCGTTGAAGTCCTCCCCGAAGCCCTCCGGCAGCTCGCCACCGGCGAGCGCCTCGGCGGCGGCTCGTCGCTCGGCTTCGCGCCGCGCGGCGACGTTGGCCGGTGCACCCGATCCAGCCGGGATGAGCTTGCCGATNNCCGATGATGACGTTCTCCTTGAGACCGATGAGCCGGTCCTTGGCGCCGTTGATGGCGGCCTCGGTCAGGACTCGAGTGGTCTCCTGGAAGGACGCCGCCGCGAGGAAGCTCGATGTGTTCAGCGACGCCTTGGTGACGCCAAGCAGAACGGTCTCTGCGGTCGACGGCTCGCCGCCCTCGGCCAGCACCTTGTTGTTGATCTCTTCGAACTCGAACTTGTCGACGAGTTCGAAGGGCAGCTGCTCCGAGTCACCGGGCTGATCGATGCGCACCTTGCGCAGCATCTGGCGGACGATGATCTCGATGTGCTTGTCGTTGATGGTCACGCCCTGGCTGCGGTAGACGCGCTGGACCTCCTTGACGAGGTAGCGCTGGACCGCATCCTTGCCGCGCGTCTCCAGGTACTCCTGCGGATTGATCGGGCCGTCCGTGATGGGATCGCCGGCCCGGATGAGCTGGCCGTTCTCGACAAGCAGCTTGGCGTTGTGAGGGATGGCGTATTCGCGCTCGACGACGTCCTCGCTGCGCACCGACAGGCCGTCCTCGACGTGGACCATCAGCCCCTTCTCGGGAGCACGGACCTCGTCGACCGTGCCGTCCTTCTCGAGACGTGCCACGACCTGGTTCGCCTCGACGCCGTCGCCCTCGGCGACGAGCACTTCGTGGCCGGCCGAGATGCGCAGTGGCGTATCGAACGCTTCGCGGCTGGTGACCTTGACGCGCCGTGCGCCGTTCTCGCCCTGGATGATCTCGACCACGCCATCGATGTGGCTGATCTCGGCCTTGCCCTTGGGCATGCGGGCCTCGAACAGCTCCTCGACGCGCGGCAGGCCGGCCGTGATGTCGAGCCCGGCGACGCCGCCGGTGTGGAAGGTGCGCATCGTGAGCTGCGTGCCGGGCTCACCGATGGACTGGGCGGCGATGATGCCGACGGCCTCGCCGATGCCGACGAGCATGCCCGTCGCCAGGTTGCGCCCGTAGCAGTGACGGCAGACGCCGTAGCGCGACTGGCACGTCAGCGGTGAGCGGACGAGGACCTCGGCCACGCCGGCGTCATCTGCCGCCTTGGCAAGATCCTCGCTGATCTCGACGTTGCGGTCGATGATCGGCGCGTCCTTCTTCTTGGCGTTGGGGGCGAAGACCGGACCGGCCGCGAAACGACCGACCAGCCGGCGGCGGAACGCCTCGGGCTCACTGCCCGCGTATTCCTCCGTCTCGGCACGGGTGATCCAGGTCCCCTCTTCGGTGCCGCAGTCCTCGTCACGGGTGATGACGTCCTGCGCGACGTCCACCAGACGACGGGTCAGGTAGCCCGAGTCGGC
>PNAP01000064.1 GCA_003169735.1 Chloroflexota bacterium | reverse complement strand
CATGGTCGCGTTCATCCCCGGGCCGATCAACCAGGCGTCGTTCGTGGACAACCCGTTGGCCATCGCGGCACTGAACGAGCCGGCCATCGAGATCCCGGTCTGGATGATCATCCTGGGCTTGTGGGCCGCCACGCTTGCTTTCGCCATCGCTGCCCTCGTCACCCGCGCGCGCACGGCGCGGGGCGAGTCACGTCTCCAGCTCAAGTGGTTCCTCGCCGCAGCCACGCTGGCGTTCGCCGCCGGGGTGGTATCGGCGCTGACCCAGATCACCGGATCGGGCAGCATCCAGAAGGCCGCTGAGCTCCTGCTCATCGCGTGCATCCTGACCATCCCCTTGGCGGTCGGCCTGGCCATCCTGCGTTTCCGGCTCTACGAGATCGACCGCCTGGTCAGCCGGACGGTCAGCTACGCCGTCATCACCGGTGTCCTGGCCGCGATCTTCGTGGTCGTCGTCCTCAGCCTCCAGGCGATCCTTCAGCCCATCACGCAGGGCCAGACCATCGCGGTCGGAGCATCCACGCTCGTCGCAGCGTCACTGTTCCAACCACTGCGTCGCGCCATCCAGAAGATCGTCGACCGAAGGTTCGACCGGTCGCATTACGACCTGGCCAAGATCGTGGACTCATTCGCTGACCAGTTGCGGGATGAGGTCGGGCTCGACGGGGTGCGCCGAGAGGTGACCGAGGCGTTGAGGGCGACGGTCCAGCCGGCGCACGTCGGTATCTGGCTGCGAGAGACGCGCACCGCGCCAACCACCGATCGGGTTGCGTGATGGCCTTCATCAAGTCGCTGCGGAGGTCCACCGGGGTCACACCATCTCCGGCCGCCACGACGGTGGCATCCCGACCCGATGCGGCCGGAGCTGCCGTCGGGCCGGCGGCGACGGCCACGCGGCAAGGTCCATCGATCGAGATCTCCCCGAGCGACGCCCTGCACGCGTATCTTCAGGCAGCGAGCGGGGTCGTGGAGGTCGACAAGCTGGAGCTCGACTCGCCAGCATTGACCGAGATCCGGGCAGCCGGCGTGAAGATCATCGTGCCGCTGGTGACCCAGGGCGAGCTGATCGGAGCGCTCTACCTCGGGCCGCGCCTCTCCGACCAGGACTACAGCTCCGACGACCGCCGGCTCCTCAACACGCTCGCGGCACAGGCCGCGCCTGCCATCCGCGTCGCGCAACTCGTGCGCGAACAGGCCATCGAGATTCAGGCCCACGAGCGGCTGGACCAGGAGCTTCGCCTGGCGACACTCATCCAGCAGCAGTTCCTGCCCCACTCGCTGCCCGATCTTGCCGAGTGGCAGGTGGCCGCGTACTACGGGCCGGCACGGGCGGTCGGTGGCGACTTCTACGACTTCATCGAGCTCACCGACGGGCGCATCGGCATCGTCGTCGGCGACGTGACCGACAAGGGCGTTCCGGCCGCGCTGATTATGGCCCGCACCCACTCGATCCTCCGCAGCGAGGCGCCCCGCCTGGTCAGCCCGGGCGCGGTCCTCGCGCGAGCCAACGAGCTGCTCTGCGCCGAGATGCCCGCCAACATGTTCGTGACCTGCCTCTACGCCGTCCTCGAACCGGAGGCCGGCCGCTTCACCTTCGCCAACGCCGGTCACAACCTGCCGTATGTCCGCAACGGCGAGTCCGTCACCGAACTGCGCGCGACCGGCATGCCGCTCGGCCTGATGCCCGGCATGGTCTACGACGAGACGACAGCCACCATCGGCGCCGGCGAGAGCCTCCTCCTCTACTCCGACGGTCTGGTCGAGGCGCACGATCCGAACGGCGAGATGTATGGCTTTCCGCGCCTCCAGCAGCGCTTCGGGGTCGACCTTGCGGGAAGCGAGCTGATCGACCGCCTGCTCGACGACCTGCGCGACTTCACCGGCCCGCACTGGGAGCAGGAAGACGATCTGACCCTGGTCACGTTGCGGCGCTCAGGGGCGAGCGGCTCATTCGCCGATGCGCCTGCGGACGCGCCGCCGCCCCGGGCTGCCGGACGCGTCCTGCTCGAACTTGCCGTTCCCGGCGCCATCGGCAACGAGCGGATGGCCATGGATCGGGTCGCCGAGGCGGTGGCATCGGTGGGCCTGGCGCCGGCTCGGCTCGAGCGACTCAAGACGGCCGTCAGCGAAGCGGCCATGAATGCCATCGAGTACGGCAGCGAGGGCCGGCCGGAGATCCCCGTGCTGATCACCGTGACCGTCTCGGATGAGGCACTCCGCGTGCGCATCAGCGACCACGGCCTGGGCGGCCCGATCCCCGATCCGGGGACCTCGGAGGTGCCCGACCTCGAGGCCAAGCTGGCCGGACTTCAGAAGCCACGCGGCTGGGGCATCTTCCTCATCGGCCAGATGGTCGACCAGGTCGCCGTGGAACCGGGGCCCGACGGTCTCCAGACAGCCGTCCTGACCATGGATCTGACAGGAGGCGACTGATGGACGCTGACGCCCTGACCGCCCGCGTCGAAACGGGTCCGGACCGAGCCACGATCCTCATCGATGGCCGCATCGACCGCGACGGTGATGCGGCCCTGGCGGCGGCTTACGCGGAGGTCGCGGCTGCCGGCGCCACGGCCATCCGGCTCGACTTCACGGCCGTCGGCTACATCAACAGCACCGGCATCGCGCTGATCGTTCGGCTACTCACCGAGGCGCGTCGCGATGGGCGAACGGTCGAGGCGGTCGGTCTTTCCGATCACTACCGCGAGATCTTCCGCATCACGCGGTTGTCGGACTTCATGACCATCCTGGAGGAGGCGAACGCATGAGCGGTACGACCGTGGACGTCGACACGTTGGGCAGCGCAGCCATCCTGCGCATACGGGGAGAGGTGACCTCGGCGAGCGAGGCGGCCCTGGGCGAGGCATATGCCAAGGCGACGTCGGCCGGTGCGCGTTCGATCGTGCTCGACTTCTCGGGCATGGAGTACATGAACAGCAGCGGCATCGGCCTGCTGGTGACGATGCTCATCCGCGTCCAGCGCGCCGGCCAGAAGCTGATGGCCATCGGCCTCAACGAGCATTACCGCCAGATCCTGTCGCTGACGCGCCTCGACGAGGCCATCCACATCCACGATACCGAGGCCGCAGCGCTGGCCGCGACAGCCTGACGAGGAGCACCCATGATGGCGACCATGCGACAGGAAACCGAGACCGACGAGCAGCGCGCCGCCGAGGCCACGCCCGAGGCATCACCCGCGTCGCGCCTGCGCACCTCGCGCGACGAGGCGTGGGCCAAGCCGGTCGATCGGGTCAGCGTCACCGCAGCCGCCGAGCGAGCGCCGGCCGACACCGTCCAGGGACGCAAGCTCTCGGGCCCACTCCAGGGTTTCGGACGGATGTGGCAGAAGACGTTCCGCGTGCCGCTCTACGGGGCCACGCTCTCGCCGCGCGAGGTCATCGCCATCTGGAAGGCCGAGTTCCCGGCCTTCTGGCCGAAATCGGCCAAGTTCTACGCGCCGTTGGCCGGCATCGCACCGGGCGAAGTGGCATTGCTGGAGTTGAAGCCGCTGCCTGGTGCCCCAATCAAGCTCTCGACCGGCGTGATGGTCATCTACGCCGATGACGAGTCATTCACGTTCATGACCCCGGAAGGGCACACGCTCTCGGCCTGGATCACGTTCTCGGCGTTCGAGGAGAACGGCGTCACGGTCGCCCAGGCGCAGGCGCTCGAGCGGCCGTCCGACCCGCTCGATGAGCTGGCCTACATGCTCGGCGGCAGCAAGATGAACGACCGCTTCTGGGAGCAGACCCTGGCCAACCTCGCGACCCGCCTCGGGGCGGGAGGCGTGCCGGTCGAGACGCAGCGCGTCTGCATCGACAAGCGGCGCCAGTGGCGACAGGTGGGCAATCTCCGCCACAGCGCATCGATCGACACGATGAAGCGCACCGCGACCGCGCCCATCCGCGCCATGCGCCGCGCGGTCAAGCGCGCCAGCGACCGCCGCTAAGCTTTCCGCATGCCCGATGCCGTCGTCGTCGGCGCCGGTCCCAACGGGCTCGCCGCCGCCATCACCCTTGCCCGCGCCGGCCTCTCGGTCACCGTCTTCGAGGCGGCCGAGACTGCCGGGGGCGGCGCGCGCTCGGCCGAACTGACGCTGCCCGGCTACATCCATGACACCTGCTCGACGGTCATGGCAATGGGAAGGCTGTCGCCGTTCCTGAAGACGATCGACTGGGCGGAGCGGGGGGTCGAGTTCATCCGGCCCGATGTCCCGGTCGGGCACGCCCTGGCGCCCGATCACGGCGTGGTGCTGTTCCGGTCCCTGGAAGAGACGGCCGAGGGTCTGGGACGCGACGGAGCAGCGTGGCGGCGCTTGATGGGGCCGCTGGTGCGCGATGCCGACCGGCTCATCCCGTGGCTGATGGGGCCGACGGTGAGGGTCACGCGGCATCCCATCGCGCAGGCGCGCTTCGGGATGCCGGCGCTCCTGCCGGCCACCACGCTGGGACGCGCCTGGTTCCGAGAGGCGCCGGCACGGGCTCTGCTGGCTGGGTTGGCCGGCCATTCGATGCTGTCGATCCGGCGGCCGGCGACGGCGGCGTTCGGGATGGTGCTCGGCATGATGGCCCACCTCGACGGCTGGCCGGTCGTTCGTGGCGGGGCGCAGCGGCTGGCGGACGGCCTGGTCGCAGAGCTGGTCGCGCTGGGCGGGACCGTGGAAACGGGGCACCGGATCGCGTCGCTGGAGGAATTGCCTCCTGCCCGGGCGGTGCTGCTGGACGTTGCGCCGCGGCATGCGGCGGAGATCGCTGGCGACCGACTGGCCGGGCGCTACCGACGGGCGCTCGAAGGCTTCCGCTATGGCGCTGGTGTCTTCAAGCTCGATTGGGCGCTGTCGGGGCCGATCCCCTGGAAGGATCCTTCGCTGGCGCGAGCCGGGACGGTCCATCTCGGCGGGTCGTCCGACGAAGTCGCCGCGAGCGAGGCCGCCGTGGAGCGCGGCCGCGTGACTGATCGGCCGTTCACCCTGGTCGTGCAGGCGTCAGTGTGCGATCCATCCCGCGCGCCGGGTTCGGGCCAGACCGCGTGGGCCTATTGCCACGTCCCCAACGACTCGAGCATCGACATGACCGATCGCATCGAGGCCCAGATCGAGCGGTTCGCACCAGGGTTCCGCGAGGTCGTGCTCGCCCGCGCGACTCGCTCACCGGCGCAGATGGAGGCCTACGACGCCAACTACATCGGTGGCGACATCAACACCGGCAAACAGGATCTGCGCCAGCAATTCGCGCGGCCGGTGTTGCGGCGCGACCCGTACGCGATGCCTGCGAAGGGTCTCTACCTGTGTTCGTCTGCGACCCCTCCGGGCGGCGGCGTACACGGCATGTGCGGGCACCTGGCTGCACGATCGGCGCTGCGCCGCGAGTTCGGCATCCGAATCTGAGCGGCGATGGCACAGCGCAGCCAGACGAGTCCGATTCGTGCTTCCTTGGCACCGTTTGAGCCCAGATCCACGCTCATCGTCACCCTCGCGGCTCGCTCTTCGGCGGCAGGAACTGCCATTTCGTCGCCTACCATCACCCCCGGTACTAGGTGGCAGATCCGAGCGACACATCCCGAGGAGGCGGTGCGTCGAATGACCGTGAACGCGCTGCTCCGGCTCGCGACGATGACGGTCATTGCCAGCTTCGTGAGCGCCGCGTGCACTGGCAACCAGACCACGCTGCCGAGCCCGAGCCCCGGTTCGACGCACCAGGCTTCACCGACTCCCAGCAGCCCGGCGTTGGGATCGCAAGCGCCCACCTTGGGGTCCACGTTCGCCTCTGCAGCCGTCCCAACCCCGACGCCCGCGCTCGTCACCGCATCGTCATCCCCGTCGCCCGAGCCCGGCTCACCCGAAGCGTTCCTCGCCGGTCGCCGCTGGGTCGACGACATCATCCTCGGTGATCCGCCGGCCGATGCGTTGGCGACGTGGACCTACGGGCATCCAGCCGTGCCGATCGAGGGACTGTCGGATCGAGCCGGAGCCAGCGAGCACTGGGGCCGCGTTCTCGTCACCGACGAGGTGGACGGTCAGGCCGTGGTCTACGACGCCGCGATCGATGGCTCGACCACCCTGCTGTATTCCCACGCCGACGACTGGTACGGGACGGCGACGGTGGATCCGACCGGCCGGTGGCTCTACCTGCTGGGTGACGACCTCGACATCACCTCGGTCGATCTCTCGACCGGTGCCCGCGTTCGCCTCGTCAAGGCCGGCCCTCCCACGGGATCGGATCTGCACCACGAGTGGCAGTGCCACGACGCAGGCGCCCATTTCGAACGAGAGCCCGCGGTGTGGTCGGCCGATGGAACGGCTCTGTCTTCGGTCGTCCTCTCCTGCGGCCCGGGCTCCTTCCCACCGTACAGCGATGTCCTGTTCCCGGGCACCGATCGAGTGACCGTGATCCAGCGCTTCTCCGTCGTGGCTCTCAGCGCGCGGTATGCCATGGGCTTCGACGCGACCGCCGGGCAAGGCGCCGACGACACGTGGTCCGTGGACGACCTCGTGACCGGCGACCGGCGCGGGACCGCCGCTGGCGTCATGACCCGTGCCTACCAGGCCGTCGCCATGGACGACCACCGATTCCTGCTCCTGGGGACGACCACGGAGCCAGGATCCGACCAGACAACGCTCGACCTGGCGATCTATGACGCCAGCAAGGACACCACCTCCGTCATTCACACGGAGCGGCCCGGAGACGTCAACGCGTCCTGGCTCTACACCTTCTGGGAGTCGCCGGACTACGCCATGATCGGACCGGTCGGCGGAATCGAGGCAGCGATCGAAGCCGGCACGAAGATGGATCTCATCCGGCTGAGCGACGGCCACATCTTCAAGGCCGCCGTGGACTGGTCGCTCTCTCAGCCCTGACGCCGCCCGCGGCCGGTGTACGGTTGGCACTGGCGATCGGCGGGACGGTCCCGCGACGGAGGCGAAGCGATGAGCAAGCGACCGAAGGTCGGTCTCCTCTACACGCCAGACGCGTGGCGGAACGCTTCCGCTCGAGCGCGCCGACGCTCGATCGCGATGACGACGCTCATCGTCGGGCCGCTGATCCTCTTGCTGGTGCTGCTGATCATGGGGTTGCGAGCGGGGGCTGGCCTTTGACGCCGGCGCTCTGGAGTTCGGCCGCCTCTGATCCTCGCGACAGCCAAGTCACGCGTCCGTGGTAACGCTGTCGCGGCTGCGACCACCGACTTCCATGACAGATGTCAGCCCGGGTGGCGTTAGGCCGATCACTTCGCCGATTCGGCGGCGCGTGCCGGCGGCGTGAGCGATGCGCGAGCGTGGGAGCAGCAACCTCCGGCGCCCGTCAGCAGGTTCAAGCGCCTGGATCCCGGCCTAACGCTACGTCGGCTGACATCTGGCAGACAACCAGCACCGAGTCGCGCGCGGCCACGGAGCGCCGAGCGCTGAACGCGGGGCCGTCCGAGCACGAACCTCAGCGCCAGGCGCGGACCTGGTCGGGGTAGACGCGGACGCGGCGGTAGGGCTCGCGGCCGCGTGAGCGCGAGACGAGGTTGGCGCGCTCGGCGGCCTGATGTTGCAACCGGCGGATGTACGCGTTCTGTGGCGACAGCTCGACCGGTCGAGCCTCCTGGCGGACCAGCCCGATGGCTTCTTCCACCTCACGCAGCGCGGCCTCGTTGGGGTCCGCCTCCAACGCGAAGATGGACGAAAGACACGCCTCCATCTGCAGGATCGTGTTCGATTTGAGCACGAAGATGGGCAGGCCACGCTCCTCGGCTTCGCGCAGGGCCGGGGCTTTCTGGCGGTAGTGGTTGCGCAACGTGATGACGACCTCGGCCTCGTCCACGGCGCGGGCCACGATGACCGGCAGCTGCAACTCCCGGATGGCCTGCTCGAGCCGCTTGCGGCTGATGCCGAAGCCAAGCACGTGGAGCGTCGCCAACCGCGCTCCCTCCATCTGCTCGGGCAGGCGGATGAACGATTCGTCCTCGCCCTCGTCGAGCGCCCGCGCGAACGCGGCGGCGTCATCGAGCGGCAGCCCTTCGCGCAGGTCGCGCTCCTCGCGCCCGTCGACCGACGCCTCGCCATCGTCGTTGTCGTCGTCGTCCGCCTCGTCGGCTTCGGCCGCACCAGGTTCGCGAAGCTCCCCGATGGCGCGCATCGCGGACTCGCGCCATGCTCGCTGCCGATCGAACTCCCGCGCGTCGCGTGCGCGTGGCTCGACCGGCACGATGGTGCCGCGCTCGATCGGCCCGCGATCGGCGATCTCTCCCGCCTGAAAAGGAGCGACGCCGGGTTCAGGCTCCCAGGGTTCGCGCGGCTCGGGGGTCGCGGCGCCGGCGGAACTCCGCCCCCGCGCCGCTCGCCAACCGCCGGCCTGCCCCGGCCGATACCCCGGCCGCAACCCGCGATCGGCCTCTCGGTATCCGACCTCACCGCGCCGCGCATCCGGCCGCCAGCCGGGTTCCATGCGCCAACCGGACTGGCCCTGCCCGACCAAACCGTTGAAGCGTTCGCCCGGGATCTGCGACGCCGGCCCCGGCCGCGGCCGCGACTGAGTCCGGTGGACGCCGCCGTCATCGCGCCACCGCAGCTCGGGCGCACTGGCGTCACCGCGCAGCAGCGCATCGACCGTCTCGCTCACGTCGGCGTGGACCGTCACCCGGTCGCGATCGACGATCTCGACCACGACATCGAAGGTCGGCGGGGCCTTTCGCTCCAGGACACTCTTCTGGGTGCGCCGCCGCCGCGCCTCCTCATCGCCGAGCGTCACGCTCTGGATGCCGCCGATGAGATCGGAGAGCGTCGGGTTGAGCATCAGGTTGTCGAGGTTGTTGCCGTGGGCGGTGCCGATCAGCTGCACGCCGCGCTCGGCGATGGTCCGCGCGGCCTGCGCCTCGAGTTCCGTGCCGATCTCATCGATGACGATGACCTCGGGCATGTGGTTCTCGACCGCCTCGATCATCACCGCGTGCTG
>PNAP01000062.1 GCA_003169735.1 Chloroflexota bacterium | reverse complement strand
CTCCTCATGGTCGCGCTCATCGGTGAGCGCCCTGAGGAAGTCACGGACATGCGCCGTTCGGTGATGGGCGAGGTCATCAGCTCCACATTCGACGAGCCGACCGAGAACCACACCCACGTCGCCGAGATGGCGCTCGAGATCGCCAAGCGCCAGGCCGAGACCGGCCGGGATGTCGTCATCCTGCTCGACTCGATCACGCGCCTCGCGCGCGCCTACAACTTGGCGCTGCCGCCGTCCGGCAGGACGCTCACGGGCGGCATGGACCCCGTCGCGCTCTACCCCCCGAAGCGATTCTTCGGCGCCGCGCGCAAGATCGAGGAAGGCGGCTCGCTGACCATCATCGGCACATGCCTCGTCGACACTGGCTCGCGGATGGACGACGTCATCTACGAGGAGTTCAAGGGCACCGGCAACTCGGAGCTCATCCTCGACCGCAAGCTCGCCGAGAAACGCATCTACCCGTCCATCGACGTGCAGCGTTCCGGTACCCGGCGCGAGGAACTGCTCCTCGATGAGAGCACGCTCAAGATGGTCTGGACGATGCGCCGGATGCTCAGCGCGGTCGGTACCAACGAGGGCATCGAGCTCCTCCTCAACCGCCTCGCCAAGACCGATTCGAACGCCCAGTTCCTGGCCAGCCTGACCAAGCAGGCGGCCGTCGAGTCCTGATCCGGGGGTACTCTCGGCGGTGAGGGGACCCCTTGTCGGTGCTCGACTTTTGGCCCATCATTCCCCCATCGTCGCGGGTGACCGCGTGCGTTCTTTGTGGCGTGTTCGCACGCCCCTGATCAGGTTCCCAGCGCAACAGCGTACCGACCAGGGAGAAGCCAACGGTGGACTCGACCACCCAGGAACCGGAGCGAGGATCGAGGGCGCGTTCTGGCGCGTCCCGACTCGTGGCGAGCCTGCGCGCGAAGAGCCGCCTGCTGCTTGTCGGGTGGACCGAGGAGACGGTCCCGGCCGATCGAACGGCGATGGCAGCATCCGGCGCGCTGGCCGATGATCTCGTCGCCCGGCCGCTCGCTGCGGCGCCCGAGTTCGCCGGCCGGGAAGCCGCAGCCCGACGCCGCCCGGCCAGGCGAACCATGGGTCCGCGCCTCCGACGCGCCCTGACCGCGGTCGCAGCGGCGGCCGTCCTCATCGCCACGAACATCGCGGGACCCACGCAGATGGGGAGCCCGGCACGCGCGGCCGAGGCCGTGCCTGCCTCCGTCTCTTCGGCCCTGGCTATTCTGCAGAGCTCCCAGGGTCAGCAGGCCGCGCGGCCATCCGCGCCCGCGGCACCCAGCCGATCCACAGCCCCATTGCGGGCTCTGACCGCGGCCCCGGGCACACCCTCGACCACGTCCTCGGCGGTGATCTTGTCGGCAGGCTTTGACGACGCCGGCACGCTCCAGAAACCGCTCAGCGTCACCCAGGCCGCCGTGCCGTCCGCGCCGGCGATCATCCTCTACCACGCCGTGCGTGGCGACACCGTGTCGAGCATCGCCCACCGGTTTGGCATCAGCAACATGACCATCTGGTGGGCCAACCGGTTGGTCGACCTGTCGACCATCCACAAGGGCCAGCTGATTCGCATCCTGCCCGTGTCGGGCGTCCTGCACACCGTGCGCGACGGCGACACGCTCGATTCGATCGCCCAGGCGTACCGGGCTGACGCCAGGGTGATCGCGGCGTACAACGACCTCCAGGGCGGCGTGGTGATCCTTGGCCAGCGCCTGATCATCCCCGACGGGCGGGGCGCTCATTACGAGCCCATCCCGGGCGTGAGCCGTCTGACGCCACTGCCTCGCCTGCGACCCGGACAGGCCGATCGAGCAGCTGAAGCGGGGCCCGGTCTGGCCGCGTCGGTCGTGCCGACGGGTACCACAGGAGACCTCGGCGTCAAGACCGCGAGTGGCGTCGGTTGGCCGTCCGACCCGGGCACCACCGCCTGGTCGGCCAGCTGGTGGCTCGAGTACTACCAGCTCGGCCTGAATGTGACCACTGGGTCACCTGGTCCGCCCCCGCCGACTACGGCGCCGCCGCCGCCCAACAACAACCCGCCCTGGTATCCCGGCGAGCATCACCCCGAAGATCGCAGCAGCTGGCTGCCGGGCGGGCCCCTCGCCGGTCCGCCGCACGGTCACATGCTGCATACCAACGATCCGCGCCTGACGCTCACGGCCGCGGAAGTGGCCGCCGACCACAGCTTCCTGTGGCCGGTATCCAATGGCGGTCAGATCACGCAGCTGTTCATCCCGCCCATCCATTACGGCCTCGACATCGCCTCCACCCACGGCACGCCCATCCTCGCTGCCGCCGATGGCATCGTCGTCTTCGCCCAGTGGCGCGATAACCGCGGCGCCAACGAGGTCTGGATCAAGCACGGGCCGGACTTCTTCACCATCTACTGCCACTTAACGGCGTTCGCCGTCAAGCCGGGCGAATTCGTGAAGCAGGGCCAGGTCATCGCCTATATGGGCTCGACGGGCTATTCGACCGGCACGCATCTCCATTTCGGCGTCGTGGTCGGGCCGGATCCGGACTGGTTCCAGTACGACGTCAACCCGCTCGACTACCTGGCACGTCCCTGACCCTCACCGACTGAGCCACTCCGAGTGGTTGCGCTCGCCCAATGGCGTCTGATGCGCTCACCTGCTAACCGCGCAGGATGAGCGCGGCGCGCTTGGGCGAGCTAGCTTGCTGGGCTGACTGGCTAGCCGCGCCAGATCAGCGCACGCCTCCGGGCAGCCGCGCCCGGAGGCTATCGCTCGACCAATGGCGCGCTTGGGCTACGATGGCCGAGATGTTCCTCGACCACGTCTTGCTGACCGTCACGGCCGGTGACGGCGGTGACGGAGCGTCGAGCTTCCGACGCGAAGCGCATGTTCCTCGCGGTGGGCCGGACGGTGGCGATGGCGGCCGCGGCGGATCGGCAAATCTTGTCGTCGACGCAGGCCTGACGACGCTCGGCGACTATCGCTTCAAGCACCACTTCCGCGCCACGTCAGGGGGTCACGGCGAGGGCTCGAAGCGTCACGGCAAGGCAGGTCGCGATCTGGAACTGCCAGTCCCACCGGGCACGGTGGTCTTCGATTCGGGCACCGGCGACCTCATCGCCGATCTCGTCGTCAAGAGCCAGGCGGTGATGATCGCGCGCGGCGGGCGGGGCGGCCTCGGGAACGTCCACTTCGCCAGTTCCACCCACCGGGTCCCCACTCACGCTCAGAAGGGTGAGCCCGGCCAGGAGCGCCACATCCGGTTGGAGTTGCGGCTGATCGCCGACATCGGCCTGGTCGGTCTTCCCAACGCCGGCAAGAGCACCATCCTCGGCGCGGTGACCGCGGCCGACCCACGGGTCGCCGACTATCCGTTCACCACGCTCACGCCGAACCTGGGCGTCCTCGACCTCGAGGCTCGTGACGCCACCGATCATCGTCGCGCGACCATCGCCGATCTGCCCGGCCTCATCGAAGGGGCGAGCAGTGGCGCCGGACTCGGACACGCGTTCCTGCGCCATGTCCAGCGGACGCGGGTCATGGCGCACGTGGTCGACCTCGCGGCGCGAGACCCGGAATGGGACTACCAGGTCATCCGCGACGAACTCGGGCAACACGATCCCGCGCTGCTCGAGAAGGCGACGCTGATCGTCGCCAACAAGCTCGATGTGCCGGGCGCCGAGGCGCGCCTGGTGGCCTTTCGAAAGGCGCGCCGAGCAGAGGGCCTGGACGTCGTGGCCATCTCGGCGCGAGACGGGCTCGGCATGGGCGACCTGCTCGCGGCGTTCGCCGAGTTGCTGCCCGACGCGGCGACCCTCGCCCAGCCCGGTGAACCCGCCGGTGTCGTGGTCCACCGCTTCGACGCGACGGAGTCCGGCTTTGCCGTCGAGCGGGCAACCGACGGCTACCGCGTCCGGGGACGGAGGGTCGAACGGCTCGCAGCCCAGACCAACTTCGAGAACGAGGAATCCGCTGAGCGCTTCCAGCGCGACCTGGCACGCATGGGCGTCGAGAAGGAACTCATCAAGGCCGGCGTGGCAGCGGGCGATACCGTCCACATCGGGTCAATCGAGCTGGAGTGGGACGGACAGCCTTGGATCTGAGCCCTGTCGTCACGGGCATGGCGGCGACGGGTGCCTGGGGTGTGCTGGGCGGGACGTTCGACCCGATCCACTACGCCCACCTCGCCATCGCCGAACGTTGCCGGGAGGATCTCGGTCTGGCGGGCATCCTGTTCATGCCGTCGGGCGTGCCTCCGCATAAAGGTGACCAGCAGGTCACTCCGGCGCTTCAGCGCGCCGAGATGGTCGAGCTGGCCATCGCCGGCAATCCCCGGTTCTCGATCAGCCGCGTGGAGATCGATCGGCCGGGTGTCAGCTATACGGTGGAGACGCTCCAGTCGCTCATCGGTGAGCGGGCCGATCTTGTCTTCATCCTCTCGGTCGAGGCGCTGCTCGGCCTGCCGACGTGGCGCGAACCGAACCGCATCCTCGAGCTGTGCCGGCTGGCCGTCGTTCCGCGGTGGGGTTTCACGCGACCGGATCCGGCTTGGCTGGCGGAGCGTTTCCCGGGCCTTGTCGACCGCATCGCGTTCCTCGACGGCCCCGATCTCGGCAACTCCGCGTCCGACATCCGCCTGCGCGCTGGCGCCGGTCATTCGATCCGCTACCTGGTGCCCGACGCGGTCGCTGACTACATCGAGCGTCACCATCTCTATCGAGGAGAGACCCATTGACCGAAGAACCCATGCCTCGACCGCGTTCACGGACGAGCCCGACCGCCAAGACGCGTGCCGCACCAAAGGCTGCCACGACACCCGAGGCTGCCACGACACCCAAGGCTGCCAAGACACCCAGGGTGGCCAAGGCACCAACGGTCGCCAAGAAGCCGGTGGTCGCCACGGAATCCAAGGTCACTACGACGGCCGCGCCTACCTCGCCCGAACGGCGCCCGGGCTTGCCGTCCCGCCGCCGCCGCGTGGCCCCCGGGTCAGCTCCGGACGCGTCCCCAGAGACATCGGAAGCGCAGCAGCGCCAGGCTCGCGAGGCGCTCGCATTGGCGCGGCGGATCGTCGACCTCGCGGCCGATAAGAAGGCGGCCGAGATCGTGCTCCTCTCGGTCGGCGCCCTGACCACACTCACCGACTATTTCGTCATCTGCTCAGGTGGTTCGGAACGTCAGCTCGGCGGTATCGCCGACGGCATCATCGAGAGCCTGAAGGCGGACGGCGTGCTGCCCATCGGCCGTGAGGGTGCACCCGACGCGCACTGGGTGCTGATCGACTACGGCTCGGTCATCGTCCATGTCATGGCCTGGCCCGAGCGTGACTTCTACGGGCTCGAGAAACTGTGGTCCGAGGCGCCGTTGCTGCTGCGCGTCCAATAGCAGGAACGAGGCTGGTGGGCGGGCCCCCATGACCCATTGCGCTTCGCGCCGACCGTACATCCGGGTCATGCGGACCCCTCGTCACCGAACCTAGCATCGTCTGGAGACGGCAGCCCTGCCGCTCCAGCGACGCATCGAAGCGAGATCGGACGAGCGATGACCTGGCTACGAGACCACTGCCCCGGCTGCGACCGTTCGCTGGTCGAGTCGCGCTTCGATGCCACCTTCCGCATGCCTGATGCCACCGAACGACTCTGCTTCGGCATCCCGGCGGCGCTCTGCACCGGTTGCCACCAGCTCTACCTCGATCCCGACCTCATCGAACTGCTCGACGTGCCCGACGGCCGCTGCGTCTTCGCCATCGAGTCCGATGTCGTGATGCGGGAGCGAGCCGGCTCACTGGCCGAGTAACGGCTCACCCGACGAGCGTCTCCGCCAGCCACTGCTGGATGCCGAGCGCCGTCCGCCCATCCGACATCTGATGCGTCGACCCGTCGAGCGCGATGCCCTTGCTGGCGAGATCCAGTTCGAGGAGCCCTTCGATGGCGCGCATCAGCCCCTCACTCGTCCACTGACGACCCTGCTGCTCGAGTTTCTCGGCCCGGAACGGCTGGAGCTTCATCGCCCGCATCAGAGCTGGGCCGCGCGTCCCCGTCTCGAGATGTTCCTGCACGACGACCAGTTCGCGCAACCGGCGATGAAGCTGTGCGATGAGGACCGGCGCTGGCGTGGCGTCCGCGATGAGCCGCTCCGCCAGGAGCGCGGCGTCGCGCTGCCGACGCAGCCCGACCGCATCGAGGAACGCCCAGGCTGAACCGGGCACCGTCTCGGGCACCAACTCCATGACGTCCTCGCGCGTGATCGCGCCGCCCGGGCGGTGCAGAGCCAGTTTCTGGAGTTCCTGGTCAGCCAACTCGGTCTGTCGACGGCGATCGACGTCCGTTTCGCGGACATAGGCGCCGATCCGTTCGGCCAGCAGGCGAGCAGCGCCCGGAGCCAGGCTCGAACCGAGTTCGGCGGCGCGACCGACGATCCAGCCCTCCATCCGCTCGCGCGTCAGTGCCGGGAACTGGCGAGTCAGCCCCCCGGCGGTCTTGACCGCGTCGTGGAGAGCACCTGCCCCGGCCGGTCCCCTTGCGCCGGACGCGACCAGGTCGACGAAGCAGAGGCCATTGCCGAGCGGGACCCTCCCGACCATGGCGATCAACCGGGCACGAGCCGTCCCTTCGCGGATCAACGTGTCGGGCTGCCGCACCACGACGAGCGTCCCGCCACCGAAGAGCGGCGCCGTGGCCAGGCGTTGGTCGATCTCGCTGAGCAACCGATCTCGTCGCCGACCCGCTGCCGGCGTGGCCGCCGACTCATCGGAGGCATCGTCATCGCCGGAAGCTCGCCAGATCGCGAGCGCCTCCTGCGGCGTGCCGAGGGTGGCCGCGAACTCGGTCACAGCGCGTTCCAGCGCGTAGGCGTCCTCACCCCAGAAGTAGGCGACGGGCGCGGCCGGGCCGCTCATCGGGACCCTACTCGGGCCGTTGCCATGGCGCGCGCGACCCACGGCAGGCGCCGCACTTCGGCCGGGCTGATCCCGGCTGCGGCACAGATGTCGTGTTCCAGGCGCTCGGCACGTCGCCGCGCTCGCACGAGCGAATCGCCGTAGTCCGGGTGCCTCCGCTCCCAGCGGGCGAATCGCGCGTCCATGGTCTGCAGGCGCTGCGCCGCGCGCTTGTCCGCATAGGCCACGATGCGCTCCTCGCGACTGGCGAATGATGCCCAACGCCGGTACCGCTCGTCATCTCCGAGGCGCGCCACGGGGTGGTTCGCGACCGGACGTGCCAGCTCCGGGTAGCCGTGGTCGACGAGCCACTGGGCCCCGGCATCGCCGTGGCCGAGCACCTTACGCGGGTCATCCGACGGCAGCGCCTTGTCCAGGTCGTGGAGGAGCGCTGCGCTCTCCACCGCACGGCGGTCCACGGCGATGCCGCGCGCTGCGATCCGCCAGGCGAGGAAGGCGGCGATCTCCGCCACCGCAGCTGAGTGCCGAAGGAGTCGGGGCGATGGGCGGAGTGCGATAAGCACGGCGGCCGCTTCGGGTCGGGACGGGGTGGGCATCGCACCGATCGTAGCAAGGGAGGCCGCTCGCGGTCCGTTCCGCGATCGACGGCGGGGCGCCGGGACGGGCGAGGAGCGCAGCGAGCATGCCTGGGTCGTCGATCTCGGGTCGCTCGGCCGTCCGGCCCCGCGCCGGCCTGGGAGGACCTGCTCGACTCGCGGCGACGCGATCCGCGGAGAGCAGCGGCAGCGGGATGGCGCAGAAGAAGTTGGCGGCAGCGGCCACGGGCGACGACGATGGATCAGCGGCCGCGATCGTTGCCGTTGTCGTCGTCGTGCTCGTCGGGCGCGGGCGTGTCGCGATGGTCCCTCCGGTCCCCGCGGGGACGGTGCTCGTCTTGGCCGGACGTCCTCCGGTCGCGCTGACATCGAGATCGTTGCCGTCGGTGGTGACCTCGACGCTGCCGTCGAGATCGGTCTGGAAGACGCGCGCGCCATGCGCCTGCAGCCGCGCGATGGTGGACGGCGCAGGGTGACCGTAGGGATTGCCGAGGCCGGCGCTGATGATCGCCAGATGCGGGTCGACAGCGCTCAGGAACGGATCCGTCGAAGCGGTCTTGCTGCCGTGATGCGCGACCTTGAGGACGTCGACCGGTCCGCCCGCCCCGATGCCGGCAGCGATGAGCTGGGGGTCGATCTCCTGTTCCACGTCGCCCATCAAGAGCAGCCTGCGCGCTCCGAATCGGACGTCGAACACGATCGATACGTTGTTGATGCCGGTCCCGTCGTCCGGCGGGTCGAGCGAGACCTCGCCGCGACGTGGCCACAGGACGTGGATCGCCGCACCATCGAGGGTGAGCGAGTCGCCTGCCGCAAGCTCGATGTCGCGCTGCCTGAGGCGAGCGATGGTGGCGCGTAACGCCTGGGCGCCCGGTCCCGGACCGAGCATCCCTGGTTCGGCAACGACGCCGACGTGATACCGGTCGAGTAGGAGCGCGAGCCCCGCTGCGTGATCCTCGTGCGGGTGGGTGAGGACGACCAGGTCGAGCCGCCGGTCCCACGCCGGGATCCGCTCGTCGAGGACCTGCGCCTCGCGGTCAGGGTCGGGGCCGCCGTCGATCAGGATGCGGCCGCCGCGCGGACCCTCCAACAGGATCGAATCGCCCTGGCCGACGTCGAGGACGGTCATCCGCAGCCGACCATCGGGACGGCCACCCTCGAGGGAACCCGCCACGACCAGCAGGGCGATGCCCGCTCCGGCGGTGGCGAGGATGAACCGACGAGCCGTGGGCGGGCTCTGGGCGCGGTCGCGGCGGGATCTGGTGGCCGATACGACCGGCCGCGGGCTTCGCGCAATGAGGTGCGGCCGCTCCGACACCGGCCGTCGCGACCTGAGGAGACCGCGGATGCCGCGAACGAACTGCCGTCCGCGTGCTGTCCCGAACGCGACCACGAGCAAAGCTGCGACGATCGCACCGAACGCGTCGAGCGGTGGCGGGAGCACCACGCTGGCGAGTGGCACCGAGGCCGACGCGTGCACGATGGCGACCATCGTTCCGATGAGCATCGATAAGGCCAACGACACCGGCGCTGTGATGAGCGCCGGCACGCCGACCGCGAGTGCGGCGCCGACGCAGAGACCGATCAGCGCGGCCAGCATCACCGGCGCCACCAGCGGCGCGACGAGCAGGTTCGCCACCGGGGAGACGAGCGACAGTCGCCCGAAGTGGAACAGGATCAGGGGCAGCGTAGCGGCCTGTGCCGCCAGGGAGACGGCGAGTGATTCGATGAGCCATCCCGGGGTCCGCTCGGGCAGGCGCTGGCGCAGGAACGGTGTCGCCGCGCCGCCCCAGGCGAGGAGTCCGGCCGTGGCCACCGATGACAGCTGGAAGCCGGCATCTTCGGCCACCGAAGGGTCGACCAGCAGCATCGACCACGCGGCAAGGCCGAGCGCCGTCGCGGCGCCTCCCCGTCGGCCCGATTCTCTTGCCACCAGGCAGACCGCGCCCATGATGGCGGCTCGCATCACGCTCGGCGAGGCACCAGCCAGAAGCGTATAGGCGGAGATGGCAAGCAGCACGACCACGGCCCGCCGGCGTCGAGAGTGGCCGCGCATGAGGGCGGCGACCACGCCGCCGACGACCGCGATGTTCCAGCCGCTGATGGCCACGACATGGCTGAGTCCCGAGGTCGTGAAGTCCGCCGCGAGACCCGGGTCGACCTCGTCACGAAGCCCGATCAGGATGCCCGCCGCAAGTCCAGCCTGCGGAGCTGGGAGCGCCCGCGCGAGCAGGTCGCCGCCGGCGCGCCGCACGTCCTCAAGCGCTCCGAACATGGATGTCGTCGGCAGGACATCGACCGAATCGATCCTGGCCGTGGCGACGGCGCCGTTCTCCGCCAGGTAGTCGCCGAATCCCGCGCCCGTTGCGGCCGGTTGCAATGCGGCAGTGAACCGAAGCTCATCGGACGGCGCAACGATCGGAAAGCGCGGCAGCCACGCATAGATCCGCCATGGACCGTCATCGTCATCGGTGGCGGCAAGGACGGCGCGCTGCATGCCACCGCCCGCCGAGCCGATGGTCAACACGGTCGCGTGCCACGTACGTTCGTCGGTGGGCGGCGGATGGTCGATCGTCGCTGGGCCGAAGGCGAGGCCGAGCATGACTCGAAGCAGAACCGTCCCCGCCCCGAACGCCGCGGCCGCCACGGCCATCGAGCGGCGCGCGACGATGAACGCCGCCGCCAGGGCGAGGACCGCGGCTCCGCCGACGAGCGCGGCCGCGAGCGGCAGCGGCGGCACGAGCGGTGCGGCCAGGCCGACGACCATGCCGCCGATGGCGAGCCAACCGGCGCGAGGCATGGCGTTCGTCGTTCCGCGCCCTAACCGCCGACCGTCACCAGCGCCTTGATCTTGTCGAACGTGCTCTGGCCGACGATGCCGCGCGTCCGCAGGTCATCGACGGTGGTGAACGGCGCGGTCTGGCGCGCGGCGACGATGGCCGCGCCCGTGACGGGCCCGATGCCGGGCAGCGTCTCGAGCTGCGTCTCGTCCGCGGCGTTGAGATCGATGAGCGCGGCCGCACCAGGGCTCTGCCCATCGGGGCCCGGGGTCGCCGCACCGCCGGGAGCCGCGGCCGTTGCCGGAGCTGCCGACTCGCCGAGCGCGGGAACGTGGATCTTGGCGCCGTCGGTGAGCGGCGTGGCCAGATTCAGCTCGCCGGCCGCGGCAGAGGCGTCGACATGCGCATCGAAGCCGCCGGCAGCGGCGATGGCGTCACCGACGCGCGCGCCGGCCGGCAGTCGGTGGAGGCCGGGTTGCTCGACGGCACCCTCGACGTCGACGATGACGTCGCCGCCCGGGCCGATCAGCGCCTGTCCCGCTGATGACGTCTGGGACGATCCGGGCGCGCTGGCCTGATCGGTCGTGGACGGCGCGACGAGGCTGCCGCCGATGATCGAGACATCCGAGGGAGCGGCGGTCCACGCTACCAGGACGACGCCGAGCATCGCCGCGATGCCGCCCAGCAGGAGTACCGCCGCGGCCGCCGCCGGCACGCGGCCCGACGATCGATCCTTCGGGGGCGGGGCGGGTGCGCGCTCACCACGGGCGGCCGTAACGCTACCGACGACCGTCGCGTGATCGACGTCATCGCCGATGGGCCGCCAATCGGACGGGTAGGTTTCCATCGCATCGCTCCCTGGCGGGCAGCGGCTGGCGGGCAGGGTGAGGACGAAGGCTCGGGCGGGCATCGAACGTCCGCCGCTCGGGCCGAGGGCACTTTCGGACTGGTCGGCGGACGTCGAGCAGGAATCTAATCAGCGCCGCTTATCAGCGACTTATCTGGGACACCGATCTCGTGGCGATGCTCAGTTCACCGCCGCGGGGTGTGCCTCCAGCATCGGCCTGACCTCGGTCGCCAGCCGGGTCATCGATTCCTCGTCATAGGGCGAGGGGAAGCCCACGATGAGGTTGCCGTAGCCGATGTCGAGCATTTCCGCGAAACGCTCGGCGACATCTTCGGGCGTGCCGACCGGTTGGTCGGTCCATGGATCGGCCCGTCCGTTCCGCTCGAACATCTCGCGGTGGATCCGCTCCGCTTCGGCGCGTGAGTCCCGGATGATGACCGTGCCCATGCCCGACGTCCGCTCGATCTCGGCGGGATCACGACCAATCGATTCGCAATGCTGGATGAGAATGGCGTCCTTGGCCTTGACGATGGCCGGACCGCCACCGATGTTGCAGGCGTCCGCGTAGCGCGCCACGAGGCGGAGCGTGACGCGCTCGCCGCCGCCGCCGATGAGGATGGGCAGCTTCGCCTGCACGGGCGGCGGATCATTGCGGATGGCAGCGACGCGATACCGCGGACCCTCGAGCGTCGGTTCCTCGCCGCGGAGCATGCCGCGCATGATCGGCAGCGCTTCGGCCAGCCAGCGCAGCCGCTCAGGCGGCCCGGATCCGTAGTCGATGCCGTAGGCCGTGTGCTCGGTCTGGAACCACGCCGCTCCGATGCCGAGGATGGCGCGGCCGGCGCTGACGTGATCGAGCGTCGTGATCATCTTCGCCACGAGCGCGGGGTTGCGCATCGTGTTGGCACCGACCATCAGGCCGACCGTTGCATGCTTCGTCGTCGCGGCGACGGCCGTCATCGCCGTGTAGCCCTCGAAGATGGGCCCGACATGCGAGCCGACGATGGGGTAGAGGTGGTCCCACGTCCAGATCGAATCGAAGCCGAGACGGTCGGCACGCTGTTGGGCGGCCAGGAAGGCGGGCCAATCGGTGTACTGGTTCCAGCAGTTCGCGCCTAGTTTGAGCATCTGCGCAGGGTAACCGAGACGAGCCCGTGAGGGTAGGAAAAGGCCCGCATCAGGGGCGTGATGCGGGCCTTTCGCAAGAGGAGGAAGACGAAGGGTTCGTGCCGGGCTACCGGCCGAGCGGGCCGCCGGCTGTCGTGGCGACCAGTTCGCGGCTTGTCTCGCGGTCGGGATGTCGAGGCCGCGACGAGGTGGCGCCGCTCGTCCAGCCGCGACGCCGGGCGTCAGCGTAGCGCCGACGCTCCTCCATCATGTCTTTGGCGATGATGGCGTAAACCTGCCACATCAGATCTGCTCCCGATGCATGTCCGAGTTGTGGGTATCCTCGATGAGGTCACGCGAGTCGGTTCCGAAGCGCACGGCCAGGATGTCGAAGACGAAGATGGTCACGATGAGGACGAGGAGGATCTCCATGGTCGTGCCGGCTCCTTTCTGGATAACTTGTGATGTTGTCTTGAACGGTTACTAATGTAACCCCTTGCGCGTAACCTGTCAAGCATGTAATAGTGGTTACCTCATGAGCGCCCACTCCGAACCTCCCGAAACGAACGATCACCCCCCGCTCGCCCACTCGAACCCACACGGACACCAGGTCGACCTGGAGGTCGGGCTCGACTTCGTGAACACCCGCGCTCTGTCGCGAAATGGACTGACCGATCGCCTGGCGACGGCCGACGCGGCGCTGCACTGGTTCCGCGAGCACGGGCTGATGCACGACGAGTCGCTGCGCGAACAGCTCGCCCGGGTAACGGCCGATCCGGAGACGTCAGAGCGGCTGCTCCAGCGCGTGCACAAGGTGCGCGCCGCGATGCGCGAGCTGGTGGATGCGAGCGTGGACCGGCGCACGCCTGACCCGAAGGCACTCGACCGGGTCAACCGGATGCTCCGATCGCCCTATTCGTATTACCTCGTGCCCGCGCCGGACGGCGTCTCGCTCGACCATCGCCACGATGGCGATCCGGTCGAAGGCGCGCTGGCCCGCCTCGTCGAAAGCGTGGCACGCGAGGTCAGCCAGGGGCACCCGGAGCGCCTGCGCATCTGCGCCAACGACGAGTGCCGCTGGGCGTTCAACGACCACTCGCCGACCGGTCGCCGGAAGTGGTGCGACATGAACACCTGTGGCAACCGGGCCAAGGCGGCGCGCTTCCGCGAACGGCTCCGCGCCGGGGCCGCCGCCGTCGGGCTCTCGAAGCCCTAGCGGACGACGATATTCACCAGGCGTCCGGGGACATGGACGACCCGCACGACCTGCTTGCCCTCGAGCTGGGCGCGGATCTTCTCGCGAGCCATGACGAGCGGCTCGATCTCGGCCTGCGTCAGGCCGGCCGCCATGGGCACGAGATCGCGCAGCTTGCCGTTGACCTGGACGGGCAGCTCGATGCTGTCCACGGCGACCAGCGAGGGATCGAAGGCCGGCCACGACTGGACATGGACGGACGACCACTCGGCGCCCGACGCGGCCAGTCGACGCGACCACAGTTCTTCGGCGATGTGCGGTGCGATCGGCGCCAGCATCCGGACCAGGAGGTCGATCGTCTCGTCCCAGGCGGCGCTCCTGGCGACGGCCGTGCCGCGGTAACGCACGAGCGCGTTGCTCAGCTCCATGAGCTTCGCGATGATCGTGTTGTACCGGAAGCCCTCGTGGTCCTCCGTCACGTCCCGCAGCGTCCGATGGGCGAGCGTGCGCAACTCCTGAGCCGCCGCCTCAGGGTCGGTCACCTCGACCTTGCTCCGCGGATCGCCGTGATGCGGATCCAGCGTCACGGCCCAGACGCGGTTCAGGAAGCGATTCACGCCCTGGATGCCGGTCGGGCTCCACGGCGCGTCCGCTTCCCACGGCTTCATGAACATCAGGAAGAGGCGGACCGAGTCGGCCCCGAAGCGCGACACGAGCTCGTCCGGATCCTGCACATTGCCCCGGCTCTTGCTCATCCGTTCGCCGTCCTCGCCCAGGATCTGACCCTGGTTGAAGAGGCGCAGGAACGGCTCGCGCTCCGACACCATCCCCAGGTCGTTGAGGGCCTTGGCGAAGAAGCGCGCATACATGAGATGCAGCACGGCATGCTCGGAGCCGCCCGTGTATTGGTCGACCGGGCACCAGCGGTCGGTCAGGGCGCGATCGAACGGGCCGTCGCTCTTGTGCGGCGTCAGGTAGCGCCACCAATACCAGGATGAATCGACGAACGTGTCAAGCGTGTCCGTCTCGCGCCGGCCGGGGCCGCCGCACCTGGGACAGGTCGTCTTGGTGAAGCGCTCGTCGAACTCGAGCGCATTGCCGCCCTGCGGCCGGAACTCGAAGTCCTCGGGCAGCAGCACGGGCAGCTCGGCCTCCGGCACCGGCACGACGCCGCACGACGGATCGGCCTGGCAGTAGACGATCGGGATGGGCGTTCCCCACGCGCGCTGGCGACTGACCAGCCAGTCCCGATAGCGATAGGTGATCGACGACTTGCCCCGACCCTTTTCCTCAAGCGCTTTGGTGATCGCTCGAGCGCCTTCGGGTGCAGGCATGCCGGTGAATCGGCCGGAGTCGACAAGGACCTCGTCGGCCGTGTGGGCGATGTGGGCCGACTCCATCGAGCCTGCTGTCGTCCCGGCCGGGGCGATGACCTGCCGGATGGGCAGGCCGAAGCGCGTGGCGAACGCGAAGTCCCGCTCATCGTGGGCAGGCACGGACATGATCGCGCCCGTGCCGTAGCCGGACAGGACGTAGTCGGCGATCCAGATCGGGATCCGTTCGCCGTTGATGGGGTTGATCGCCTCGGCGCCGAGAGCGACACCCGTCTTCTCGCGGTCAGTGGAGAGCCGGTCGATCTCCGACTTGCGCCGCGTCTCGTGGAGATATGCATCCAAGGCCGCCTGCTGCCCGGGATGCGTCAGCTTCGCGACCAGCGGGTGCTCCGGGGCGAGGACCATGAACGTGGCCCCGAACAGTGTGTCCGGCCGCGTCGTGAAGACGGGTAGCTCGGCGCCGCCCGGCTGGAATGCGTCGGGTGCCGTCTCGAAGATGATCTCAGCACCCTCGCTCCGCCCGACCCAGTTGGTCTGCATGAGGCGGATGGGCTCGGGCCAGTCCAAGCCGGTGTAGTCGAGGTATTCGTCCGCATATTTCGTCGTGCGGAAGAACCACTGCTCCAGGTCGCGCTTGATGACCTGCGTTCCGCACCGCCAGCAGACGCGTTCCACGCCGAGCACCTGCTCGCGCGCGAGGACGACCTGATCCTTGGGGCACCAATCGACCGCCTGCATCTTCCGATAGGCCAGGTCGTTCTCCAGGAACTTCAGGAAGAACCACTGGTTCCAGCGGTAGAACTCGGGCGTCGCCGTGACCACCTCGGCGTCCCAATCGAACATGTTGCCCATCGTCCGCAACTGGCGGCGCATGACCTCGATGTTGGCAAAGGTCCACTTGGCGGGGTGGACGCCGCTGTTGATGGCTGCATTCTCGGCCGGCAGCCCGAACGCATCGAAGCCCATCGGGAAGAACACGTTCTTGCCCAACATGCGGTGATATCGGGCGACCGCGTCGGTGGTGGCCATGATCGACCAGTGGCCGATATGGAGGTCACCGGACGGGTACGGGTACATGGTCACGACGTAGTACGTGGGCTTCGTCGTGTCGTTCAGATCCGTGCGATACAGGCCGATCTCGTTCCATCGCGCCTGCCAGCGCGGCTCGATCTCGGTCGGCTCGTATCGGTCGATATGGGGTCTGGTGCTCGCGTCGGAGGTCATGGCATGGCCCTCAGCTTGGTGAGAGTCGGGGAGGGTGGGCTCGGGATCTTGGGTCGCGCAGCGGTCAGGCGCCGGCGACCCCGGGAAGCGCGAGGGGATGCCCAAGCGAGCGGCGCGCTGGATCGTCGATTCGGGCCATCAGGCCACGAATGGTACACGGCAGCGTGGCGCGCGGCGAGGGGGCCGACCGCGTCTTCGCTGGGTCGCGGACGATGCGGTTCGCGGAGGCAGCGAGCATGGCCGCCGAAGTAGCGGTGGCACGTTGTTGGCAGCCGCGTCGGCGCGAGTGCTCGGCATCGTCCGGACAAAGTGCTCGGCCGCGTCGGGATAAGTGCTCGGTCCGCGGTCCGGCCTGAGCCAGACGTCCCGCGGCGGTTTCCTGCCAGTGCGTAGCGTGAACAGCGCTCTCGCGTAGGTGCGAGGGTTGCTCTCGAAGACGGGTGGCTCCCCTAGCCAGAGCCCCGGTCGCCGGTGGCTGTTGCATCAAGTGCCCCCGTCCTCGGAGAGCGATGGACCGAGCGTGGCCTCATAGGAGCGTGGCTTTTCACCCCGACGCACTGCTGCCCGCCCGGTCCGTGTCCATCGTATCGGCACACGTGGGAGGACTCGGGATGGATGCCATCGGTATCGACACCCACAAGGCGACGCTGGCGGCCTGCCTCGTCGACGAGCTGGGCACGGCACTCGACGAACGCACCTTCGTCAACGACCCGGTCGGCCACCGCGACCTCTTGGCGTGGGCCGTCGACTCGTCGCCGCAAGCGATCATCGGCGTCGAGGGTTCCTCGAGCTATGGAGCTCCGGCAGCACGCTTCCTGATCGCCGCCGGCCGGACCGTGCGCGAGGTCCCGCCACAGCTCTCGCGTCGGGAACGGCTGCGCACGCGGCGTCCCGGCAAGAGCGATCCGGGCGACGCGCTGGCCATCGCCCGGGTGACCGTTCGGGAACGAGACCTGCCGCCCGTCCGCTTGGTCGATGCGAGCCACGAGCTGCAGCTCCTGGTGGAGGCGCGCGAGGATCTTGTCGCCGAGATCACCCGCGTCCGCAATCGGCTCCACGCCGATCTGCGGATCCTGGCTCCAGGCTACGGCGCCACGGCCGCCAACCTGACCGCCGTCCGTCACCAGCGGACGGTGGCACGACTGCTGCGACCGCTCACCAGCGTCCAGGCCGAGCTCGCTCGGTCACGCCTGGACCGGCTGCGCCGTCTCGCCATCGAGGAGCGCGCGATGGGCCGCCGGATCGCCGAACGGGTAGCCGGCCATCCCCTGCTCGAGATGCCCGGCGTCGGTGTGCTCGTCGCCGCCAAACTCATCGCCGAGGTCGGCGATGTCGATCGCTTCCGCTCGGCCGATGCCCTGGCGGCACTGGCCGGTGTGGCGCCGATCCCGGCCAGCTCCGGCCAGACGCACCACATGCGACTCAACCGCGGCGGCAATCGCCAACTCAACCGAGCGTTCTATGTCATCGCCCTGATCCAGGCGTGGCATCACCCGCCGGCACAGGCGTACATCGCCAAGAAACGGGCCGAGGGCAAGAGCTGGCGGGATGCCATCCGCGCTCTCAAGCGCCAACTCGTTCGCAT
>PNAP01000068.1 GCA_003169735.1 Chloroflexota bacterium | reverse complement strand
CCGACGCCTCGTCCGTCTCGAGTTGCGTGGCGCTCGCAGTCGTCTGCATGAAGATGGCCGCGACGGAGATGCTGGCAAGGACGGCCGCGCCGCCGATCACGAGGACGACACGGTTGTATGGGGTCATCCACAGGACGGTAGGGATAGCGAGCCTTGCACGATACGGAGCAAACGGCCGGAACGACGGAGCCATTCGGCGCGTCGGAGGGGCGGACCTACGGGCGGCCAGGGATGCGGCGGCCTCGATCCGGCGTCGACCTTCACCATCGGAACATCGTTGCAATCCCGGCGCACCTGAGCAATGGATGGTGGCATCCACCGTCCGCAGCTCAGAGGCCACGCCCATGAACCCACCGCTCCTACCCGCCCGCGCGCAGGGTGACCCATCGACCTGGGACCAGGCGCTCTACGCCTTCCTGGTCGAGAAGGGCAACCGCTCAGGCAGTACGCGCACCGTCGAGAGCTACAGCCGCATGCTCTGGCCGTTCTTCGCCCACACCACACCGGAACGGGTGACCCCGGGTGAGGTGCTCGCCTACGCCCATGGCATCGGTGCCTCGGGCCGGACACCAAGCTCGACCACGGTCGGTGCCCGTATCGCCTGTCTGTCCTCCTTCTACCGCTTCTTGATCCGGATGCGCCTGCTGCCCTATAACCCGTGCGATGCCCTCGAGCGTCCACGGACCGTCTCCGCACCGGCGCGTGGCTACGGGCCTGCTGAGGTGCGGCGCCTCCTGGCGGTCATCCCCGACACCATCCGGGGCCGACGGGACCGGGCCATCATCGTCACCCTGGTGCTGACCGGACGACGGCGAGCGGAGGTCATCGGTCTCAAGGCTGGTGACATCAGCATCGAGGGTGAGACCGTCTTCTACGCCTATCGGGGCAAGGGTGGCAAGCAGGGACGGCGGGAACTGCCTCGACCGGCGTATGACGCCGTCCGGACGACGCTGGCCGATGCGTCGCTTGACTTGGCGACAATGGACCCGACCACCTCGCTCTGGCAGGCCGGAGCCGGACCATCGGGCATCAGCTCGGGCACCTTCTACGGACGCTTCCGGCGGTACCTGGTGCTGGCTGGTCTGGCGCCGACGGGGCTCCATGTGCTGCGCCATACGGCGGCCAAGCTGCGACGCGATGCTGGTGAGTCGGTCGAGGCGGTCAGTGCGTTCCTCGACCACTCGTCGCTGGCGGTGACGACGGTCTACCTGCGGCGGCTCGAAGGTGTCGAAGATCGCAGCTGGGGGCATGTGGCAGCAGCCATCGGGGTGTGAGGTAGCCGCACACTACGGGAACCGAGCCGGTACGCCGAGATGCCAACGACCATCCGCATCCCGGACGAAGGCCGGGTAGGCGTCGAGGATCCGTCTGACGGCGAACCGATGGCCGGTGATCTCGCGGATCTCTGACGGCGTGAGTCCTGGACGGGGACCGATCGCGAGTGTGCGCGCGATCAGCGTCTCCGGAGTGCCTGGGGTGCGGTGCAGGTCGCGGTAAGTCGCGAGCCTGGCGCCGGCGACCTCCGAGGCTTCTGCTCGAGAGACGAGCGTCGGAGCAGACGCCCGGCCGACCTCGATCGCGCCCGCTGCGAGCCGTTTGGCCATGATGGACCACATCTCGGAGTCTCGTTTCGCCCAGATGACCATCGCCGCGACGATGATGATCATGGCTGCGGTGAGCGGATGGTCGGCCGTCGCCTTGCACCGCTCGGCGACCGGCTGCGACGGTTGCTCGTCCGACCACCGCGACCGCGTCGCTACCGATGTCCACATGCGCCTGGAAGGTGTTGTCACGAACGCGCAGCGTCGCCTTGAGCCAGTCGTCGCCCGTAACGAGCACCGCGGCTTCCATCTCGAGGTCCTCGATCCAGACTCCGAAGCCGAAACGCAGCAGGGCGCGACGGTCGCGCGTGAGGAGGATGCTCGGGTCGATCATCCGGCTGAGCCTCGCGCTGGGCTCGTCATCGGGGTCGATCGACATCACCTCGCTGAGCCGATCCTCGCTGTCGGGAAGGACGAACCCCGTCGGGTCCACCAAGCGGATGTACGGCGCGTAGTCCGTGCCAATGACGGCCCAGGCACGGTCCAGAGCGACACCCTTCTTCGCGGCCGTCCGAGGCAGGTGTTCGGCCAGCTCGTCAAACAGGTCGGGCTTGCCGTAGACGCGGATGGCATGCATGGCCATCAGATTGGAAAGGGCCGTGGGTCGGGTTGCGCTGTCGTCGCTGCATCGACGGAGGACATCCTCGATGAGGACGTTCGCGTCGATCACGAACGGGAAGACGTACCGATCGCGCAGCCGTGCCGACTCGTTGACGGTGCGACCTTCCAGGGCGAGGTCGATCGGGAAGGGCGGCAACCCCGCGGTTGCGGACGATCTCTTCATCGAGGTGATGCTAGAGCGCCATACGGCGGCCAAGCTGCGACGCGATGCTGGCGAGTCGGTCGAGGCGGTCAGTGCGGTCCTCGACCACTCGTCGCTGGCGGTGACGACGGTCTACCTGCGGCGGCTCGAAGGTGTCGAGGATCGGAGTAGGGGAAATGCGGCGGCAGCCATGCGGGTGTGATTGCTTCCCGGAGGCAGCCTGGCTGCTTCTAGCGGCGGACGCTTATCCCGCCACGATCCATGGACCGCCAGCGAACATCGGCAGCCAAGGGACATGGCCCAAGAGGCGGTCTATGAGACCACGACTGTACGCTTGGATCCAAAAGACGTAGATGCAGAACGCTACGCTCGGTTGGCCGACATAGTGCGGAGGCATCTTCGTCGTGTAGAAGATCGCATAGCGGACCCCATCATGCCGGAGCCGCTTGTCCATGACTGAGAACGGGTAACCGGGCACGCTCGGCAACTCGACGCGGCCACGTGCCTTGAGCGAAGGCTCCGCACAAATCCCATGAATATGAGAACTGAGTGCCGTGAAGAGAGCGGCGTCGCGAGAGTGGACGTAGTCGCTTGCCTCTGACGCCAGGATCGGAATGCCAGCTACTTGGAGCCTCCGTCTGGCGGAAGCGGAACGCCCTGCCCGCTGTCGTATTCGCGTCGAGCACGCTCCAAGCGCCCGCGTAGACCAGGCATGCGCCGCTCAAGCGATGTCCAGCTGTCCGCAGACTCGGCTTTGCTCTCATCAATCGAAATCGCACGAGTCCCTGTGCCCGGATCCGTTTCGGTAGCAACGTTGGTGTTTGTCATAGGTCATAGCCTCTCAGTGGGCACATGCCCAATACCATTAGTCGGTCGTCCTCTAGCTGAGGCCCTAGTGGTCCCAGACCGGCTAGGTGCAGGTGAAGCCACGGCAACCTGCGCGTCAGTCTGTCAGGACATTCTATCCTTTGCAAGGCCGATTTCGTGACACGAGACGCAGGTCGATTCGTGCCAGCGGGACCGACCTGAGGCGTCTGCCGCGACGATCGCGCGCTTCGCGAAGGTAGCCACGGCCAGCGGAAGTGATCGTGTGGCGCTGCTGGTCGGCGTCGTAGGTCTCGAGTCCGGGTCCCACCAAAGGTCCGGTGCGAGACGAGGTTCCTCACCTTCTGGCTGAAGTAGGTGTCGTTCCGACCCGCCAGGATCTCATCGTCGTGCCCGTCGGGCTCGAGGATGGCGGTGAGCTCGCGAATGAGGTCCGATGTCGTAAGGCCCGCCGCGTGCTGGTCCAGGAGCGCCAGAGCCGGCAGGATGAGTTCGCGCTCGGTGTACTCGGTCACAGACCGTCCGCTTTCAAGCCCTTACCGCCAGGTAGCCGAGGAAGTTGTTCATCGCAACGAACTTAGATGCGGACTCCCGGAGCTCCCGCGAGGCGTGGTCCCAGAACATCACGTTGAACGTGACCCGCGCCCACGCACCTGCGCGACGGTCGGCACATAGTCAGCGTCCCCCGCCACGAGAGTGACCTCAGTCCTCGTCGGCCCTCATCCGCTCGTACGAGTCAGCCAGGATCTCCGTGGTGATGCTGTTTTCGACCTTCCTTCTCGCGATTGGCAGCGTTGCGGTCATAGACGATCGGCTCGAAGCCCCGGCTGCGAGCAATTGCCCACAGCGCGTCATTCGCGGGTGGCCTTGAACCGAACAGAACCGCCCGGCCAACCTCCGATGCCTGGCCACCTGCGAACTCGTAGCCGCCCAAAGTCCACCTTCCATCCGTGGGTCACAGATGTTCTTCTTCTCGGCAAGCCAGATGCGAGGGGCGAGGCCGTTCTGGACGGCGCTCACGTGCAAGCCCTCGATCCACACGTTGGAAGTTTGTCGACGCAGAGGTAATTCATCGCGGTAAAGCAACCTGACTTCCATCGAGACTTGGACGTTTGGACTCAGGGGGAGTCGTCAACCTGACGGTTGGGCCAGTATGCCGCCTCGGTCAGTACGTTCCTCGACCAATCGTCGCTGGCGGTGACGGCGGTCTACCTGCGGCGGCTCGAGGATCGAAGCTGGGGGCACGTGGCGGCGGCCATCGGGGTGTGAGGGGACGAGACCGTGAACATGGGCCGCAGGCCACCATGGCGCGATGATTCTTCGACCGAGGCCCGTGACGAACCCGCCGAGCCGGACCGGTGGCCACGGACCGCGAGGGTCGACAGGCTAGCGGATCGCGTGTGATGCGTGCATAGTCCACACGGTTCATCTCCGGATCGGCCCGAAGGTTCCGGGGAATGGTCGCACCGGAGGATGCCGCGATGATCAAGCCCAGCGCAGGCGGAACCGCGGTCCCGGCGATATCCCGGCGGCGCGCGCCGACGCGCCGGATGCTCGCCGCGTCGTTCCTCGTCGCAGGCGTGCTTGGCACGTCTGCCTCCGCAGCGGTCTCCGCTGTCACATCGTCGACTTGGGCGCAGGTCCCCACGCCGAATGCGGGCGGCTCCTCGAATGACGACTTCCTCCGGAGCGTGGCAGTCACGTCAACCTCGAACGCCTGGGTCGTCGGCGACTACGACGATGGCACAGCCGCCCGGACGCTCATCCTGCACTGGAACGGCACTAGCTGGATCAAGGCGTCGAGCCCGAACCCGGGCGGCTCCTCCAACTTCAACGAGCTCGACGGCGTGGTTGCCACTTCGGCCTCGAACGCCTGGGCGGTCGGCAGCTACTCCGACGGCACAGCCGCCCGGACCCTCATCCTGCACTGGAACGGCAGCCGCTGGACCGAGGTCGCGAGTCCCAATCCCGGGACCGGGTCGAACTACGACGAACTCTGGAGCACCGCTGCCACGTCAGCCTCGAATGCCTGGGCCGTCGGCGACTACTGGAATGGGACCGCAAAACGGACCCTCATCCTCCACTGGAACGGTACCCGTTGGACTAAGGTGGCGAGCCCCAACGCGGGCGGCGCGGCGAGCGCCAACTTCCTCGACGGCGTGGTCGCCACGTCGGCCTCGAACGTCTGGGCCATCGGTGGTTACGACAACGGCACGGCAACCCAGACGCTCATCCTGCACTGGAACGGTACCCGTTGGACCAAGGTGGCGAGCCCCAACCCCGGTGGCTCCTCGAACGACAACCGTGTCAACGGCGTGGTCGCCACGTCGGCCACCAACGCCTGGGCGGTCGGCTACTACTACGACGGCACAACGTACCAGACGCTCGTCCTGCACTGGGATGGCACCAGCTGGACGAAGGTTTCGAGCCCCAACCCGAGTGGCTCCTCGAACTTCAACGAGCTCCTCGGGGTGGCCGCCACGTCGGCTTCGAACGCCTGGGCCGTCGGCGAGTACTTGGACGGCACCATACTCCGGACCCTCATCCTTCACTGGAACGGCACCAGCTGGACCAAGTTGCCGAGCCCCAACCCAGGCGGATCCTCGTACTCAGACCTCCTCCATGGCGTGGCCGCTACGTCGACCTCGAACGCCTGGGCCGTCGGCGATTACGACAACGGCACGGCATCCCGGACCCTCGTCGCCCACTGCTGCTGATTCACGAGGTGCTGCGCCACACCGCCGCCAAGCTGCGACGCGATGCCGGTGAGTCGGTCGAGGCGGTCAGTGCCTTCCTCGACCACTCATCGCTGGCCGTGACGACGGTCTACCTGCGACGGCTGGAAGGGGTCGAGGATCGCAGCTGGGGGCACGTGGCGGCGGCCATCGGGGTATGAGACGGCAACGCGTTGACTCCGGCCATGACCCGAACCACATCGCTTCCGAGCGACGGCCCCGGAAAGACCTCGGCCGGGGCGACCGGACCGATCCGGGACCGTGAGGTCGCACGTCCTTGTCTGGCCGCAAGCGCGGGCAGCGACCGACAGGATGGCGCGGCGTCGGCGCACCATGCGCCGGCTCGACTTCGGCATCAGCCCTGGCTTCGAGGGGTCGGTCTACACGATCATCTCCCGGACGACCTGATGGCCGGCCCGTTGATCCAGATCTCGCCGCGCGACCTCGAGGCGCTCAAGCGGTTGGCGGAACGGGAGCGCACCGAGTCTCTCGCTATCAGGCATCGTCAAAAATCGGCTAACGCCAAAGGAACGAGAGCGGCATAATCGTGACCAGCGAATCGCCCACTGGAGACAGGGCATGCCCGGTTACTGTGCAAAGTGCGGCGAGCGGGCGGCTGACGACGCGTCGTTCTGCTTGCGCTGCGGTGCCGACCTAACAGCCCAACGAAGGGCTGCGACTGCCGCTAGCACGGTCATGCCCTTGAGCGACGTCAAAGCCGAGGGTGGCGAGCGCACTGGCTCAGCCGAAATCCTCTTGGCTTTTGCGGGCGGCCTGACGGCCCTGCTCGGCCTCGTCCTGCCGTGGGTATCGATCAGGGTGAACGACGCGGAGTCACTGGTCGCGTCTGGTCTCCAGATCGGTGGCGAAGTCATCATCGTCGCCCTGTTGTCAACGGGCGTTGTGGCTGGGGCCATGTCGCACTGGGTTGCGAGGAGAGCTGGCTGGCTGGCTCTCGTGGTCATGGCCCTAGGGCTAGGCGGGTCGGTCCTGATGCTCTATTGGGGGTATCAGCTCACCGAATTCAACGCGACGGTCGGCGGTCACGTGCTCCGCACGCTCCTCGGCAATGTCGATCTCTTGTTCGTTCTCGGTGGGGGTTTCTGGATGACCTTTGCGGGCTTGGCCGTCTCGGCCGCCGCCGGTTTCGCGGCTTGGCGCACTCTAACCGAGCGGGTTACATCCACGCCTTTGTCTCCGGGCCACAGAGAGTGGCTGCCGGTCATGGCTGAGGCGACGTTGTTCACCGCGGGCGCGTCGGCGGCGTACGTCGGCGTGTTTTTTTTCATCGTCTACATCGTCGGTAGTGGCAATGAGCAGTCTGGCGAGATTCTGTTCGCAGGCGCCGCGGCATTTGTTGCCGGGCACGTAATAGGAGCGCGGATTCCGAGCGTTACGCTGACATTGCTCTCGGGACTCTTCGGACTCGGGGCGGGCGTCGTGTCCATCCTGGTCGCGATCGTCCTCGATAGCCCTAACAGCGCAGTCCCAGCCCTGCCTGCGGCCATGGTTCTGGTGTTCGCCTTAGCTCTCTTCGTTGCGCTATCGGCCGCGCCGCGCGCGTTAACCGCATCCCTCGAAGTCCATCGGTGGAGTGGAAGGCGACGACGGGTCTACGAATTCATGGCCTATGGAGTAGGCACCGCCATCGGCGCGGTGACGATGGGTTACGCCGCGCAAGAGATCGGCGGGAATGCCATGGCTTTGGCGGCCTTCCCCTTCTCCGCTGGAGCGGTGTTCCTCGCCATCGCGGCCGATCGCCAGCTCGGGCACCAGCCTGCGGCCGCTTTGTCGTCAGCCGCGCGACTGTCGAACGGTTTCGAGGAGGCGGACGGCTTCGGCGTGATCATCGAGCTACCGGCGACGGCGCCAGACGCAACGGCTCGGCGATCTTGGTCGGCGCGATATGAGTCTGTCGGTCTGATCGCCGTTGCTGCCTCGGTCGCGCTGATAGTGCCGCTCTATTCGTTCAGGTTGTACGGCGACCCTCTGCAGACTGGCCTGGTGATCGCAGCCGCGGGCGTCGGCGTGGTGCTTGGGCGATGGCTGTGTTCGGCGTTGGCGGCTTCACTCGCTGCGTACAGGATCGTCGGCGCGATCATTGGAATCGGAGTGTTCTGGGTTGGCTTCGCCCAAACGGGTCCTTCTTGGCTGACGATGGTCGGCACGGCCGGACTCGGGATGGGAATCTCGGTGCTCGACATCGATGTACGGGCGAGCCTCAGACACAAGGACGCAGGCGGCCGTCATCTCCTGATGTGGGCTGCCGCGGCAATCGCAGCGATCTCTGGAGCGTTGCTCGTCTTTATCGTTCTCGGGATCCTGTCAGATGTGACGATTGTGGCTCTCGGGCTCGTCGCGCTGTCGGGCGGACAATTGGCGCGGACAATCGGCATGGGCGGCCGGCATGCGCAGGAGCAGACGGACAGGGCGTAGCCGGTGTTGTAGAGGGCCACGTTCCCGGGCGCCATTAAGATCCGCGCGAGCCAAGGTGCTGCCGTCCCCACGGGCTACTGGGCACCCCACCGTCAAGCCAAGCCTCCTTGGTTCGGTGGTCACGTCCGGCGGGGCGCTCGGTGAGGTGACTGCGGGCTTAACGACGCCCGCGCCCGGAACGCTGGTTACAGGCAATGGTGCCGCGACGCGATGCCGGCGAGTCGGTCGAGGCGGTCAGTGCGTTCCTCGACCATTCATCGCTGGCGGTGACGACGGTCTACCTGCGGCGGCTCGAAGGGGTCGAGGATCGGAGTTGGGGGCACGTGGCGGCGGCGATCGGGGTGTGAATGTGGGTTACCCGAGGAGTGATTGACGCTGGCGCTCTCGATAGCGCGCCGATGCGTCACGGCGTGCGGCCGCCAAGCCGCACGATGGACAGTAGTTCGATCTCCCCGACTGCAGGCGTCGCGAAGGCAGATACGGTCGTCCGCACGATGAGCACGACGCCAGACCCGGGCGTCGAACGGCCACGAGTGCAAGCTGCAGGCCGAGCGCACCGAAGAGTCCGTCGCTGCTGAACTCGATGGACGGGCCGCGCATCGATACCCTGGGTCGCACGCCAGCGAGGTACAGCCACCAATCGAGCGCCTGACAGAACCGGTCCAATGCGTCCTCGCGGTGATCGGGCAGTTCATCGCCTGAGTCACCCGTCATGTCGCGCCAATCTTGGAGCTCGCCGTTCGATCCACCGACGTTGATCTCGGCCGCGATGCGCAGTGCGGCTCGAGCGCGGCGTGCGTACTTTCGCCATACGGCCAGGGATTCGGTGCCCCCGTCGATGGCGGACTCGAACGTGTAGTCGCGATGTGCATGGTCGAGATCATCCGGATCGTGATCGTGGTCGCGCACGTACGGCTGAGGGATCTCGTAGCCGACCTCCGCACGGTCCCAGTCGCATTGAGCAAGCGACCAGAAGAGGGGTCCCCATCGCTTGGCGTAGGCGAGCACCGCGGCTGACCGTGCATCCGAAAGGGCGATGAAGCCTTCGAGCATCCCGCGACCGGGCTGGATGCGTTTGCCAACACCGCTCCAGACGAGAGCGTCATCGTGGATCGACGCAACGGCCGGTGCCCACCATCGCTCATGGGGGACCTTGCGCCGCAACGTCCCCGACAAGTCCGTCAGGCCGCCCAGTTCCCAGGTCCCTTGCTCCTTGGACGTCATCGTGGGATGGGTTGCCTCGTGATAGTCACGTCATCATGGATGTTACACGGCTAGTGCAGGCTTGGCCTATGGAAGGACTCCAGGTCGACCGATCCGATGCGAGGCCGCCGACATGAGCGGCTACACCGAGGCTCACATCGGGCCGAACATCATCGAGGACCTGTATCTCCTCGCCCTCAAGCGTGGTGTCCGACTCCTGCACATCGAGGCACTGTCCTGGTCGAGTGCTCACCAAACGGACGGGGCTATCCCGCGGTTCGCATTGAGTCGCATAAGCGACCAACCAGACCTCGAGGCGGCGGCGGCCACGCTGGTGGAAGCCGGTCTGTGGGAGACCACGTCGACCGGATGGTCAATCAAGATCTTCGCATCGACGCAGCTCAGTAAGGCATCGGTCGAGCGTGAGCAGGCTATGGCCAAGGCGCGATGGGAGAAGCACCGCGACGGCTTGAAGCAGTCGCAGGATCATCGTGCGGCGACCGAGTCGCAAACGGTCGACCAACGGGCAGCCGACGCGCAGCCACCGACGGCCCAACGCGCAGCCACCGCGCTGGCAACGGGACGGAGGAAAGATGGGAAGGAAGGAAGAACACAACGTTCTTCCTTCCCATCCGTCGGTACCGGCGCCGAGCGCGGAAGCGCTTCGCCTGGCGGCGCTTCGGCCGCTTCGACGCCAGCCAAACCCGAGCAGCGGGAGCTACGACCCCCCGACCCCCCGCCACCCATGCAAATGCCACCTCCGCCGCCGGTCGTGCTGGACGAGCTGACGCAGGATCAGATCTACTCCTACGCGGCACGACCACTGGTCGTCGCCGATGGGGCTAAAGGGCCAGCTGACATCCCTGCCTTGATACGGACCACCATCAAGGATCTGGTCGACCGCTACGGTCCGACGGATGTAGAGCGAGCGTTTCGGGTCTCGCTCGACTTGAACGAACCAGCCGGAATGAAACGGATGGCAAGCGCCTACCGGCTCGGCGTCCAAGTGCTCGAGGAGCGCGAGCGGCAGCGCACGAAAAACAGCGACGCCGGCGCTGAAGAGGCCCGGGCATGACCGCCGATCGGGCGCGAGCCGTGCGTCCACTCGCCACGCTCCATGCGCCTGGGAATGAGATGAGCGCCGACGACACACTCCTCCGCCTCGCGATCTGGCTGGCCGATGTGTCCGTCGAGGCAGCGATGGCTAGACCGTCCCAGGACGCTCTCGTCATGCCGGCATCGGCGCCGACACGACGGAGGGCACCCACCAAGATCCGCTCGCTGGCGGCAGCGGCCCGTCGATGAGCCTTGCTTTGGCGGCCCGACAGAGCGTTCATGGGGTCATGGCCATGCCCGTCATCTGGATCGTTTACGTCAGGAGGTCGCAGAAGGGCGCGACCGATGCCGACATCAGCGATGAGGTGCAGGAAGCGGCCTGCCGTCGGATCGCGCCACCAGGCGTCCGGGTGCGGGTCATCTCCGACAGTGGTGGTCACAACTCGGGCTACAGCGACGACCGTGACGGCTACCAGGCCCTGCTTGCCGCCATCGCGCGCGGCGAGGTCGCGGGCATCGTCGTGTACGACCTGTCGCGCCTCGCCCGCAACTCCCGCCTGATGCAGAACCTGCTCTTCGAGCTCGAGCGCCACCGGGTCGCCCTGCTCGTGGCCAACATGCCGGGTACGAGCTTCGATGGTGCCGCGGGGCGCTTCATGTTCAGCCAGCTGTGCTCGACCGCCGAGTACCAGCGCAACATGGACTCCGAGCGCATGGTCCGCATGCAGCGGTCCCTCTTCGAAGCTGGCCGCCATCGTGGTCACGATCCGCTCGGATACAAGAGCATGCGGGAAGCCGATGGCCGGCTGGTCCATCCCCGGCAGCTGGTCATCGACGACACCGAGGCGATCATCGTCCGGCGCGTCTTCGGTGAGCTGACCCACCACTCGTTCAACGAGGTCGCCGACATCCTCAACCAGGAGGGTGTCGAGCATGAGGGTCCGTGGACGCGCGACGCGGTCAAGGACATCTTCCGGCGCGGTCGCATGTATCTCGGCTTCGTCGTCGAGAAGCGTGGCCGAGAAGAGCGTCCTGGCCAGCACGACGCCATCCTTACGGACGCCGAGTACACGGCCACGATGGCCGCCGTCGCCGCGCGTCGGCGCGTCGGCAACAAGCCGGCGCCGTTCCGCCATTACACGCTGCGCGGTCTCGTCCTCTGTTCCTGCGGCACCAAGATGCGCGGCGAGGCGCATGTCCAGCGCGGCGGAGAGATCCGGTATTACCGGTGTCCACGGCTCGGCTGCAGGACGCGGCGATGCCCGGCCGAACTGATCGAACGACATGTTCTCGATGCGATCGCCGAGGCGACGTTGCCCAGGTCCGTCATCGACACCGCACGCGGTCAGCTGACCCGCCGACTGCAGATCCCCGACGTCGCGGCTTCCGGTCGCCAGAAGGCGCGGCTGACGACGAAGCTCGAGAACCTGCGAAAGCAGCACGGCTGGGGAGACATCAGCGACGCCGAGTATCAGCGTCTGCGGGACGCCGTCCAAGCGGCGCTACGCGACCTGCCCGACGACGACCGCATCAAGAGCTTCGATGCCTACCGGGCGCGCATCCTCGAGCTACCAGCCGCCATCGCTGTCGCCTTACCCGCCCGACGCCAGGAACTGGCGCGGATCGTGGTCAAGAACGTGGTCGTCAACGACCGCACGGTCGAGGGCATCGAGTGGACGCCACCGGCCCGCCCGTTCTTCGAAAAAAGACAGCGGGCGTGCCCCCAAGGGTGTCAGAGTCCAGGACATAGG
>PNAP01000028.1 GCA_003169735.1 Chloroflexota bacterium | reverse complement strand
TCGGCGGCTGCGAGCGGTGCGCTGTCGGCTGCTTCGAACTGGCGGATCCAGACGCCCAGCATCTGGTTCGAGACGCCCAGATCCAGGGCGATCGATCGGACTGACTGGCCCGACGTGCGCACCATGTGCACGGCAGCGGCCCGGAACTCCGGCGTGTATTCGCGTCGCCTCCCCATCGTGGACTCCTTCCCTGGCGCGCTCGGCGCCAACAGATTAGGTGTCCACGAAACCGGGGTAACTTCAGTCGAACGAGGCTGCGATAGGCTGCTCGTCCTCGGTGAGGGGCGCAGGCTGCTCGACGCATCAATGGTGGATGTCGCTCGTGATCACCGTGTGGTACCTCGTGGTCATGTCGCGAGCACGTCAGACGCGGAGATCGTCGGCCAACTCCCAGGGGATGAGGAGACCGTCATCCTCGAGCGCATGGGCGGCACTGACGTGGGCCGCCCGGCCACGGTCGAAGAGACCGTCATGGCGTACCTCGCCAAGGGCCGCGGCAGCGCCGCCACATCGACACCGGCCGGACGTGCCCCGTGACCTGGACGATGGCTCGCACCATCTGGCGCGTCCACCGGTTCGAACTCATCGCCCTCACGGTATTCGCGATCCTGCTCTGCGCGGCCGCACTGATCATGACTCAACAGCTTGACGCCGCTGTCCCTCCAGCGGGTTGCCTTGGTGGCGGCGACATCGATCCGACGACCGCTGCGGCACAGGCGTGCTCGGGCGCGCTGAGCCGATTCGATTCGCTTTCCTCGCTGGCTGGCCAACTCTGGATCGGGTTCGCCATCCTTCCATTGGCTGCCGGGGCCATCCTTGGAGCAGGGCTCGTCGGCCAGGAGGTCGAACGGCGAACCGCACAACTAGCCTGGTCCCTCGCGCCATCGCGACGTCGCTGGCTGTTTGAGGGAATGGCAGTCCTTGTTCTGATCCTGCTGGCGTGGCTCGTGCCCGCCGCCATCTCGGGTCATCTCCTTGAGGGCGCGACCCATCCCACCACCGACCCCACGGCCAGCCTGCGGGATCTCGGGCTCCGCGGAATCACCCTCGTGATGCGCGGCCTGGCCACCCTTGGCGTCGGGGTCCTGGCCGGTGCCATCCTCGGGCGGGTCCTGCCGGCGTTGCTTGTGAGCGTGCTTGTCGGAACGCTCCTCCTGTTCGCGGTTCAGCCCGTCACGAAGCTGACACAGAATGTCGAGACGATTGGCCCCATGGGTTCAGCCGTCATCGGCCAGTCCATCCTCAGCGGTGACGCCTACCAAGCCAGCGACGGCCGACTCTTCGACTTCGAGAGCGCCTCAGCTCAGGCACCGGTCGGCTTGACCGACTCCCAAAAGGCAGACTGGCTGGCGTCGAACTTCACCTGGGTCGGCCTGGGCATTCCCGGTCAACGCTACCCGGCCGTGGACCTGACCCTTGGCACCATGCTAGGTCTGGTGATGGTCTCGACGATGGCCGCGGCTCTCATCGTCGTGGACCGACGCCGCCCATCCTGACGTCGCGGACGCCACGACGTCGGGGCGCCCCAACTTGAGTTGTCGGACGCTGGTCGGACCACGAGCGCTCGCCAGCCCGCGCACGCGGCGTAAGCTCCTCGGCCGGCTCCGTCGCCGCGAGATGTAGCGTAGACTCGCGCCGCGGTCAGGGGCCACCGCATCCCTCGACCTCCCCCCGGCCCCTGATCGGAGATTCCCTGATGCGACTCGTCCTGGCCTCCCTATGCGTGCTGGCGACCGGCGCCCTGACGGCATGCGGATCGTCCACCCCATCGGTCACGCCACCGCCCATCGCCGCCACGGCCACCCCCGCGGCTACGCCCGCGAGCGTCAGCGGCGCGACCGCGACGCCGGCCACCGCGGCCACGCCGACTGCCCCCGCGACCCCAGCCGGCGTACCCGGCGTGGGCACGGCCACTATCAAGGGAACCCTCACCTTGGCCGGCAGCGCTTCGGCGGCGTCGCTGAGCGGTTCAGCGCCCTACTCCGAGACCGTCACATCCGATGTCACCGGCGGCAACGCCTGTGCCGACTTCGCCCGACGCGGTGATCCGGCCGGTTCTGAGGACGCCTTCCGACTGGCCCTGCCCTCGGTGACCATCGGCGGTCAGGCGGTGGTCTTCAGCGGCGGACCGACGGGTAAGGTGGGCCCAGGCCAATTCCACAACGATCCGACACAGGCTTTCACGGGCTTTGACATCACGGTCGGCGACCAGGCGTCCGACTACCAGGACCCGGGCACGGGGACGTATGCCCTGACCGTCAACGCCGACGGATCGGGGAACCTCGTCTTCACTGGTTTCGGCGACGAGATGGGCAGCGACGGCATCCTCGGCGGCTCGGTCACCTGGACCTGCGGCTGACCGCGATGGCGGTGCCGACCGCCTGACGCGTGAGGTGCCATCGTCGCCGGCACGACCGGAGGTGCCGGACCGCCTACTCCTGGCTGCGCGTTGACTCCCGGGTCAGTGGCTGGTGAGGGTCCCGCTGACCGTGATGGCGCCGCTCCCGATGGCCATGGTCTCCGTGCAGGTGAAATCGATGACCTGACCGGGCACGATCGTCATCACGTTGCCGGGCTCGATCGTCCCCGCCAGCGAGCCGGTGCCCCCGGTGTTGCAGGTCGATTCCGTGAGTTCGTCGGTGGTGCTGGAGCTGGTCAGCCCGTTGCACAGGAACGTCAGCGTGCCGGTGCTGCTGTACGGCGCGTGGATGGTGAGATCCACCTCGGGGTTGAAGTCGCCGTAGCTGGCCGTGATCATGCCGGGTGGCCCGAACGGACCGCTTCCGCTACCTGTCGACACCTGATGCTCGCCGCACGAGCTGACGGTCTGGGGGTCATCTGTCCCCGTCGTCTCGGAGTAGATGAAGGTCGACCCGGAATCGACGAACGTGAAGGGGTCGTCGGCATGCGCGACCAGGTGGACCGTCACGTTCAACTTCTGGTGGGTCTCGGTCGTTGAGCCACCTGAGCCGTTCGTGCTGTCGAGGGCGAAGGCGATGCTGCCGTCCAACGCCGTGGGTTCCTGCCCGGCGCTCGGGACCGGCTCCGCGGGACTGGAAGGGCCGTTCGGATTCGGGGCCGATGTCGTGTTGGAGGGCGGGGTCTCACCAGGGGAAACCGGTGCGCCTGCCTGGCAGGCTGCCAGCAGAAGGGCCAGCACGGCCCCGATCAACGCTCGCCGCGGCCGCATGATGCACCGTCCTGGAGAGGCCGGGTCGTTGGCCTCGAGCCGCACTTCCCTACTCATGCTGTCGGCAGTCTACAAGGCGACATCGAGACCACGCCAGGGGAAATACCACCGTCGCCGCCCTGGCCAGGGCTCCAACTGCTGGGCACCGATTCGGCCGGCTGGACCCTGACGAGCTCGGCCTTGGTCGTTGACCCAGGACGGGCCAACGGTTACCTTCGTGGGCCGCAGCGCGACGGTGCTGCGATGCCGACGGAAGGGGCGATTCGAGATGCGCAAGATCCGCCGACTCGGTGCGGCCGGGAGGATCTTCGGCTCGGGCCGCCGTAGCGTTGCCACACTTGCCGTGGTGATCGTCGCGATCATGGCCAACAACTCGGTGCCGCGAGCACTCCATCAAGTGATGGTATTCGCCCTGCCGGCGCATCACGGCCCCTAGGATTCCCAGTTGCGAATCCGGGGAGCGTTAGCGAGTCGATTCGCCGACCGGACACCCATCAGGCCACATCCGATCCGGGGGCCACGCTCGGCGACCGCCGCGCCCTCAGCCAGGACGGGTCCGGAACGGCCGCTCGGTTCGGTTACTGCTTCCCCGATTCGCACACGCCAAGTCCCCGTTGGCTAGGGTCTTGACCGGCTCGCCGGTCACCGGATGCTGGTAGGGCCCACACTCATCGGCGGCGGTCATCTCACCCTTCGGCGAACTCGACTACCCGTC
>PNAP01000091.1 GCA_003169735.1 Chloroflexota bacterium | reverse complement strand
CGCCAGAAGTGCTTGGCCACGACGATGGCGCCGGGTGCCAGCCATCCGAGCGACGGTTCCCCGAGCCGCCCGAGGGCGCTCGCCAGTAGCCCGACGTCGGCGTATGGAGGGTCGACGATGGCGGCCACGAACGGCCCACCGGCCGCAGCGCCACCCGCCTCGAGGACCGTCAGAGCATTCCTGCGGATGACCGTGCCGCCCTTCAGTCGCGCTCGGGAGAGGTTCTCGCCGATGACGCGTGCCGCGTCCGGGTCGCGCTCCACGAAGACCGCCAGCGGCGCCCCGCGGCTGAGTGCCTCGATACCTCCCGCGCCGCTACCGGAGAACAGATCCAGGAACGGGCCTGACCAACCGTCGTCGAGATCGGCCTCGAGCGAGGCGAAGAGCGCCTGCTTGACGCGATCGGAGAGCGGCCGCGTGCCCGCCCCGGGCGCCACCAGCCGCGTTCCTTTGGCGGAACCCGTGATGACCCGCCCCGCATCGGCCATCGCTCAGCTGCCGCTCGCGGGATCGCCGCTGGCGATGCGGGCGAGCCAGCCGCTCGCCAGCTCGTCGTTGAAGCGGGCGTGGCCCTGGAGGATGGCCCCGTCCGATCCGACGAGGGTCTCAGCGACGGCTCGCGCCTTCGCGGCCAGTTGGTGATGCTCCGGCTTCTGGAGCGAGGCGACGCGCAGCGCCGGCAAACCGCTCTGGACCAGCCCGAGCACATCGCCCTCGCGGCGCAACTTGAAGTCCTCCTCGGCGAGCTCGAAGCCGTCGCGAGTCCGGACCACGGCTTCCAGCCTGGCCCGCCCGACCGTCCCCTTCTCGGCGGTGGAGACGAGGACGCAGAACGACTCGGCCGTCCCCCGACCGACCCGACCACGCAGCTGGTGGAGTTGGGCAAGGCCGAACCGGTCGGCATCGAGGATGATCATCATCGTCGCCTCGGGCACGTCAACGCCGACCTCGACCACGGTCGTGCCCACGAGCACGTCCAGCGTTCCGTCACGGAAACGCGTCATCTCGGCGTCGCGGTCTGCCGGCCTCATCCGACCGTGGACCAGCCCGACGCGCAACGGCGCCAGGCTTCGGGCGAGGTCGGCCGCCGTCTTCTCGGCCGCCGAAGTGGCGTCGTCCTCGACATCGTCGATCAGCGGCACCACGACGAAGGTCCGGTGACCAGCGGCGGCTTCGTCGCGCACGCGCTGCCACGTGCCGGCAACGTCGTCAGGAGACTTGATGCCGGTTCGGATGGCGATGCGATCGGCCGGCGGGTGGCGCAGGTCGGTCACGTCAAGGTCGGCGTAGATGACCTGGCCGAGCGTGCGCGGGATGGGCGTGGCGGTCATCAGCAGCACGTGCGGCGGATGGCCGCCCGACTTCGCCTCCAGCTCGCCGCGCTGCTCGACGCCGAATCGATGCTGCTCGTCGATGACCACCAGCGCCAGGTCGGCGAACGAGACGCGCTCCTGGATGAGGGCATGCGTGCCGACCACCACCGCCGCCTGCCCGTTGGCGATGGCCTCGAGTGCCGATCGCGAACCCGCCGCGCTGAGCGATCCCGTCAGCAGCGTCACCGGCACGCCGACGCCAGCCAGGAGGTCACCGAGCGTCGCCGCGTGCTGGCGGGCCAGGAGGTCGGTCGGCGCAAGGATGGCGGCCTGTCTGCCGGTCGCCGCCGCGACCGCGAGGGCGTATGCCGCCACGGCCGTCTTGCCCGAGCCGACGTCTCCCTGGAGCAGCCGGAGCATGGGCTCATCCGCGGAAAGGTCCGCACGAACGGCGCGGATAGCCCCGCGCTGGTCGTCGGTCAATTCGACCGGCTTGCCGACCCTCACGCTCAGCGCAGCCTCCAGCGACGCCGTGATCCGGGCCTCGTCCGCGTCGGCGACTGTGAGCGCCCGAGCGCGCATCCGGCCACGCTCGCGACGGCGCGAGACCATGCCCACCTGGAGCGCCAGCAGCTCGTCGAACGCAAGCCGTTCCAATGCGCGATCGCGTCGACCGAAGCCCTCCGGGTAGTGCGCCTGCTCGATGGCCTCGCCAACGTCTACTAACCCCTGCTCGGCGGCGATACCCGGCAGGTATTCGGGGTAGGGACCGTATCGGTCAAGCGCAGCGCGGATGGCCGTGCGAAGCGTGCGTGCCGTCAGCTTCGAGGTCAGTGGGTAGACGGGCACGATCCGCCCGGCATGGAGCATCTCCGACCCGTCATCGCGCTGGAACTCCGGGTTGTCGAAGGTCAGCCCGAACCCGCGGTGCTTGATCTTGCCGCTCAGCACCACCCACTCGCCCTCGCGAAGTCGACGCTCGATGAAACGGCGCCCGAACCACGTCGCCTCGACATCCCCGGTCTCGTCGCGCAGGAAAGCGATGGTCCGCTGGATTCGGCGACGGAACGTCGGTTCCACGCGAAGGGAGACCACCTGGAGCCGCGCCGTCGCGACCGTGCCGTCTTCGAGGCTGCGCAGCTCCCTGGCGGTGCTGACCTCACGCAGGTCCTCGTACCGCCGAGGCAGGTGGAGGAGCAGGTCGCGGACCGTCGCGATGCCCAGTCGCGGCCCGACCCTCCGAAGCGTCGCCGCGCCGGGCAGACCGCTCGATCCGATGGGCGAGTCGAGCCCGGCCGGGACGGATCGTGCCGCGGGCCGCTTGACCGGACCCGGCGTCGCGGTCCTGGCCACGCTACTCGGCGACGATCAGGAAGGGATAGTGCGGTTGGCCGCCCATCACGACCTCGACCTCGACGGCGACGAGCGCCGCCCGAAGCCGCCGCGCCAGTTCATCGGCTTCGGCGCGCTCGGCGTCCCTCCCGGCGTAGACGGTCAGCAGTTCGAAGCCGGGCCGCAACGCGCGCACGGCCGCCACGGTCGCGTCGAGGCGATCGGCAGCGACGGCGATGAGGGTCCCGTCCGCGGCGAGCGCGATGGTCTCGCCGCTCAGGACACTGCGCCCGCCGATCCGCGCGTCACGCACGGCTTCGGTGACGGCGACGGTCTGCACCGACCGAGCCGCGGCGAGCATCAGGGCCGCGTTCTCCGCGGCCGATCCGTGGGCGTCGAGGGCGAGCAGCGCGGCGACCCCTTCGGCCGCGTTCCGGGTCGGCACGACGCTGACGTTGACGTTGGGCACGAGGCGCGCCGCCTGCTCCGCGACGAGCCGGATGTTCGAGTCATTGGGAAGGACGATGACGTCCGCCGCGTAGGTCTCACGGATGGCGCGTGCCAGCTCGCCGGCCGAAGGTGGCCGACCGTGCGGCCCGCTGACGATCGCCGCCGCACCCGCCGCCACGAGGACGCGCTCGAGCCCCTCCCCCTGCGCCACGGCGACGACCGCCAGGCCGCTGGTGGTCGCGGCGCGCATCTCGTCGGCCTGCCGATCGAGATCCTCGATGCGGATCTGGTCGACCGTGCCCACCGTCCGGCCGTAGGCCACGACCCCGTCCGGGTCCTCGTTATGGATGTGGACGCGGATCATGTGATCGTCCCCAGCCACACCGATCGATCCGCCCATCGCCTCCAGGTGGCGGCGCACCGCATCGATGTCGATCGGCTGGTCAGCGGCGGTGACGAGGTACGTCGTCTCGAACCCGTACGCCTCGCCCGCGTGGTCGCCGGAGGCATCGCCGAAGTGGACGCCGGCGGGCGGCAGATGCGGCCGAACGACGACCGGCGCTTCGGGCTCCGGACCAGTGTCATGCAGCGAGCGGAGTGCGCCCTCGAGCAGCAGGAAGAGCCCCTGCCCTCCCGAGTCGACCACGCCGGCCTCGGCCAGGATGGCCAGCAACGACGGCGTCCGGGCCACCGAGCCCTGTGCCGCCAGGACGGACGCGGCGAGGACACCGGCGACGCTGCCGCCGTCTGCCGCCGTCTCCGCCGCGGCCGCGGCCGTCTCGCGGATGACGGTCAGGATGGTGCCCTCGACCGGTGCCGCGATGGCCGCGAAAGCGCCCGCGGAGCCGCGCTGGAGGGCGTCGGCCAGGTCGCGCCCGTCCGCGCGCGTGCGGTCCCGCGTCGCCTCGGCGCCGCCGCGCAGGATCTGCGACAGGATGACACCGCTGTTGCCCCGCGCGCCCATCAGGGCGCCCAGGCTCAAGGCGGCCGTGACGCGCCCCACATCGCGCTGACCATCGGTAAGCGCGTCGGCCTCGGCGAGCGCTGCCCGCATCGTGGCCAACATGTTGGTCCCGGTGTCGCCGTCCGGGACGGGGAAGACGTTGAGCGCGTCGACTTCGTGGACGTGGGCCGCCAGATGGGCGGTCGCGCCTCGCACCGCGGCCAGCAGCAGCAAGCCGTCGCGCTCATCGATGGCGCTCGGCGTCGCCCCTGGCGCACCGCTCCCCATGACCGATCGGCGAGCACGTCGACCGTGGCGCAACGCGAGCGATCGTCCGATGGTGGGGCTCGTCATCCCTGCGATGCTATAGTACGCAGCCACTGCGGCCCCACGTGGGCCACCCCTCCCCGACGCGAGGATCCCTTCGACCATGGCCCGTTCCTGCTCCATCTGCGGCAAGATCTCGATGGGCGGCTTCAACCCCCAGTCGAGCGGCATGAACCGTGTTCGTGCCCATCGCCGCTACAAGCCGAACCTGCACCCGATGCAGATCCAGCGCGGTGCTCGGACGCTCAACGTGGTCGCCTGCACGCGCTGCCGCCGGACCGCCCGCAAGACCGTCTAGCGCAGGGCCGACTCATCGGTCGGCGGCACTGTCGAGCCAGATGGTCATCGGTCCATCGTTGATGAGTTCGACCTCCATCTCGGAGCCGAAGACACCCCGAGCGACGCGCACGCCTCGTGCTTCGACCCCTTCCACGAAACGGTCGACGAGTTCACGGGCGGGGTCTGGCGGCGCGGCGCCCAGGAACGAAGGGCGGCGGCCGCGCCGCGTGTCGGCGAAGAGGGTGAACTGGCTGACCGCCAGCAGCTCGCCGCCGACATCGACCAGCGAGCGGTTGGTCAGGCCAGCCTCGTCCCGAAAGATGCGCAGGTCGATCGTCTTGTCGGCCATCGAGCGAACCAGCGCATCCGTGTCGCCGGGGCCGATGCCGATGAGCGCCAGCAGGCCCGGACCGATCGCGCCGACGATCGCGCCCTCGACGCGGACCTCGGCGCGCGCGACGCGTTGCAGTAGCAGGCGCATCTCGCCTGCTGTCTAATGGGCGGGCGCGGCGCGCCCGGAGCCGACCGGATCCGGCTCGAACGGCGTCTCAGCCAGCAGCCGGCCGGCCATGGCACGCTCGCGGACCAGCCGGACCTCATCGGCGGCGTCCTGGCCGCGTTGGAAGAGCGCTGACCCGACGACCAGGACATCGGCACCCCAGCGGCCGGCGGCACGCGCCGAATCGCGGTTGACGCCGCCATCCACGTGGATCTGGCCAGGCGGATCGGCGCGGTGGATCCACTCCCCGGCGACGGCCATCTTGGGCGCCGCTTCGACCATGAAGTGCTGACCGCCGAAACCAGGCTCGACGGTCATGACCATGACCACGTCGAGGCTCGGCAGGAACGGCACGACCGCCGTGACCGGCGTAGCCGGGCTGACCGCGAGGCCCGCCCCTGCACCGCCGCGTCGGATCGCCTCCAGCGTCCAGGCCTTGAGTTCATCGGGTTCGCTGACCTCGACGTGGAACGTCACCGTGGCTGGCTTCGCCTCGAGGAAGCGCGCCACGTAGCGCGAGGGTTCGGAGATCATCAGGTGGACGTCGAGTGGCAGCGACGTCAACCGTCGGAACGCGGCCACCAGATCCGGTCCGAATGTCAGGTTGGGCACGAAGTGTCCGTCCATCACGTCGAGGTGGATGCGATCGATGCCGGCCCGCTCCAGCTTGTGGACGACGCGATCGAGATGGCCGAAGTCGGCGGTCAGGATGCTTGCCGCCACGAGCGGCCGCCACTCGCCCGCGATCATGCCATCGCCCCGCCACCAGGGCTTCGCAACGCGGCCGCACTCTTCGCAACGAGCAGGTCGCGGCGGCGGGCAACCACCGCCGGATCGGGGCGGGCCGCCTGTTCGGCCGCCAGCTGCCCGCACGCGGCGCCGATCTCGATGCCGCGGTTGCGACGGACCGTCGCGCGCAGGCCGGCTCGACGGAGGACCGTGGCGAACGCCTCGATACGCTCCGGTGGGCTGGGGCGCCACGGCGTGTGAGCGACCGGGTTCATCGGGATGAGGTTGACATGGGCGAGATGTCCCGCCAGTAGCGCGGCCGTCTCGGCAGCATCCTGCCGAGTGTCGTTGATGCCGTCGATCATGACGTACTCATAGGTCACGCGACGACCGGTCGCCCGTGCATAGGCCGCCGCCGCAGCGACGACCCTGGTCGCCGGCCAACGATGGTCGAGCGGCACGAGCAGGTTGCGCAGCGCTGGCCGCGCGGCGTGGAGCGAGACCGCCAGGGTGTACTGCGGCCGCAGGGCGGTCAGCTTCTCGATGCCCGGGACGACGCCGCTGGTGCTGATGGTGATGTGCCGCGCGCCGAGACCGAAGCGGAGCGGGTCGGTCAGTGCGGCCGCCGCCTCAAGGACGGCGTCGGCGTTGAGGAGCGGCTCGCCCATACCCATGAACACGACATTGGTGACCCGGCGGCCATCCTCGGCCAGGCGGCGTGCCCAGAATCGGACCTGATCGACGATCTCGGCCGTGGCCAGGTCCCGCCAGAAACCGAGTTCGCCGGTGGCACAGAAGGGGCAGCCGACCGCGCAACCCGCCTGGCTCGAGATGCACACCGTGGCCCGAGCACGCCGCCAGCCACGAGCGGGATAGCGCATCAGGACCGATTCGATGAGCTGGCCGTCGTCCAGGTGATGGAGCGCCTTCTGGGTCAGCCCGTTGTCGGCCGCCGTTATCTCCGTGTCCGCCAGGGTCGAGACGCGAAATGCGTCGGCCAGCTGCGAGCGCAGGCGATTTGGAAGCGTGCTCAGCTCGTCGCTCGACTGGACAGCGGCCGACCAGACGTGGTCGCCTATTTGCCGGGCGCGGTACGTGGGCTCGCCGCGATTCCCCAACCACGCGGAAAGCTCATCAGCCGGAACGCCCGACAGCCCGGGGCGGGCGTCGCGCATGCCAGCGGCTGGGAGGCTGATCAGAGGCGAGACCCGTTGCTCCGGCACAGGTTCGGAGCGCATCGCGGCATCCTAGCGTCAAGAGCCGCGATCGGCTGGCGGTGGTCAGGGATTGAAGAGCTTCCAATGTCCCTCGGAAACCACTTCGACCGTGCCGTTGACCACCTTGATGGCCGTGTCATCGTCGATCCCGTAGGTTGGCACTGGGACCTGCGCGGCCATCCGCTCCACCTTGGCCGCGGTGCTTTCCGGGTGGTCCACTTCATCCATGTGCGGAAGCAAGGCGAAGTCAACCAGCCCCAACCCCGTCTCGATGATGAAGGGCTTATCGGCGTCGCCATATGTCTCGCCGAACGTTGGCGCCGTCACCATGCTGCCGGCGCTCACCCCCACGTAGACCATCTCGCGCAGCGTCGGCAAGACGTCGGCCAGACCGGACTCGCGCATCCAACGGCTCAGATACACGACATCGCCGCCCCAGACCAGGAGAGCGTCCGTTGCCTTGACGGCGTCGACCCAGACCTCCCGTTTGATGCTGGGTAGAGCAGTCAGCTCCAGCACTCCCATCGATTTCCAGCCCAATCCGACTAGAGGGCTGCGCGTCTTGGCGGCGATTAGCCGGTAGGCGCCTTCAAGTCCACCTGGAAACGGGTAGATGCCGGTGGGAATGCACAGTGCGTTCGACTCGGCAATTGGCTTGCCGAGGAGCTCGACCAGCGTGTCGTGGATGCTCGCGTTGCTGATACCGGAGGAAGTCAGAAGAAGTTTCATGGCGCAGCAATGATGACCGACGAACCAGCCAGCGCGGGACGGCCGCGCAGCAGCTCAGCCGCGCTCATCCGCCGCCCGCCGGCAGGCTGCACATCGTCCAGCTCGAGCATCGCGTCGGCGGCGGCAAGTGCCATCCCAGCGTCCGGCGCGCGCAGGAGGGTGCCCACAGCCACGTCCTTTGGCCGCGCTTCTCCGACACGCGCAGACCACAAGGTCAGGCGACCCGCCGAGGTCTCGACGAAGCTTCCCGGCCACGGCTGGTAGGCACGAACCTGGCGCTCCAGGGCCGCCGCTGTCTGTGATGGGTCCAGCCGGCCATCCTCGCGCCGGAGCGGCCTCGTCATGGTTGCGGCGCGCTCCTCCTGCACCTCTGGCTCGATTTCGCCGGCCAGCCAGTGCGGCAGCGTCGCGACCAGCAGGCGCGCGCCGAGATCGGCGAGCTCTCCCTCCAACTCCGGCGCTGTCTCGGTGCCAGAAAGCGCCGCGCGCCACTGGGCGACGACGGGGCCACTGTCGAGGCCGGCATCCATGCGCATCAGGGTCACGCCAGTCTCCGCGTCGCCGGCCAGGATCGCGTTCGGGATCGGCGTCGCGCCGCGGTGGCGCGGCAGGAGCGACGGATGCACGTTCAGTGCGCCAAGCGTCGGCAGGTCGAGCAGCGCCGACGGCACGATCTGGCCGTAATCGGCCAGGACCAGCAGCTCCGGTTGCAGTTCCGCGACCTGGGCGACCGCGTCGGGGGCTCGAAGTCGGTCGGGTCGGAGCATCGACAGTCCGTGCTCGGTCGCCCAGGCTGCGACGGGTGGATCGGTCGGTCGTGCGCGTGACCCCGGCCGCTGGGGGGCCGTGACGACGGCGAGCAGGTTGACGGCGGGCTGATCCGCGAGTGCGGCGAGGATCGGCACGGCAAATGCGCCGGTGCCCAGGAAGATGGTCCGGACTGCGCCGGTCACGCGAGTGACGCGAGGGCCTCTTCTTCTTCGGGGTCGTCGTGCAGCTGGCCGACCGGGATGAGTTCGTCCATCGACTCGAGGTAGTCGATGTACAGCTTGCC
>PNAP01000030.1 GCA_003169735.1 Chloroflexota bacterium | reverse complement strand
ATGCGCGGGTAGGGTTCCCGACCGGCGGCCATACGGGTTCGTAAACAGCGGGTCCTCGGTTCAGATCCGAGTGTCGGCTCCACTCTCCTCGGTCAGGTGCGCGCCAGGAACACGGCACCGAGCGCGAGGGCGGCGGGCAACGCCTGCACAAATAAGATGCCGCGCTGCACGGTCAAGGCGCCGTAGACCCCGGCGACGATGACGCAGGCAAGGAAGAAAACCTTGACCTGGAATCCGACTGGGTCAGCCGCGAGCAGTCCCCAGGCCAGGCCGGCCGCGAGGAAGCCGTTGTAGAGGCCCTGGTTGGCGGCGAGCGTCGCGGTCGTGCGCGCGTCCTCGGGGGTGATGCGGAAGGTCCGCAGCCCGAGCGGCTTCTGCCACAGGAACATCTCGAGGGCAAGGAACCAGACGTGCAGCAGCGCGACGAGGACGACCAGGATCGTTGCGACGATCACGGCCGGGGGCCACGCGGCGCAAGGACGGCCGCGGCCCGATCGCCTCGATAGAAGAACCACTTGGCGACCTCGGTGGTCGCCACGTAGCCCAGCGTGATGACCGCGAGCGCCACGAAGACCCCCAGTGGCAACGGCTCGAGGCCGAGGAGCGAGCCGATCGGCGTCTCGATGACGAGCAGCGTCACCCCGAGCAGGCCGAGGCTCGCCGCAGTCAGCAGGACGCTCGGCTGGCTCCGGAAGAACGGCCGCCGCGTGCGTAGCACGAACATGACCGCCAGCTCGGTCGCCACCGATTCCAGGAACCAGCCGCTTCGGAAAAGAGTGGCGTCGGCGGTGAAGCTGAGGCGCAGGACGCCGAAGGTCAGGAAGTCGAACACCGAGCTGACCAGCCCGAAGACGATCATGAACGACTGCACGAAGCCGATGTCCCAGCTGTGCGGGCGGTCGAGCTGTTCCGGGTCGACCCGGTCGGTCGCGATGGTCGTGGCCGGGAGGTCGGTCAGGAAGTTGATGAGCAGGATCTGATACGGGAGCAACGGCAGGAACGGCAGCAGGACTGCCGCGCCGGCCATGCTGATCATGTTCCCGAAGTTCGCGCTCGTCGTCGTGAACACGTACTTCATGGTGTTCGCGAACGTCCGCCGACCTTGCCGAACGCCGTGCAGGAGCACCCCGAGGTCCTTGTCGAGCAGCACGATGGCGGCCGATTCCTTGGCCACATCGACGGCCGTGTCGACGGAGATGCCGACGTCCGCGGCGTGCAGGGCGGGCGCGTCGTTGATGCCGTCGCCGAGGTAACCGACCGTCGCACCGCTCGCCCTGAGGGCGCGGATGATGCGCTCCTTCTGGGTCGGCTCGATCTCGGCGAAGATTGCCGTCTTCGCGGCCTGCGTCGCCAGGTCCGGGTCGGACAGGGCATCGATGCGATCGCCGGTCAGGACCTGGTCGGCATCGAGGCCGACAAGGCCGCCGATGTGGGCGGCCACGAGGCGGTTGTCACCGGTGATCATGCGCACCGAGATGCCGCTCGCGGCGAGTTCCGCGATGGTCGCCGCGGCGTCCGGCTTGGGCGGATCGAGGAAGGTCAGGAAGCCCTCGAAGGTCATGCCCGATTCATCGGCGTCCGTGACGGTGTCTCGACCGGCAAGGTCGCGGCTCGAGACACCAAGGACTCGGTAGCCCTGGCCGCTCAGGGCGCTGAACTGCGCCTGGATCTTGGCGTTGACAGGCGCGATGGCGACGGCCGCCCCGGCGGCATCGCGCGCCGTCGTGCACACGGCGAGGATGCCGTCGAGCGCGCCCTTGGTGATCAGCAGGTCGGGACCCGGACCGGCGCCCGCTCCGGCGACGCCCGCTCCGGCGACGAGCACGCTCAACCGGCGGCGCTGGAAGTCGTACGGCAGCTCCGCCACCCGTTTGCCATCGCCGCCGCTCGCAGCGGGACCGCCGGCCGCGACGACAGCATCGTCGATGGGGTTGGTGAAGCCGGTCTGGAGCTTGGCGTTGAGGTAGGCGAGCCGTCCGACCCGCGCGCTCGGATGTCCGTCGGTGCCGAGGGCGCCCTCGAGCGTTACGTCGCCGGAGGTCATCGTGCCCGTCTTGTCGGTGCACAGGATGGTCATCGCCCCGAAGTCCTCGATGGCATCGAGACGCTTGACGATGACCCGGTCACGCGCCATCAGCCGCGCGCCCTCCGAAAGGCTGATGGTCACGATGGCCGGCAGCAGCTGTGGCGTGAGGCCGACCGCCAGCGCCAGCGAGAAGAGCGCTGAATCGAGGAGCGGCCGTGCGAGGACGACGTTGACCACGAAGATCGCCACCACCAGGACGAGCATCACGCGTACGAGCAGGTACCCGAACGCGGTCAGGCCGCGCTGGAAACTCGTCACCGGAGGACGGACGCGAAGCCGCGCCGAGACCTTCCCGAATTCGGTATTCGCGCCGGTCAGGATGATGAGCGCGGTGCCGCTGCCGCTGCTGACATGCGTGCCCATGAAGACGCAGTTCGTCCGGCTGGCGATGGGCGCGTCGGCGGCCACCACACCCGGCGTCTTCTCGGCGGGATAGGTCTCTCCGGTCAGCGCCGCCTCGTCGATGAGCAGCCGGTTCGACGCCACGATCAGCCCATCGCCGGGGATGACGTCGCCGGCGTTGACCACGACCAGATCGCCGGGCACGATCTCGGTCGAGGGCACTTCCACGACCGTGCCGCCTCGCCGGACCTCGACCTTGACCTGGACGACGGCGAGCAGCGCGGCCACCGCACGGTTGGCACTGCGTTCCTGCCAGAACCCGAGCAGGCCGCTCAGCGCGATGATGGCAAGGATGATCACCGTGTCGGTGGCGTCGCCGAGGAGGCCGGCGATGACTGTCGCGAAGACCAGGATCAGGATGATCGGGCTCGCGAACTGACGAGCCAGCAGGCCGAGGTCGCTCGTCTGGCGGCCGGTGCCGATCACGTTGGGCCCGACGCGAGCGAGGCGCGTGGCCGCCTCGGTGCTGGTCAGGCCATCCGGGCCGCTCTGAACGCGGGCGAAGGCATCGGCGACGGGCAGATCCCAGAATCGGGTGACCGCCGGATCGGTCGAGATAGCCCCGCCAGCGCCCTGCACTGGCAGAGGATATGGCTTCCGCTCCGCAGCGCCCTCAATCAGCCCTCATCGGCACGAGTCGCGGCACCATCGCCGCGACCAGGAGCATGCCGACGACGCCTGCGACGACGGCCAGGACGATGGCGAACTCGAGCGAGGCCGTGACCAGCGATCCGGCGATGGCCGCACCGATCGGGAAACCCGAGTAGTTGAACGCCATCGAGATGGTGATGGCACGGCCGAACACCTGGGGATCCGTGCGCCGTTGCCGGACGGTGAAAAGTGCCACGTCAGACAGCCCGCTGCTGAGACCGAGGATGGCCATCGCGCCGAAGATCCAGGCGAGGCCGACGAACTGGTCGCCCGCCGTGGCCGCCGGGTAGAGCAGCGCGGACGCCGCCGCGAGCCCGGTCATGGCAACGACCAGCATCCGCCACTCGCGGCCATTCGAGTCGATGCGCCCCGCTAGGAGCGCCGATGCGACACCCACCACGCCCGACACGGCGAAGGCGAAGCCGACCATCGGCGCCGGGGCGGAGAGTCGATCGAGGATGATGACGGGGATCAGGATGGTGCCGAAACCGCCGGCGACGTTGCTGACGGCGAATGCCACGCCAAGGCCGCGCAATGTGGCGTTGCGCCAGAAGTAGCGGATCCCGATGAGCGCTTCACGCAGCAAGCCACCCGGCGCGCTGCCGGACGCCACGGGTTCCGTCACCCCCACGAGCGCTACCGCGGCGACGGCGAAGGGGATGGCCATCAGGCCGAACGTGGCCGGTCCGCCGATGGTCGTGACCAGGGTGGCGGCGACCGGCGGCCCGACGATGGTCGCCAGCAGGTAGCCGTTCGAGTCGATGGCGTTGACACGTTCCCAGAGATGCGTCGGGACGATGAGCGGGAAAAGGCTGCGCAGCCCCGAGGAGCTGAACATCGACGTGACGCCGAACACGAACGTGATGGCCACGAGCAGCCAATCGGGTAGCTCGTGGATCGTGGCGAGCGTCGCCACGAGCACCATCGCCGCGGTCGTCACGAGATAGTCGAGCGTCATCAGGCGGAGGCGGCCATAACGGTCGAGCAACGCCCCGACGATGGGCGCAGCGGCGAGGCCCGGCGCGACGCTCACGAACGTGACGATGCCGGCGAGCGCCGGCGAGTGGTACTCGGCCAGGGCGAACAGCACCAGCGCCACGGTCAGCATCGACTGGGCGATGCGGGCCAGCTGCATCGAGATCAGGATCCGACCGAGCGTCGGAACCCGGAACAGGGCGCGGTACGACCGATCCTCCGGCTCAGCCGACGTGGGCGTATCGAGCGACATGCGCGCATCGTCGCACCCACGCCTGAGGCTCTGTCACTGATCGGTGCGTCGCTAGTTCGACTCGGCTGCCTCGCCGTCGGTCGCCTCGCCCTCGTCCACGGCTTGGGCGGTCAACTCGGTCCTGCTCAGGTGGCTCAATTCGATGACGGTCGGCCGGTCGTCGCGATCTTTCCACCGCGTTTGGATCTGGACTTCCTCGGCCGGGCCACGGAGTCGAAGGACGACCACGAAACCAGAGCCGGCGCCATGATCGATCGATTCGATGGTCGCTTCGCTCGATGGAAGCAACAGCAGGGCCAACACCTCCCCGAGGTTGTGATGGAGCTCTTCGCTGAAGTCCGCGATCACCTTGTCGACATCGCCACCCACGAGCGCGGCACACAGCGCCTCTGCGCGTACCCGAACATCCTGCTCATCCATGAATGACCTCCACGAGCGTGCTTCGAGCGCGGGCGCGATGGGCAATGGCTCCGATCCGCCGCACCGTACACCCAATCAACGGTGTTTCCCGTGCGGCCGACCAACCACCCTCACTTGGCACCTGCCTGTACCCTCTCGCGCATGGCCGTTCCACTGCCGCATCCGCGCCTCGCGTTCGCTGAGCGGCTGGCTGCCCGGCCGATCCTCTTCGACGGCGCGATGGGCACGCTGCTCTTCAGTCGCGGCATCCCGCAGAGAGCCTCGCTGGACGAGCTGGTCGAGACGCACCCGGACCTGATCGGGGCGATCCATCGCGAGTACATCCGGGCTGGCGCGGACGCCATCGAGACCAACTCCTTCGGGGCCAATCGCCTCCGCTTGGCGCCGTACGGCCTCGCCGCCAGAGCCTCCCAGCTCAACCGCCGCGCGGCTCAGCTCGCAAGGGAAGCCCGCGACGTGGCGGCCAGGGACGTGCTCATCGCCGGCAGCATCGGACCCCTCGGCGCAGCCGTTCGCGGCCCGGACCGCCCGCCGACCGCCGAGATCCGCTCAGCCTTCCGCGAGCAGATCGAAGGCCTTCTCGAGGGCGGCGCCGACCTGCTCGTCTTCGAGACGTTCAGCGACCTCGACGAACTCCTGCTCGGCATCGACGAGGCCCGCGCCATATGCGACCTGCCGATCATCGCCGAGATGACCTTCGGCGAGGAGCTGGTGGCCATGGACGGCACCAATCCGCAGACCGCCGCCACGGCCCTGGCCTCCGTCGGCGTCGATGCGGTCGGCGTCAACTGCGGTGTCGGGCCGATCGTCTGCCTGGACGCGCTCCAGCAGATGGGCCGTCCCTCGGCCGACCTGGCCCGAGTCATCATGCCCAACGCCGGCCTCCCCCAGCGCACCGAGGGCCAGTTCGTCTACGCTGCCGGCCCGGACTACTTCGCCGAGGCGGTCAAGCGCTTCCTGGCCGCCGGCGCGCGCATCATCGGCGGTTGCTGTGGCACGACACCCGAGCACATCGCGGCCATGCGGCAAGCTCTCGACCAGGCGCTCGCCCGTGAACGCGGCACGGCCGCCGCCACCTCGGCCGAGCCGCTTGGCCAGGGCGCCTCGCCGCGCGCCTCGCTCAGCGACCGGCCCACTGGCTCCAGCAGCTCCATCCAGGAGCCACCACCGCCGACCCAGCTCGCCCAGGCCCTCGCCGACAAACGCTTCGTCATCAGCGTCGAGATCGACCCGCCGCGCTCCGTCCGCATCGAGCGCACGATCGAGGCCGCCCGCCTCCTCCAGGACGCCGGCGTCGATCTCGTGAACATCTCCGACAGTGCGATGGCGCGCGTGCGCATGGGTGCGATGGCCGTCGCCTTCGGCATCCAGCACGACCTCGACCTCGAGTGCCTGGTCCACTTCACGACCCGCGACCGCAACCTGATGGCGCTCGAATCGGAGCTCCTGGGAGCCCATGCCCTCGGCGTCCGAAACATCCTGGCCCTCACCGGCGACCCGCCCCGCGTCGGCGACTACCCCACCGGGACGGGCATCTGGGACATCGATTCGACCGGCCTCATCGGCATCCTCCAGCGCCTCAACCGGGGCGAGGACCAGGCTGGCAAGTCGATCGGCGCGCCGGCCGGCTTCACCATCGCCTGCGCCGTCGACCCCACCTCGGCCGACCCGGAACAGGAGCTCGACCGATTGGCCGGCAAGCTCGATGCCGGTGCGAACCTGGTGATGACCCAGCCCATCTATGCCCGCGAGCAATGGGAGCGGTTCATGGAGCGTGCCGCGCGGCGGTGGGGCGATCACCTGCCGCGCCCGGTGCTGCTCGGCGTCCTCCCGCTCCATACGGCGCGCCACGCCGAGTTCCTCCACAACGAGGTGCCCGGCATCTCAATCCCGGACACGGTCCGCGCGGCGATGGCCGCGGCGGGCGATCGGGGCGCGGAGGTCGGCCTGGAGATGGCACTCGACCTGATCAGCCAGATGCGCGGCCTCGTCCAGGGCACCTACATCATGCCCAGCTTCGGCCGGTACGAGATGGGCGCCGAGCTGGTGCGTCGCATCCGCGCCACCGTGCCCGAGGCCGCGCGAGCGCCGGCCTGAACACGCGGTCGCGCATCGGCTACCGTTAGTGCCGGTGGCAGCGACACAGACGGTGCGTCACGCATCCACGCCGGGCCGGGTGAGGGATCGGCCTGCTCGGTGGACGGCCGCGGCCCTGCTGGCGGGCTTCGCGGGGCTGGCGATGCTTCTCCTTGCCGGCGGCATCGCCGACGGAGCACCGGGCGACAACGCCGGTCCGCCGTTCATCGATCAGGTCCCCGACAGGTACGTTTACGATCAGGCGGGGGTCTTCCTGCAGGCCGCGCGGCAGACGGCCAACCAGAACCTCCGTCAGCTGGCATCGACGAGCAAGCTCGACATCATTGTCTACACGCAGGTCAAGCCGGACGCGTCCGGTTCGGAGGGCATCGCCCGCGGCGACGCCGAACTGCTGCTCAACCAGTGGGACCTCGGCGGCCCCGACGTCCGCGCGGTCGCCCTCATCTGGGAATTCGACGCGAACCAGACCACGGCCGTCATCGGCGGGGCCGCGTCGGTCGGACTCCAGGTCCAGGGGTTCGACAGTGACGCCGTCCAGACGGTGGTCGATTCGGCCACTGCGGATGAGCTGAGCGGGGGCCATTGGCTGGGATCGCTGACCTCGGCCACCACCGCCGTCACCGTCGCCGCGCCGATCGCATCGGCCACGCCGATCCCGGAACCGAGCGCGATCCCAGCGCCGACCCCTACGCCGGCTCCGGGCACGACTCCCTCGCCCAGCCCGAGCCCGAGCCGGAGCTTCGGTCCTGATGTCGGACCGCCGCCGGCCGCCGGACCGCCCTATCCGGATCCGATCACCGGCCAGGTGGTGTACGACTACGCCGGTGTCTTCGCGCCGTCGACGGTCGCCGCCGCGTCCAAGATCATCGCCGGCATCGAACAGCGGACGGGCGCCGAGGTCGTCGTCTACACGCAGGTCAAGCCGGACAGCACGGCCCAGAGCGCGGACGACGATGCCCAGGCGCTCATCGACCAATGGCACGTCGGCCGGGCCGGCTTCGATGACGGGCTGGCCATCGTGTTCGATATGGATCGGAGCCTGTGCCACGGCCAGGTCTCCCTCTTCGGCGCCGACGGCTATCGGGCCGCGTATCTAACCAACGACGAGCGCCAGGCCATCTTCAACGACCAGATGCTGCCGCTGCTCGAGGGGTGCGACCTCGACGGCGCCCTGATGGCAGCCATCGACGCGGTCGACGCCAACGCGACGCCGGAACATGCCGCGGCCCTCGACCAGGCGCGCCAGATCAACGCCATCCTCGGCCTCATCGTCGGGCCGGTCGCGTTCCTCATCCTTGCCGGCTGGGCCGCGGAGTCCTGGCTGCGCTACGGCCGGGACCCGCACTACCTCGACGATCCGTCGATCCTGATGCCCGCGCCGCCCGCCGAATTGACGCCGCCGGCCGGCGCACTCCTGTACGGCGGTTCCTCGAGTCGCCACGCCCTGACCACGGCGATGCTCGACCTTGCCAGTCATGGCGAAGTGGCGTTCCAACAGGAGGAGGACAAGGTCGGCATCAAACTGACCGAGCCGGATACCAATGACCCGAGTGTCGCTCTCAACCGCAAGCGCCCGCTCGATGCCGCCGAGCTGTACGCCCTCGAGCGGCTCCACACCATCGCCGGGACCGAGGGCGCCGGCTACATCGAGCCCGACGACCTGCTCGAGTTCGGCAAGTCCGTGCACGCGTTCGATGCCAAGCTGGAGGACCACGTCACCGAGCGCAAGTGGTTCCGCGAGGCGCCGCGCAAGTCCATCGAGCGCTGGAGCGTCCGCGGTTCGCTCGAGCTGATCCTCGGCGTGGTCATCGCCATCATCGCCTTCAACCTGCCCAGTTCCGGGCTCCTCGCGGCGGGCGTGGCGGTCATCGCGGCCGGCGTCGTGACCATCATCCTCAGCCGCGTCATGCCGCAGCGGACGATGGCCGGGGCGATGCTCTACGCCATGCTCGAAGCGTATCGGCGGACGCTCCAGAAGACGATGGAGCAGGCACGCTCGATGGACCAGGTGGTCAAGGACGCCAACCTGCCGTGGATCGAGACGCCCGACCAGGCCGCCGTGTGGGGCGTCGCGCTCGGCCTCCAGGCCCAGGTCCAAGACGTGCTCCAGCGGAGCATCGAGGATGTCAACTCGGGCTCGGTGACCACGACCAACATCTGGTTCCCGGCCTGGTACGGAAGCAGCCTCGCCGGCGTGGGTGGGGGCGGCGGCTTCGGCGGCTTCGCACCGGGCCTGATGTCGAGCGGTGCCCTGCCCGATTTCGGCGGCATGATGTCGGCCATCGGCACGGTCGGAAACTCACCCGCGTCGACCGGCTCCGGAGGCGGCGGGTTCAGCTCCGGCGGCTTCAGTGGCGGCGGGAGCGGCGGTGGCGGTGGCGGCGCAGGAGGCGGCTTCTAGCAGCGGCTTCTGGCAGCATTGCTAGACTCGCCGGATGGGTGCGATCGACACGATGGAGACGTTCTTCGAGAAGCTCAATTCGGGCGACCGAAAGGGCGCGCTCGATCTGATGGACGAAAAGGCCGAGATGCGCGTCCACGTCCAGGGCAACGTCCGGACGTTGCGCGGCTCCGAGCAGATCGGTGGCTGGTTCCTGCGCGCCGATGCCGGCCTCAAGATGATCCCGGGCGCCGTGCGCGAGATGGGCAACACCTATGAGGCGGACCTGCTCGTGGTCCGACCCGGCGCGCCATCGCAGCACCTCGACGCCACCTTCCGTGTGGAGGCCGGCCGGATCACCGCCATCAACGTCTCGCCGAGGTAGGCCGCAGCGCTCCTACGGCGCGCTGCTGGACGACCCCGCGCTCGGTGACGCACTGGCGCTGGCGCCGGGGCACGCGTAGGTATCCTCGGGGATGGCCAGGACCTGGCCGACCTGGAGGATGTTCGGATCGGTGATGGCGTTGAAGCAGGCGATCTGGTCGACGGTGATGCCGTAGTGCTTGGCGATGGTGAACAGCGAATCGCCACTCTTGACGGTATAGGTCACCGGCGAGGGCGATGGGCTGGGCGTCGGGGTCGGTGAGACGAACGGCGTCGGGGAACCCCCGCGGTCGCGGGTCGCATCGGGCCCGACGGAACCGCCGCCCTGCACCCCCATGACCAGGTAGATGGCAAGTACGGTGATGAGCACGCCGATGAAGGCGATGATGATTCCCGGCGCCTGTTGCCAACCGATCTTGGTGCGGGCCATCGAGTATCCCTCATAGCGTCGCTGTCCGGACCACTCGCCGCCGGAGCCGGGACGGTTGGGCGGCGCGGGCTTGGCCTGGCTGGTGAAGCGAGGCGATGCCGTCGGGACGGCTGACTCATCTTGCGGGGCGCTGAGCGCGGCGAGGCTCGGCGAAAGCGTGGGACGCAACGTCCCGGCCGAAACGGTCGCCAGATCAGCCGAGGGGGCATCGGTGGCGCGGTCGCGCCCGGCCAGGAAGCCTGGCACCTCGTCATCCATCGGGAAGACGGCGGGAGCTTCGAGAGCCTCGGGAGCCTCGGCAGGCACGGCGGCCTCTGGCGCGCTGGCACTCGGCACGGGCGCCCGCGCCGCCGCCAGAGCCGCCGCCGTATCCGACGAGATGCCTCCGAGCGATAGATCACGATCGGGTGGATCGCTCGGCTCCGCGAACGCGCCGAGCTGCTCGCTCGCCGGCGTCGGTCGGGGCTGAAGGGCGCCCTCGCCCGTCCACGGTGGCGGTGCCGCCCAGGCGCGCTGGCCCGGGTCGGTCGGCCGCGGGGCCGGACTATCGTCGCCCGGCCGGGCAAGTTGCGCCGGGGTCGGGACCGTCCGCCGCGTGGCGATCGGGTCAGCTGAGGCTCGGGCGGCCCAGTCGAGAAAGATCGGGCACGCCGCAAAGGCAGGCGTGAGGCAATACGCCCGCTGATGCGCTTCGGCTCGTGGCTGGGGGACGGGCTCGGCGTAGCACCGATGCCGTGCGTCGGGGACGTCGAGCCGCCGATCGCGATCCTCGTCGAGGGCGATGAAGGGGCACGCCTGGGGCTCGAGCCCGTACTGCGGCGGCCGTTCGGTCATCGGGCCCGATGATACGGCCAGACAGCCTCGGGGACCTGCCGCGCGTGATGCGCGGGGACCCGCAGCGTTGAGAGGCTACGCGGCGGCCTCGGTCTCGGCTTCGGCGTCGTCCTCGATGACCTCCTGCGGAGGCCCGGCATGTTCGACCATGCCCGCGCCGACCGTGTCGTAGGTCGTCTCGTCGATGAGGATGAAGCCGCCGGTGATCCGACTGGACCGGTACTCGTCGAGCATCAGCGGCTTGCTGACCTTCAGCCGGACACGCCCGATCTCGTTCAGCCCGAGCTGCTCCGCCTCGCGATGGCTGTGGAGCGTATTCACGTCGATGCGGTAGACAAGCTCGTCGACGGTGGCTTTGACCGTCCGACTGGTGTGCTTGAGGATGTATCGACCGCCCTGGCGCAGGGGAGCATCGGCCATCCAGCAGACCATCGCATCGAGCTCGTGCGAGACCGTCGGCTGGTTGTATGGCCGGCAGATCATGTCGCCGCGCGAGATATCGATGTCGTCCTCGAGCAGGATCGAGACCGAGAGCGGCGGAGCCGCCGCCTCGAGCTCACCATCGAACGTCTCGATGCGCTTGATGCGCGTCCGCTTGCCGGACGGCAGGACGACCACCTCGTCGCCCTTCTTGAAGACGCCTGCCGCGATCATGCCGGCGTAGCCGCGATAGTCGTGGTGCTCGGTCGTCTGCGGCCGGATGATGTACTGCACCGGGAAGCGCGCGTCGATCAGGTTCCGATCCGACGCCGTGTAGACGTGCTCCAGGTAGTAGAGCAGCGACGGGCCCTGGTACCACGCCATCGAGAGTGAGCGTGTCACCACGTTGTCGCCGTGGAGTGCCGAGATGGGGATGAACGTGATGTCGTGGACGTCGAGCTTGGCGGCCCACTCGGAGAAGTCCTGCTGGATGTCATCGAACGTCTTCTCGTCATAGCCGACGAGATCCATCTTGTTGACCGCCACGACGATGTGGGGGATGCCCAGCAGCGCAGCGATGAACGCGTGACGCCGCGACTGCTCCAGCACGCCCTTGCGGGCGTCCACGAGTACCACCGCCAGATCGGAAGTGGACGCGCCGGTGACCATGTTGCGGGTGTACTGCACGTGGCCGGGCGTGTCGGCGATGATGAACTTGCGGCGCGGCGTGGCGAAGTAGCGATACGCGACATCGATGGTGATGCCCTGTTCGCGCTCGGCGCGCAGGCCGTCGGTCAGCAGCGCCAGATCCACCTGGGAGTAGCCGCGGCGTCGGCTGGTCTGCTCGATGGCCGCCAGCTGGTCCTCGAAGATGCCCTTGGAGTCGTACAGCAGCCGCCCGATGAGCGTGCTCTTGCCGTCGTCGACCGAGCCGGCCGTGGAGAAACGCAGCAGGTCCACTAGAAGTAGCCCTCGCGCTTGCGGTCTTCCATCGACGTCTCGGAGAACGCGTCGTCGGCGCGGGTCGCGCCGCGTTCCGTGATCCGCGCGGCGGCGACCTCGGCGATGATCTCGGCCAGGTCCGCGGCGGTCGAGCTGACAGCGCCTGTGCAGGTCATGTCGCCCACGGTGCGGTAGCGGACGACCATCGTCTGGACCGCCTCGTCCGGGCCGTTGGGCAGGAAGTCGCTCGTCGCCAGCCACATGTTGTCGCGGCGGAAGACGGGCCGCTGATGGGCGAAATAGATGGACGGCACTTCCAGGTTCTCGCGCTGGATGTACTGCCACACGTCCATCTCGGTCCAGTTGGAGATGGGGAAGACGCGCATGTGCTGGCCCTTGCGGAGGTGGCCGTTGAAGAGGCTCCACAGCTCGGGGCGCTGCGACTTGGGCTCCCACTGCCCGAACTCGTCGCGCAGCGAGAAGATGCGTTCCTTGGCGCGTGCCTTCTCCTCGTCGCGCCGCGCGCCACCGAAGACGGCATCGAAGCGGTGCTCGAGGATCGCGTCGAGCAGGGTCGTCGTCTGGAGGCGGTTGCGTGACGGATTGCCCGGCTCTTCCCGCACGCGACCCTTGTCGATCGATTCCTGCACCGAGGCGACGATGAGCCGCTCCCCGAGCTCGGCCACGCGGCGGTCGCGGAAGTCGAGCACCTCGGGGAAGTTGTGGCCCGTGTCGATGTGCATGATCGGGAACGGGAAGCGCGCCGGCCGGAATGCCTTCTCCGCCAGGCGCAGCAGCACGATCGAATCCTTGCCGCCGGAGAAGAGCACCACGGGCCGCTCGAACTCAGCGGCGACCTCGCGCATGATGAAGACGGACTCTGCCTCGAGGGCGTCAAGATGCGACAGGCCGCGCCGGAGGGCGCGCTCAGAAATCAGCGAGGTTTCGATCATGCGGGGGGTTTGACCTGCTCAAGGTGGGCTTGCGGACGGGCGTTCGCGTTGATGTCGAAGGTCGGTAGTATACCCGCCGTGCCCGACTCCTCCTCCGCGCCCAGCGGTCAGCCGTTCCCGCCGATCGGTGCCAGTACGTCGCAGAGGACGACCCGCGGCACGGCGATCGCTATCGCGTTGCCCGTCCTCTGCGTCGTGGCCATCGTGGCCACGTACCTCGCCGCGCCGGCCGACGCTCCGGGCGCCCCGCAGGAGCACTACCTCATCTTCTGGGCGACGATCGTGGCGCTGGTGGCGGGGTTGTCGTCCACGGCCATCGGCGTCTACGGCGGCGTGCTCGTCCCGGGATTGCTCGTCCTTCGCGGACCCGGCGCGATCGATCCGGCGTTCATCGCAGCCATGTCGGTCTTCGTGCAGGTCGTCGTCATCCCCATCGGCGCGGGCACGCACTATCGACTGGGGAATTTCTCGCGGAAGCTGGCGATGCCCTTGATCGTCGGCGGCATGATCGGATCGTTCATCGGGCCGCTGGTGGGCGGCTACGTGCTGTCGAACAAGGTCCTCGGCAAGCCCGATCTCGCCCACATCGTGGCGGTCGTGATCATCGCTGTCGGCGTCCTCGTGCTGGCGACCCTGCGCCTCGGCAACCTCGGCACGGTCCGCGACGAGAATGACGTGCCTGCCGTTCGGGTCGGCGGGATCGGGCTCGTGGCGGGTTTTGCGACGGGCATCTCGGGCGCCGGCTGGGGCCCGATCGGCGTCAAGATGTTGATCCTGTCGCGCTTCGACCCGCGCAAGGCTATCGGTTCGTCGCTCGTCGCGCGAGTCTTCATGGCGTCGGCGGCGGTCGTGGCATACGTCATCGCCGCGACCGCGTTCAAGGGCATCCAGCCAGACTGGTGGCTGGTCATCCCGATTCTGGCCGGCTCGGTCGCGCCGATGATCCCCGGCGCGCTCGTCGTCACGCGCATCGGACGCGAGAAGGCGACGGTCGCCATCACGTTCCTGTCGATCGGCCTCGCGGCCTGGAGCCTCACTCAGTAGGAACGGGCACCTCGAAGCGGACGATCCAATCGACGTTGGCGTCCGTGGCCGTGGCCGTGGCGCCGCCGCTGGTGGCGCCCGCCGTGGCCGCGACATCGACCGTGACGGCGGCACGCAGCTTGCCGCTGGCACCGTGGATGATGGTCGGATCGTCGATCTGGTCGAGCGTGCAGTCGCGGCTGGCGACGACGGCCGACTCGACGCGCACCTTCAAGCTGCCCGCGCCGACGCAGTCGAACTCGATGCGGTACGTGCCGCTGGGGTCGAAGGTGCCATGGTCCAGGCCGCCGGCGCCCGAGACGAGCTCGAGGATCGGTCGCCAGCCGGCCTCCGGCGGGAAACTCGCGAGAAGGCGCATGGTGGCCAGCGGCGCGACCGTCGGCGAGGCACCAGCGCTGTCGCTCGGGTCGGGTGTCGGTGACGGGCTTGCCGACGCACAGGCCACCGCGACGCTGGCCAGCAGTGCGCCCGCCAGGAGGGTCGAACGGGTGGTCACGGCCTCAGGGTACGACCAGCGAGCGCTCCGCCGTGTGCACGCCCCGGCCGGGCGGCGCACAATCGGGACCGACGGATGCTCGAATCCGAGTTCGCGCCAAACGTCCACGAGCGTCCGCATGGTCGAGGAGCTGAAGATGAACATCCTGTTGCGCGCGTTCGCGCCCCGCCGAACCGTCCACGCCCACTGCGACATCCCGTGCGGTGTCTACGACCCGGCGCAGGCCCGCATCGAGGCGGAGTCGTGCTACAAGATCATCCAGAAGTACGCCGAGTCCTCCGACGACGTGTTCCGTACCCGCTGCCTCGCCGTCAAGGAGGAGCGCGCCGAGCTGACCAAGCACCACATCGACGTGATGTGGCACGACTACTTCAAGCCGGAGCACGTCGAGAAGTTCCCCGACTTGCACGACGTGTGCTGGAAGGCGTCCAAGCAGGCGTCCCAGGTGAAGCGGACGGTCGACATCGCCGAGGCCCAGAAGCTGCTCGACCTGATCGACAAGATCGACATGATGTGGCGCGAGACCGGCGGGCCGGCCGCGACCCGACTGCACACCGCTTAGGCGGCGGGCGCTCCACGTCATCGGGGGGGGCGGCCGACTTCCGGCGCCTTCTCCGCTCCTGGTCCGCGAGGGTCGCCGTCCGGGGGTCGAGCATGGTGCCGACCCTGGTCGACGGAGATTGGCTGCTGGTCGATCCCGATGCGTTCCGCAGCCGCGCGGCGCGGACGGGCGATCTCGTCGTGGTACCCGACCCGCGCGATGCGCGGCGGGTCCTGATCAAGCGCGTCGGTGCCGTCCAGCCTGACGGCCGAGTGGCACTGGTCGGCGACGCCCCTGACGCCTCGACCGACTCGCGCGTCTTCGGGCCGATCGACCCGGCCACGATCGTCGGGCGGCCATGGTTCCGGTACTGGCCGGTGCGGCGCTTCGGGCGCGTGGGGTAGGGGCGCCGCTCGCCGGCGCGTCAGCTCGGGGAACCGGGCAGAGCCTCGGCCTCGAGCCGCGTCGGGCGCCGGGGCAGAGGCTAGGCCGCGGGCCGCTCGGCGGCTCGCTCCGTTCCTCGGCCGACCACATTTCCTGTCATATGCCCGCGCGGTGGGCATTACGTGGGGATCCCACCCACCTCGAGGCTGATTCGGACCCAAGCTGAGCGTGGAACGTGACTGACAAGGGCCCGGCAGCGGCCCCGCCACCACTCCTCCGACTTCCTCAGGACAGGAAGATGCGTCCCAGCAGTCCGACCATCTCGAGGTCGCGCGGCACGAAGTCCTGGAACATCACGCGCTGCACGCCGGCGCCTTCGAATTCGGCCATGCGGGCGCGCGCGGCATCAGGCGTGCCGAAGATCCAGCGTGCGGTGCGCTCGTTGAGCCACGTTTCTGCGCCCGCCGTGTCCATGCCGAACGCGCGCAACTGATCCTGGACGCGCACCGTCATCGCCGCGTCCGACTCGGCGACGAGCGTGCCGACCATCGCCGAACAGACCAGCGTGGAGGGGTCACGCCCGATGGCCCGACACGCGGCGTCCAGCCGCTCCACGATCTGGGCGCAATTCGCGGGACCCATGCCGCTGATGTTGTACTCGTCCGCATAGCGCGCCGCCAGGCGGAGTGACCGGCCCTTGCCCGTGCCGCCGACGATGATGCTCGGTCGCAGGCGCCCATCCGGTCGCGCCCCCTCCGGCCGCTCGCGCGGCCGGAACTTCGCCTCGCGGACCTGCCAGTGCTGCCCGCTGAACGACCACCCGTCCGGTTCCTCCCAGAACCCGTTGAGCATCGCCAGCTCCTCTTCGAGCATGTCGCCGCGCACGGTGATCTCGGGGAAGGGGATGCCGAGCTGAGCATGCTCGACGTCGTTCCAACCGGCGCCAACGCCGACCTCGACCCGACCACCGCTCATCTCATCGACCGTCATGACCACCTTGGCGAACGATCCCGGGACCCGGAACGTGACCGGAGAGACGAGCGTGCCCAGGCGGATCGACTTGGTATCCCGCGCCAGGCCCGCCAGCGTCGCCCAGCAATCGGTCGTTGGCAGGTCGGCGTCAGCCGGGAAGGCGCCGTAGTGGTCGGAGCGGAAGAACGCCTCGAAGCCGGCCGCCTCCGCGGTTCGCGCGACGGCCAGGATCTCCTCGTAGGTGAGCCCCTGCTGCGGCTCGGTCATGATCGCGAAACGCATCCGGCTGCTCCCTCTGGCATTGGTTCGGTCTGACGGAAGCATGATGCATCCAGCGGTAGCATTGCCCGCGATGACCATCGAACCGACCGCCCTGCCCATCCCGGCCGGCCTCGCCGCCCCTGGCACGGCCGGCGCGCCGTTCCAGCGAGTTGCAGCGCTGGCCGACCTACCGCCGGGCACGATGCTGCGCGTCACCTTCGGCGAGCTGGATCTCCTGCTCGCCCACACGCCACTTGGCCTCGCGGCCACCGACGACCGCTGCCCGCACATGTCGGCGCCACTCTCGATCGGCCGGCTGGACGGCTGCGAGGTCGAGTGCCCGCTCCACAACGGCCGCTTCGACCTGGCCGGCGGTGGCACGGTGCGATTCCCGACCACCGGCGGCCTCGACCCCGACGGCGGCTACCACCCGCCCTGGTCGCCACCCGATTCGCCGCCCAAACCGGAGCCGTCCGACCAGAAGGCCCGAGCCCGGGCACTCACGCGCGTGCGGCGCTTCCGCTACTACCCGGTGCGCATCGTTGGCGAGACGATCGAGGTCGCGCTACCGGAGTGAATCACCGATGGGCATGGTCACGCCGTTGGTGGCCCGCCATCGCATGATGCGATCATCGATGCCCTGCCCGCCCGGGCCGGGCATCGGTTGCTTCGCCTCGTCGGTCGGCGGGGACGGGCGCGATGACCGGCGCCATGACCGGCGACGAACCTGAGCAGGGACGACCAGTATCATCGTGGCAATGCCACCAAGACTGGAAGATCTGCTGCACCGTGCGCTCGTGCCCGCGGGGACGGATGTCGACCTCATGACCGTATTCGCCGGCGAGGCCATCCTGGTGACAGGTGCGGCCGGGTCGATCGGATCGGAGTTGGCCCGTCAGCTCGCACGTCTCCAGCCACGTCAGCTGGTCCTGCTTGACCGGGCCGAGGGTCCGCTGTTCGAACTCCAGAACGAGATGGCCGGCACTGGGGCCGATGGATCGATCGACTTCGAACTGGTCGACATCGTCAACAGGAATGCGCTGGCGCGCGTCGTGAGGGCGACCAGACCCGGCGTCATCTTCCATGCGGCGGCGTACAAGCACGTGTCGATGATGGAAGAGCATCCGCTGGCGGCGATCGAGGTCAACATCGGCGGCACGCGCAACGTGCTCGACGCGGCCGAGGAATCGGGCGTGCCGCGGCTGGTCCTCGTCTCCACGGACAAGGCGGTCGAGCCGACGAACGTCATGGGCGCGACGAAGCGGCTGGCCGAATTGATGGTCATCGAACGGAGCGAACGCCTCGGACGGCCCTGGGTCTCGGTCCGCTTCGGCAATGTCCTCGGCTCGTCCGGCAGCGTCGTGCCGATCTGGGAAAGGCAGCTCGCCGCCGGACAGCCCCTGACGGTCACGCACCCCGACATGACGCGGTACTTCATGACGGTGGCGGAAGCCGTCCACCTCATCCTCACCGCGGGCGCCATGGCGAAACCAGGCGATCTGCTGATCTTCGACATGGGCGAACCGATCCGCATCCTTGATCTGGCGCACGACTATCTGCAGCTCATGGGTCACGATGATGGCGCCATCGGCATCGAAGTCACAGGCTTGCGGCCTGGTGAACGCCTCACTGAGCGCCTGAGCGACCCTTCCGAGACGGTCGTGACGACGGCGCACGCGAAGATCCTGCGAGCGGTCCGCGAAGGTGGGCGGTCGGTACGGACTGCGGCGCTCATCGACGAACTGCTGCGGCTGGCCGCGTCTGGCGACCTCGAGAGGGCGCGACGGCGGCTGTTCGACGCCACGGCCGTCATCGTGGCATCGACCACTCCATCGTCAGCTCCGCGCACATGATCCACCCCACCGCCGACGTCGCCAGCGACGCGCGGATCGGACACGGCACGTCGATCTGGAACGGCGCCCAGGTGCGCGAGGGCGCAGTCATCGGCGACGACTGCGTCATCGGCAAGGACGTCTACATCGATGCGGGCGTTCGCATCGGCGATCGCGTGAAGATCCAGAACGGCGCACTCGTCTATCGCGGAGCGACCGTGGAGTCTGGCGTCTTCATCGGTCCGGGTGCGATCCTCACGAACGATCGCCATCCACGCGCCATCCGACGTGACGGGCGACCGGCTGGGCCGGCTGATTGGACGCTCAGCGAGGTTCGGCTGGGACATGGCTGCTCGATCGGCGCTGGTGCCATCGTCGTGGCAGGGTGCGATGTGGGACGTTTCGCTATGGTCGGCGCTGGGGCCGTGGTGACCCATCCGGTGCGCGCTCATGCGCTCGTGGCAGGCAATCCGGCGCGTCCGATGGGCTGGGTCTGCGCATGCGGGCAGCGCCTCGCGGGAGACGAAGCGACGTGGGGCAAGGGCGGCCAGGGGGTCGGCCGCTGCCTGCGAGACGGGCGACGATACACGGTCGATAGGGACGGGGTGGTCGTGGAGTCGATCCCGTAGTGGCGGACGTCGGCCGGTGATCGGGCTATCGCGGCCTGAGATCGGCACAGCCGAGGAGCGTGCGGTCCTTGACGTGCTGCGCTCGGGCAAGCTCGCGATGGGTGCGCGGACGCTCGACCTCGAGGCGGCCTGGGCCGACTACTGCGGCGTTGCCCATGCGGTCTTCATGGCCAACGGGACGGTCGCGCTGGAGGCATTACTGCGCGCCCTCGACATCGGGCCGGGCGACGAGGTCATCACCGCCAGCTTCAGCTTCAACGCGACCGCAAGTGCGATCCTGCGGGTCGGTGCTCGGCCGATCTTCGTCGACGTCCGCGACGACGACTTCTGCATCGATGTCGACCTGGTCGAGGCGGCGGTGACCCCGCGGACGCGCGCTGTCCTGCCCGTGCATCTGTATGGGCTCATGGCCGACATGGATCCGCTGCTGACCATCGCTCAACGCCACGGGTTGCGCATCGTGGAGGACGCAGCGCAGGCGATCGGCGCGAGCTACCGCGGGCGCCGCGCGGGGAGTTATGGGGCGGCGATGTTCAGCCTCTACGCGACCAAGAACGTGACCAGCGGCGAGGGTGGGATGGTCACGACCGATGATGCCGAACTCGACGACCGGCTGCGCGTCCAACGGAACCAGGGGATGCGGACCAGATACACCCACGAGGAGCTTGGCACGAACTTCCGGCCGACCGATATCGCGGCGGCCATCGGGCAGGTCCAGTTGGCGGCACTCGATGGGCGCGCAGCTCGGCGGCGAGCGAACGCCGCCCGGCTCTCCGAAGGCCTTCGCGGCCTCTTGACGCCCGGGGTCCCTGACGGCCGCGAGCATGCCTGGCACCAGTACACGGTGCGGTTTCCGGGTCAGGGTCAGCGTGACCGCGTGGCGCAGGGCCTGGCGGAACGCGGCATCGAGTCGCGCGTCTACTACCCCGTGCCCATCCATCACCAGCCGTACCTGGCGGTCGCGATGCCTGCGGTCGTTCAGCCAGACCTGCCCGTCACCGATCGTTTGGCGGCAGAAGTGCTGTCCCTGCCCGTCCGCCCGGATCTGACCGAGGCAGAGCTCGAGGAGATCATCGCCGCGGTGAGGGACCTCGCCTGAGGCTGGCGCAGCGCCGCGCTGGCGTTCACCACCAGTACACTCGGCTCGTGGCTCAGGAGCACGCTCGTACGTCGGCAGCACCCATCCGGGTCGGCGTGGCCGGCCTCGGCACGATGGGACGGAATCACCTCCGAAACCTGCGCGGCCGGGCCGGCATACGGGTGGTCGGCGTGGCAGACCCGAGCCTACCTGCGCGCGCCGCAGCCCTCGTGGACCTGCCGGATGCGCATGCCTTCGAGGATCCGCTGGCGCTCCTCGCCGACGAGCGGTTGGACGCGATGATCATCGCCGCACCAACACGGCTTCATCATGAGCTGACCGTGGCGGCCCTGCGGGACGGCGTCGCAGTCCTGCTTGAGAAACCGCTTGCAGCCACGGTCGCGGAGGGCCGCGACCTCGTTCACGTGGCGTCGTCGAGCGGAGGCTTCCTCCAGGTGGGGCACATCGAGCGCTTCAACCCCGCCGTGGAGGCTCTCGCGGCGCGCCTCCGCGATGGTGCCCTGACACGCATCCACAGCGTCAAGACCATTCGCGAAGGGCCGCTCCCGGAGCGCATCCGCGATGTCGGCGTGGCCATCGACCTCGCGACGCACGATGTCGATCTGATGTGCCTGATGGTCGGCGAGCGGCCGGTTCGCGCCTACGCCGAGGCGACCCGGAGCGTCCACACAGCGCACGAGGATCTGCTCCTTGGGCTGTTCGCGTTTCCCGGCGGAGCGCTCGGCCAGGTCGATGTGGATTGGCTATCGCCGCAGAAGCAGCGGAAAATGGCGGTCCTTGGTCCGGAGGGGCTTTTCCAGATCGACTACCTGCACCAGTCACTGACGTTCACGAGCTGGATGAGCGAACCGTCGCCCTCCTTTGTGGGCGGGTACGCGCCAACGTTCCAGGGTGACCGTGTCGCGCTGCCCGTGACGAAGGCCGAGCCCCTGCGCCGCGAGTTGGACGCGTTCTTCGGCGCTGTGCGCGCGGGCCACCCGTCGCCGGTCAGTGCCCTCGACGGCCTGTGGGCGCTCGTGCTGGCCGAAGCGCTGCTCGAGTCCGCGGCCGGTGGTCGCGCCGTCGCGATCGACCCGCCGGAGGTCGCATGACGGACACCGAGGGCTGGGACGGTCGTTCGGAGACGACCGGCACGGTGGCCGTCATCGGCATGGGCAAGATCGGCCAGTCGCTCGCGGCGCGTTACGCCGATGCGGGTTGGACCGTCGTCGGAGTGGACGTGGCGCCCGTCATCGTCGAGACGCTCGCCATGGGGCACGTCCCATTCGATGACGAACCGGGCGTCGCAGAACGCATCGCGGCTGCTCACGCCGAAGCGCGTTTCGATGCCACGGCGGATCACACGAGCGCAGCCAGCCGCTCCGATGTCGTGATCATGATCGTCCCGCTGATGCTCACCGACGACGATCGGCCCGACTACCGCGCCATCGACGCAGCCAGCGAGGCAGTCGGCCGCGGCCTCCGACCCGGAACGCTCGTCATCTACGAAACGACGTTACCTATCGGCGACACGCGCCGCCGCTTCGGCCCGCTGCTGGAGCGCGCGAGCGGGCTGGCCGTCGGCGACTCGAAGTCTGGCTTCCTTCTGGCGTACAGCCCGGAGCGTGTCTCGAGCGGGCGAGTCCTGAGCGATCTGGCCAGCTACCCGAAGCTCGTGGGCGGCGTCGACAGAGCCAGCACGGAACGCGCCACGGCCTTCTACACCAGCGTCCTCGACGCCGAGGTGTGGTCGCTGAGCACGGCCGAGGCGGCCGAGTTCGCGAAGCTCGCCGAGACGACGTATCGCAACGTCAACATCGGCCTGGCCAACGAATTCGCGCGGGTCGCCGAACAGGCAGGGGTCGACATCCTCGAGGTCGTCCGGGCTGCCAACAGCCAGCCGTACTCGCACATCCACCAGCCGGGCCTGGGTGTGGGCGGCCACTGCATCCCGGTCTATCCGCATTTCCTGATCCATGGCCGGGGCGACGCCGAGCGGCTCGAGGTGGTCGAGGCTGCCCTCCGAGCAAACGAGGAACAGGTCGGCCGCGCCGTCACATCGATCGAATCGGTCGTCGGCGACCTGGCCGACCGTCCCGTCCTCGTTCTTGGCCTCACCTATCGCTGGGGCGTCCGCGAGGTCGCCAACTCTCGGGCGCTCGCGCTCATCCACGAGCTGCGCACCCGCGGCGCGCTGGTCCAGGCGTACGACCCGCTCCTGTCGGGCGCGGAGGTCAAGCGACTCGGTGCAAGCGCCTACCGATGGGGTGCCCAGAGCGATGCCATCGCCATCATCACCCAGACCGCCGACCCGCTCTGGTCAGGCATGGACCTCGGCCGATTCCCGAAGCTCGAGCTGCTCTTCGATGGCCGGAACAGCCTCCGCGATCTCGCGATCCCCCCGAACTTGACCTACATCGGTGTCGGGCTCCGGGGACGAGCGGACGGCGAGACGCCCGATCGCGGAGACTGAAGCAGCCAGCGTGATGCGCCGACGTCTGGCCACGGGATCGATCGCCATGGCGCTGGCCGCTGCTGCCTACATCGCGATCCTCTGGTGGGTCTTCAGCACGTTCCTCCAGCAGGAGCGCCCGCTGGCTGGCGCATTCCCGGGATCCTCTGATCTCACTGAGCTGGCCCTCACGGGGCTGCTCGCGTGGGCACCAGCCCTTGGCCTTTCAAGATCGCTCCGCTTGCCCTCCGAGACCGTCGTCTGGTCGCTCTACCTGCTGGTGTACGTCCCATCGATCATCGTGGTCGATCGACTGGCGGGAGAAGACCGGCTGCTGCCGCTCGGGATCACCTTGGTGGGCGCGATGGCTCTGCTCGAGCTCGCGCAGCGCATCCCTCGGCGGTCGCTCTTCGGCGGCGCCCTCTCACCGAGACGACATGGCATCGCGATCCTGGCGATCGGCGTCATCGGCAGCCTGTTGCTCATCCAACAATTCGGGCTCGATCTGAACCCACCGCCGCTCGACGCGGTCTACGACACTCGGGCAGCCTACAAGGTCGCCCTGGCCGACCATGCACTCCTCGGTTACCTCGCGCCGTGGCTGTGCTATGCCGTGTTCCCGGTGCTGCTCAGCCTTGGGCTGCGCGACCGCAGGTTCGGTCTCATCGCGTTCGGGCTGGCCGGGGAGTTCCTGATCTACTCGATCACCGGCTTCAAGTCGGCCGTCTTCGTCGTCCTCCTCGTCGCGGCCGGGCACTTCGCCGGCAGGATAGTGCGAGCCTGGCGGGTGGACCTCCGAGGGTGGGTCGTGACTGTCATCCTCGCAGCCGGCGTGGCCGTGACCGGGTTCCTTTCAGCGATCCGATCGCCCGGTCTGACCACGCTGTTCACCGACCGCCTGATCATCGTCTCCGGGCAGCTCACGGCCTTCTACGACGACTACTTCCTGCGGCATCCGTACTTCGAGCTTCGCGACAGCATCCTCAGGATCCTTGGTCCGTCACCGTATGGTCAAGCGACGCCCCCTTCGATCATCGGGCCCGCGTATGGCGTCGCCGTTTATGCCAACGCCAGCGTATGGGCGGATGGGATCGCGAACTTCGGCCTGCCCGGGATCATCTACTTCACCGTCGGTCTATGCGGGGTACTCTGGATTCTGGACGCCTTCACGATGCACCACGACACCGCGGTCCTCCTCGGGATCGGTGGGATCGCAGGTTTCGTCCTCTGTAACACGGCCCTGCTGACGGCGATCCTGTCGGGCGGTCTCGGCCTCCTCGTCGTGCTTGTCGCGGTCGGTCGGGGCACGCCCGAGGTGCCCGTTCGTTCGCCGCCGCTTCCACCGTGACCCCGCCCGGACGTGCTGTCGCGCGCGTCACGATGCTCCTCTACTCCGACATCACCTATGACAACCGCGTGCTGCGCGAGGCACGCACCCTGGCCGATGCGGGCTTCGACGTGACCATCGTCTGCCCGTCGGCTCCCCGGCGTCCGCTCGCCGAGGTCGATGCCTCCCTGCGCGTGGTCGTGCGCGCCCCGACCGAAACGGCCGCGCTGCCCGGCGGTGCCAAACCGCGAGCCGGTGGCGCGCGCGCCTCGGTCGGATGGGCCATCGATTACGGGCGCGGGCTGCGCCGATGGGGTGCGGCAGCCCGTCGGGAGTTCGGCGCAACGACCGACATCTGGCACGTCCACGACTTGACCGGCCTGGTCGCGCTGGCCGCGGGTGGCGGCCGCCCGCCGCCGCGTGTCATCTACGACAGCCACGAGCTGTACCTCGAGAGTGGCGCCATGCGTTCGTTGCCGTGGCCGGTGTCCAGGGCGCTGCGCGCCTATGAGGGCCGGCTGGCGCGTCGCGCAGCGGCCGTCATCACCGTCAATGACGGCGTCGCGCGTGAGTTGGAGCAGCGCTACGGCGTGGCGCCGGCGGTGGTCATGAATTGCCCGCCCCGGCCGGACGAAGCCGCCGTGGCTGGTTCCGCGGCGCGGTCGGACGTGCCGGGCGTGCCGGGCGTCCTGCGTCGCCATTTCGGGCTTGGCGAGCGGCCCGTCGCGCTGTACCACGGCGCCCTCTCCCCGCAGCGTGGCATCGATGCGTTCCTCGGAGCGATGGATCTGCTGCCGCGCGACCTGGCCATGGTCGTCATCGGCGAGGGCATGCTGGCCGACCATGTCCGCGAGCGAGCCGCCGAACCGGCCCTCCGCGACCGCTTCTACTGGCACCCGATGATCGTGCCGAGCGAGCTACGCTCCTGGCTCACCGACGCCGACATCGGCCTCGTGCTGCTGGAGCCGGATCGGCTCAACCACTTCCTGGCCACGCCGAATCGGCTGTTCGAGGCGATCAACGCGGGCCTGCCCATCCTCGCCTCGGACCTGCCCGAACTCCGCCGCATCGTCGACCTGACCGGGGCGGGCACCGTCTGCGACCCGATGTCGCCCGGATCCATCGCTGCGGGCGTGGCGCGCCTGCTCGACCCGGCGACCGCACGCGAGATGCGCGCGCGCGGCCTCGCGGCGGCGAGCGGCGCGTTCAACTGGGAGACGCAGTCCCAGGCGCTGCTCGGTGTCTACCACGACGTGTCGGCACTGCCATGACCGAGCGGCTCTGGATCTTCAGCCACTATGCGCTGCCGCCCGGCGGCGGGGGGATGTCACGCCCGTTCGATTTCGCCACACGCATCGCCGACATGGGCGTCGACGTGACCATCTTCGCGTCGTCGTTCAACCACTGGTCTGGCCGAGAGGAGCATCTCGGCGGCGGCCGCCTCTATTCCATCGAGCGATACGGCAACGTTCGCTACGTCTGGTTGCGCACCCCGCGGTATCGCGGCAACGGAGCGCGCCGCGTGATGAACATGAGCGCCTACGTGGTCATGTCGCTGCTGGTGCAGCGGCGCCTCCCGGCACCGACGGCCGTGCTTGGCGTCTCGGCGCACCTGCTCGCACCGCTGGCGGCCTACATGGCGGCGCGCAGCCGCGGCGCTCGATTCTCGTTCGAGGTCGGCGATATCTGGCCGCAGACGCTGGTCGATGTCGGAGCGCTGCGAGCGGGCTCGATGCCGGAGCGGCTGCTGAGCGCGCTGGAGTTCTTCCTCTACCGCCGCGCTGACCGGATCGTCGCCTTGCTGCCGCGCATGGGCGACTACCTCGAGGAGCACGGCATCTCGCGGGACAAGGTCGTGGACGTTCCCAACGGGGTCGATGCGCGCGCCACCGGCGTGGCACCGGTCTCGGAAGCAGGCCTGGCAGCGCTGGCGGCCATCCGGGCGCACCATGAGCGACGCGAGATGGTCGCGCTGTACGCGGGAGCGCATGGGCTGGTGAATCGGTTGGACGTGGTGGTGCGCGCCGCGCGCGCCGCGCAGGATCGCCATCCGGAGACAGGTCTCGCCTTCGTGTTGATGGGCGACGGGCCGGAGAAACCCCGGCTCCAGGCGTCCGCTCGTGCGCTCGGGCTCGGGAACGTGACCTTCCTCGACCCCGTGCCCAAGGATGAATCGACCGCGGTCATCGCGACAGCCGACGTGGGGCTCGTGGCGATGGCCGACCTGGCGGTCTACCGCTACGGCCTCAGCCTCAACAAGATCTTCGACTATTGGAACGCCGGCATCCCCATCGTTCTTTCCGCGAACGTGCCCGACGACCCGGTCTCGGCGGCCGGGGGAGGCGTGGTCGTCCCCGCCGACGATGCCGATGCCGTCGCAGTCGCGCTCGCGCGCCTCGCGGCCATGACGGGCGCCGAGCGGAACGAGATGGGCGCCCGCGGCCGCAGTGTCGTCCTGCGCGACCACGATCTCGACGTCCTGGCGCGGCGGCTGGCCGTGGCGCTGGGGCTCGTGGCCGCGCCAGCCGCGCCATGAACACGGTCGTGGCGGCGACCACGCCGCTGAACGCCTGGTCGGTCGTCCTTCTCGCCGTCTTCGTGGCCTTCGCGTCGGTCCGCCTCATCGAGTGGCTCGCCCGCCGCCGCGACCTCCTCGACCGGCCGACGTGGCGCAGCGCCCACGTCACACCGACGCCGCGCCTCGGTGGCGTGGGGATCGTGGCGGCGGTCTGGGCCGGAACGCTCCTCGCACCGACCTCGGCCGATTCGGACGCCAGGCTCACCCTGCTCATCTGCGCGAGCGCGCTCGCCCTCATCGGCCTTGTCGATGACCTGCGGCCGCTGCCGCCGTCGATCCGGCTCGCTGCCGAGGTCGGCACCGCGCTGGCGTTCGCGGTGACCGTCGCGCCGACCGCCACCGTCGACCTGCCGGGCATGGCACTGCCCCTCGATGGGGCTGTTGCGATCGCCGTCACCGCGCTGTGGATCGTCGCCGTCGTCAACGCGTGGAATTTCATCGATGGCCTCGATGGCCTGGCGGCCGGTGTGACCGTGGTCGCCGCGGTCGGCGTCATCGCCGTCTCCATCGGTGGCTCAGCCGCGTTGCCCGCCGCCGTGGCAGGTGCCGCCATCGGCTTCCTGATCTGGAATCGGCCGCGCGCCTCGATCTTCATGGGCGACAGCGGCAGCCTCTTCCTGGGCTTCCTGATCGCCGGGGCCTGGTTCGTCGGGAGCGGCTCGGCGCCCGTGCCGCTGGTCACCACGGCCATCGTCATCGCCCCCGTGTTGCTCGATACGGGCTACACCCTCATCCGTCGGCTGTTGCGCGGCAAGAACGTGATGCAGGCCCACCACGACCATCTCTACCAGGTGCTCGCCCGCTCCGGCGTGAGCCCGTGGCTGATCGCCATCGGCTACGCGCTGGCGGTGGGCGTGAGCGTCGTCGCGGCGCGAGCGTACGAGACGGCCGATGCGGTCGGCCAAGCCGGCATCCTCGTGGTGTACGGCGCGGCGTTCGCCCTCTTCGCGGCCGCGGTCAGCCTCCTGCCACGCTGGTCGAGGCGGCGAGACTAGATCAGGCCGAGCAGCGCGCGGTCGATGCCATCGACCACTTCGGGCTCGAACCTTCGGACCTGGCGCCCTCCCGTGCCATCGACGGCTCGGAACCGTCCGATCGTTCGATGCCATCGACCACATCAGAGCGCAAGGGGAACCGAGGGCGCGGCGAGCGCGATAGGAACCGAGGGCGCGACCTGAGCTCGCTAGCTTCGTTCCGTTGACTCGCGACGCGGCGAGATCAGGTTCGGCGCTCGGCTCGCCACTTGTCGTGGCGCGGCTCGAAGCGCGTGGTCACGCCGTCGTCGGCGTAGCGGTCCGCGACCATCACGTCGAAGGCGTGGACCATGTCCTCCATGAGGGTGTATCGGCCGGGTACGTAGCTGCGCGATCGCGTGCCCTGCTGCTGGAGCTCGCAGACGACCCAGTCCTGGCGGTTGGTGAGGTCCCAGAAATCGACCGCATCCGAAGGGTCGAAGTCCGCCCGGACCATCGTCTGGGGCTCGAACAGCCACTCGCACACGACGCGCGACCGCTCGGCATCGATCGGCCAGACCTGGTGCGTCATGACGTAGTCGGGGTGGAGGCTCAACAGCAGGTTCGGCCAGAGCACGAAGTAGTAGATGCGTCCGTCATCGACCGGCAGCAGCCCGGGCAGTGACGGCCGGCCATGCCGCCCGCCGTCGGTCGACATCGTGCCCGCATCGCCGGCCAGCTCCATCCAGCCGCCCGCCCACGGACCGTTCGATTCGAGGTTCCGGCCGCGGTCATACGGCGTCAGTTTGTTGAGCTGGGGATGGACGCCGGGACAGTGGTAGCACTCGGAATAGTTCTCGGCGATGACCTTCCAGTTGGCGCCGACCTCGTACTCGATGCGGCGGGCCCGGCGCAGGTCGGCCATCTGCCAACGGTCGATGTGGCCGGGCAGGTCGGCCAGGTGATCGCCAAGCCCCTCGCCCCGGGGGTCGAGGGCGACGAAGACGAAGCCCTGCCAGGTCTCGAGCGCGACGGCATGGAGGCTCTGCTCGTCGGGCTCGAAGTCGACGAGTCGTTCGGTGTGGGCCGCGCGCAGCAGGCCGCCGTCCAGGCCGTACGTCCAGGCGTGATACGGGCACTGGAAACGGACCAGCGTGCCCGCGGGCTCCGTGACGATGAGCGAGCCGCGGTGGCGGCAGACGTTGTGGAAGCCGTGCAGCGCGCCGGCTCGGTCGCGGACCACGATGACGCTCTCGCCGGCGACCGTGGCCACGAAATAGACACCCGGTTCCGCGGCGTCCTCTTCTCGCCCGACGCACACCCAGGTCCGCGCGAACCAGGCCGCCTGCTCGTACGCGAAGACGGCAGGGTCGTGGAAGACCTGCGGCGGCAGGAGGTGGGCCCGTTCCACCGGGCGCCGGACCGGCGCGACATCGGCGGCGCTGACGGGTGATCTGAGGGTCGACATCGTTGGCTCTAGGGTACAGGCGCGGCGCTCTTCGGGCGCCCATGGGACGCGATGGTCCGGTCCGGCCATAGGACGAATCGGTCGCGTTCGCGCGTCACCTCATCGGTTAATCTCCGGACATGCACCGCCACCCCAGGGCGGTCGGAACGCGTGTCGTGCGCCTTCCGGTCCTCGCAGCCACCGCTGCCGCCCTCGTCCTGCTGTTCCCCATGGTCGCCGCTGCGGCGATCCCGGCCGATTCGAGTGGCCGCGCCACGGATCGCACCGTCAACGGACGCCCATGGTCCGCCGACGCGGTCGTGCTCGCCCATACCGCGCCCGAAGCCGTCGCCGCGGGCACCACCAACAAGAGCTGCACCGGCTGGACGAGTACCTCCGTCCCGCCCGACACCATCCGCGTCTTCCGCACCCGCGGGCCGGCCAAGGGCACCGTCCAGGTCGTGCCGTTCAAGGACTACGTGCCTCAGGTCATGCCGAGCGAGTGGCCGGCCTACTACCCGCTCGAGTCGCTCAAGGCCGGCGCGGTCCAGGTCAAGAACTACGGCTGGTACTTCACCATCGTCTATCGCGGCGGCAAGGATGCCCTCGGCAACTGCTACGACGTCCGCGACACGTCGGCCGACCAGAACTACAACCCCGAGAAGCAGCACGTCTATCCCGACCAGGCCCTGGCCGTTCAGGAGACGTGGGGTGTCACGCTTCGCCGCTTCCACACCGGGACCGGCACGAGTGACTTCCTGCTGGCCGAGTACCGCACCGGTTTCGCATCGAAGCTCAGTTGCGGCATCGACGCCGACGGCAAGCGCCTCTATCAGCGCAGCATCCTGCGCTGCGGCCACCAGGGCATGGACTTCGAACAGATCCTTCGCATCTACCTCGAACCCAAGCTCGAGATCGTCACGGCCGGCACGCACGACATCGTCGGTGACCCTGCCGGTGACGCGGCGGCGCTTGTTCGCACCGCCGATGTCAAGTCACCGGTCGTCTTCTCGCCGGTCGCTCCCGACTCGCTCTCGCCCGCCGACGTCGCCGGTCCTGCGCTGGGTGCCGCTGATCTCGTCGGCGCGCAGTCCGTCGACCTTGACGCGAACGGCCACGACGACCTGCTGGCGCTCGAGAACGACGCCACCGCAGGCTGGGAGCTGGACGTGTCGACGAGCGACGGCACGGCCTATGCCGATCCGACCACGTGGGCATCCGGCAAGACGGCGCTGCCGGATGGATCGACGCTCCTGTCGGGCGACTTCGATGGCGATGGCCACCAGGACGCGGCGATCCTCGTCCCCGGCTCCGACACCTCGACCGACCCGCCGACGCCCACAGCCACGCTCCAGATGTACCGCAACACCGACGGCGGCGCCTTCGCCGCGCCGGTCACCTGGTGGACCGGCCCGCTCGACATGACGACCAGCCGCGCCTACGCCGGCGACCCGAACGGCGACGGCCGAACCGACCTGATGGTCGTGCGCGACCTGGGCGACCAGGGTCTCGAATATGACGTAGCGTCGTCGCTGCACAAGGGTGGCGGGCTGGACGTGCTGACGCCGTGGTACACCGCGCCGGACGAACGCTGGGACACCACCCGCAACCTCGTCGGAGACTACAACCGTGACGGGCGCGACGACCTGTGGATCGTGATGCCGAATCCCGCCGATGCCGCCGGCTCGGTCTCCATCTCGGTGCTCAAGGCGACCGTGCTGCCGGGCACCACCACCGTCGGCTATACGCTGGTGCCGCGCTGGACCTCGGCCGACGCCGACGGCTTCGTCTTCGACTCGCTCAAGATCGGGGCGGCGGACGCCAACGACGACGGCTTCGGCGACCTGGTCCTGTACGCGGATCTCGGCGACGCCGGCACGCAGCTGGCGACCCTTACCGGCACCTACTCGGCGATGACCCTCGGCACGGTCCTCGACGACGCGACGCTCGACTGGAACAAGACCACTCCGTACTAGGCGCCCGTCAGGCGGCGGCCACCTCCGTCAGGCGCCAGCCGCCAGCATCGCGCGCCACGCCGGTTCATCTGGACCAGCCGCGACCTGTTGGCCGAATCTCACCAGCGGCAGCCGGATCAGACGCGGGTCGGCGGCGACCCGGCTGAGCACCTCGTCATCATCGAGACGCATGTAGGCGAGGCCCTGGTCGCGATAGAGGCGACCGGTGTCGTCGAGCAGCACTCGCGCCCCGAGCCGATCGGCGAAGCGGCGCAACTCGGTCGGTGCCGGCGGGTGGGTGGCGACGTCCACGAAACTGACCTCGACCCGCCGCTCCTTGAAGAAGCGCAGCGCTTTCTGCGTTTCGCGAGAGTCGCGGCGGCCGAAGACCTGGACGCGCAGGGGAGGGATGGAGGCCGGAGGTCAGGCCTTCGGGGCAGCCTTCTTGCGGCCGCGGTTGGAGCGTCGGTCGGGCGTCATCAGGCCGACCAGGAATCCACGGGTGGAGCGCCGGACGGCCACTTCCTTGCCCGCATCCTGCGCGGCGCGAAGAAGGCGCTGGCGGATGGTGATGGCTTTCTCGTCCTTGGTCAGGCGGACCTCATAGACATCCGATGCGTCGTTGAGGTGGCCGACCAGCCTGGCGAACTGCTTCTGTTGCGCGAGGCGTTCCGCCTGGGCAGGCGTCAATTGGCGCGCCGGCTTGGCCGTCGCGCGCGTCGGACGATCCATCAAGGCGACATCCGAACGAGTGATGGTGACCATGAGTATCTGTTCCTTTCGTATGTGCACCGATGGGTCCGAGTGCTGGAACGCGGTCCCCCCACCGTCGGCGGCCACCGTCAGCGGCCACCGTCAGGATACGATACTCGGGCAAACCTGAAGGCCCAGCGTGAAGATCACTATCGCCGTCCAGGCGCAGGACCGCAGAATTCCCGGGCGCCGTGCCACTGATCAAGGAGGCCCAACGGCCGTGCGCATCGCCACCTGGAACGTGAATTCGCTCAAGATCCGGCTGCCACGGGTCGAGGAATGGCTGATGGGACGCGCCCCGGATGTCCTGATGATGCAGGAGACGAAACTCGCCGATGATTCCGCGCCGCAGATGCCCTTTCGGATGGCTGGTTACGAGCTTGCCCACCACGGTGAAGGTCGCTGGAACGGTGTGGCCATCGCCAGTCGCGTGGGCCTGTCCGACGTCTCGTTCGGGTTCGACGGCCGTGGCCCCGATGTCGATGGCGCCCGCTTCATCAGTGCGGTCTGCGGTGGCGTCCAGGTCATCAGCATCTATGCACCGAATGGACGCGCGCTCGAGACGCCGTTCTACGCGGCCAAGTTGGAATGGTATGCCCGCCTTGGTGAATGGTTGGAGCGTCACGCCGACCCGAACGGCGACCTGGTCATCGGTGGTGATTTCAATGTCGCGCCGGCCGATGCCGACGTCTATGACCCCGCGGAGTACGTTGGCACGACGCACACCTCGGCACCCGAGCGACGAGGATTTCAACGGCTCCTCGACTGGGGCCTGGTGGACGCTTATCGCATCCATCATCCCGAAGGCGGCCGATTCACCTGGTGGGACTATCGTGCCGGCAATTTCCACAAGGGACTGGGGATGCGCATCGATCACCTGCTCGTGACTCGGTCGGTCGCAGAACGGTGCGTGGCCGCCGAGATCGACCGGGACGCCCGAAAGGGCAAGCTGCCATCCGACCACGCCCCGCTCTGGATCGATCTCGACTGACGCCGTCCGGCCCGCGTCCGTGACCGCCTCCCATGGTCGGGTGACGCGCGCGGTCGCGACGGCGACCGTGGCCGCGGCGGCGCTGGGTGTGGAGCTGCCGGGCACAGCTCAGGCCCATGTGGCGAGCGGCTCGGTGGGCGCCGCGTTGCCGCTGCTCGTCTACGTGGGCGGTGCGACGCTGACGGTAGCGCTCTCATTCGGTTTCTTCGCCCTGGTCGATGCCGGTCCGTCCGGGGATGCTGCGACGGGCCGCGTTCATCACGTTCCGCGCTGGTTGCGCGCAGGATTGCGCGCAGCGGGGCTCGTGGCCTGGCTCTGGATCGTCGCCCAGGCGCTCGTCGGGGGCGACAACGAGGCGGATGTCGCGTCGCTCTTCCTGTGGGCCTACGGCTGGGTCGGGCTGGCCATCGTCTCGGCGCTCGTCGGGCCGGCGTGGAACTGGATCGACCCGTTCGCGACGCTCCATGACATCGCGGCGGCCGTTGCTCGGCGGCTCAGGTCGGGCAGCGGCGCGGTCAGGGCTGATGTGGTCACCGGCGATGCGACGAAGCTCGCGAGTTGGCCGGCGGTGGCCGGCTTCGCCTTCTTCGCCTGGCTCGAACTGGTCTTCTTCGTGACCGGCGCGCGCCTGCTCGGCCTCGTGCTGGTCGGCTACACGATCGTTACGGTCGCTGCGATGGGCCAGTTCGGGCGCGACGCCTGGCGCTCGAGCGGCGAGACCTTCAGCGTCTGGTTCCGGTTGCTCGGGCGGATGGCACCGTTCGCGCTTGATGCCGAAGACCCGAACGGCGTTCGGCGCCGCAGCTTCGCCAGTGGCCTGGCCGAAGGCCCCTGGTCGACCAGTCTGCTCGCGCTCATCGCCCTCGCCGTCGGCTCCATGGTCTACGGGAGCGTCGCGCAGACATCGGTCTTCTTCGACTTCTTCGGGCTCCTCGACACGATCGGCGGGACGATCGTCCTGGCCATCTTCCTGCTCATCCTGGTCGGCGCGATCCTCTGGGCGGCGCGCTCGGTCGGCGTTCCGGCGATGACGGCGGGCCTCATCCCCGTGGCGGCCGGTTTCCTCATCGCGGCTTCGCTCTCGACGCTGCTGGTGGACGGTCAGCGCATCGTCGTGGCGCTCTCCGACCCGTTCCAGCAGGGTTGGGACCTGTTCGGGACGGCGACCTTCCATGCCGTCGCGTGGATCCCGGCCGACCTGCTCTGGGGCGTGCAGTTGGCAACTGTCGTGGGCGGCTGCATCGTCGGTGCGTCGGCCGCCCAGCGGGTGCGACGCGGCGGTGTCCCGCTGCGCAGCGTGGCCGGGTCGCACGAAGCGGCACGCGTTCGCCCCCGGCTGCTGCCGCTGATGATGGTCATGGCCGTGCTCAGCTCGACGATGGTTTGGTCGCTCGGTCAGATCCTCGGGATCCAGTAAGGCAGGAGCCGCGCGTCGGCGGGTCTGGCGTCAGACCGAGACGATGGTGTCCCGCCCAGAGAAACGCGCCGTGTCGAGCGCCGCTTCGACGGTCCGGATGACCGCCTGGGCGCCGGGGTCAGCGTCATCGAACGAGGTCGCGCCGGCCGAGACGGTGACCTTGACCGGTTCCCCGCGCGCCGTGGTCAGGGTCAGCTTGCGGACCATGTCGCGCACGTCCGAGGCGGCCCTGGCGGCGATGACGCGGTCCGCGCCCTCCAGCACCACGATGAACCCGTCGCCCCCGATGCGGGCCATCGTGTCGCTCGTCCGGAAACGCTGCCGGAGGATGGTACCGACGGCCTGGAGGACCCGGTCGCCGGTCGCTCGACCGTGCTCTTCGTTGAAGCGGCGGAAGCCGTCGACGTCGAACATGATCACGGCCAGCGCTGCCCGGTCGTCCGGCTTCATCCGCCGACGCAGCGCGAGCAGCTGGTCCAGCGCCGCGTCCAGGTAGGAGCGGTTGTAGAGGCCGGTGAGCGGGTCTCGCAGCGCCGACTCGGCCAGTTCGGTACGCAGCTCGACGTTCTTGAGGACGAGCGCCGTGGCGCCCGCCAGGCGAGCCATCTGCTCACGCTCGGCCGGCGTGAAGGGGTGGACGTTGGTGGTCCGCCCGACGGTGATGGTGGCGATGACGCGGCCGTCGATGATGACCGGAGCGCCGAGCACGGTCGAGCCGGGGGCGGCGTCCGGCGCCGTGCCGGCGTTCGGCTGGAGGCGCTCGGCGACGACGACATCGCGGGTGACGATGGCGGCTCCGGCGACACCGACACCGGGCACGATCTCGACCCCGACCAGCGAGGCATCGGCGCCGTGGACAGCACGCACGAAGTGGCGGCTATCCCTGGGATCGGCCAGCGTCAGGGCCACGAGGTCGCCCGGGATGAGCGTCGGGATGCGGTCGACGATGGCACTGAAGAGGCTCTCGATCGGTTCTCGCACGAGGGCGTTGGCGTAGGCGTCGAGGTCACGATCGAACGTGCGCCGCTGGATCAGCTCCGTGCGGTCGACGATGAAGCGGTCGCGCGCGGCGCCGACGAGTGTCGCCACGGTCGGGATGAAGCCGGCCAGGAGGATCACCCGGAGCGCGTTGCCCGGTTGGCTGGCATACGGCTGGCCCATGAAGAAGAACAGGCAATCGGCGAGGGCGATGGCCGCCGCCACGAGGCCCGGCCGGAGTCCGCCGACAAGGGCCCCAGCGACCACCGTGATGACCAGGATGGGCGTGGGGTCGGGGATGCTGACGCCATGGCTGGCGAGGAAGCCAAGGATGATGACAGCGACGATCGTCGCCACCGGCCCCACCCAGGACGCGGTTCGGCGCCAGGTCGGAAGTGGGCGCGCTGGCCCATCGAAGAGACGTCGCACACGGTCAAGGACCGGCGACTGGGGATGCACCACGGCCATGGCCGAACCATCGCGCACCCCACTCCTCCGCACTACCATCCGGAGGTCCTAGGACCGCTCTCGGAGTCGATGGAGGCCGCGTGGCAACGAACCTCGCCGACGGGTCCGGAAGCCGTCCCGAGACCGGCGCGGCGACCCCCATCGAGGCCCGCGTCAAGCTCGGGTTCGTCGTCGATCCGTGGCTCACCCTTGGCCATCTCCAGCATGGTCGGTGGGACCCGAGCGTCCGCATCGGTCGTGAGGGGATCTGGCGCGCCACGCGCACGCCAGAGGGCCTCGCCACGGTGCGCCTGGTGCGCGACGGTTCCGCGTTGAGCGTGAGCGCCTGGGGTCCGGGCGGCGGGTGGGCGGTGGTCGCGCTGCCCAGGCTCCTCGGCGCGGAAGACGATCCGGATGCCTTCGAGCCACGCCATGCCGTGCTGCGGGACCTGGCGCGGCGGTGGCGCGGCCTGCGCTTCGGGCGAAGCGATACCGTCTACGAGGCGCTGGTGCCGGCCGTCATCGAGCAGAAGGTCACGGGCATCGAGGCGTCGCGAAGTTACCGGGCACTCCTCCGGCGGTACGGCGAACGGGCGCCGGGTCCGGTCGAGTTGTTCGTCGTTCCCGCGCCCGAGCGGCTTGCCGGCATCCCGGCCTACGCGTTCCACCCTCTCGGGCTTGAAGAGCGGCGAGCCGAGACGCTGCGGCGCGTGGCGCGGGTGGCCCCGCGGCTGGAGGCGGCAGCGGAACTGCCGGCGGAGGCGGCCCTGGCCGCACTCCAGGCTGTTCGTGGCGTCGGGCCGTGGACCGCCGCCGAGGCGGCACGTGCGGCCTTCGGCGATCCGGATGCGGTGAGCGTCGGTGACTTCCACCTGCCGCACGTGGTGTGTTGGGCGCTGGCCGGCGAGCTACGCGGCGACGACGCGCGGATGCTGGAACTCCTCGAGCCGTATCGCGGCCAGCGAGCGCGGGCGGTGCGGCTGCTCGAACTGGCCGGCATCACGCCGCCGCGCCGCGCGCCACGGATGCCCATCCGCTCCATCGCGCGGCTCTGACCTACTGGATGGGGCTAACCACGAGACGTCAGCGCCGAGGCTGCCACGAAAAGGTCACGAGGGCGATCACGAGGCCGGCCACGCCCCAGGCCCCGACGATGGCGAGGCTATCGAGGGCGAACCCCTGCGCGGGCGCTGCGGGGTCGTAAGCGCGCGACAACGCGTCGGCCAGGTGGCGAACCGGGAAGATGCCGGCGATGTCGGCCAGCGCCCCGTCGTCGATGCGGACGAGCACGTTGGAGATGAGCAGCAGCGGCAGGATGGTGGCGTTGACCACGGCCGGCGCGGCGGCCGCGTTGGGCACGAGGCCGCTGATGGCGAGGCCGAGCGCGCTGAACGAGGCGGCGCCGACAACGAGGGTGACGGCCAGCGCGAGCAGATGCTCGCCCGGCAGATAGACGCCGTACGCCAGCGCCCCATAGCCGGCCACGATGGCGACCATCACGCCCGCCACGATGACCGAGGTGGCGATACGTCCCCAGAGGTAGATCCACGTAGGCAGGGGGGTGCCGCGCAGGCGCTTCAGGATGCCCGCGTCGCGCGCCACGACCACGCCCATCGCCAGGTTCGTATAGCACGCCGTGACGAGCGCGAACGCGATGATGGCCGGCGTGTAGAACTCGGCGGCCTGTTGCTGGCCGCCCGACGAGGGCCCGAGAGCGACGTTGGCAACGACCATGAAGAGCAGCGGAAAGACGACCGTGAAGAAGGCCGCGGCGGGGTTGCGCCAGAACGCTCGAAGCTCCAGGCGAGCCTGCCGGAACATGAGCCGGATGGTCCTCACGCCGTGGCCACCTCGTCGCCCGGGGCCGACGCTGCAGCGGCCGCGGTCAGCTCCAGGTACGCGTCCTCCAGGGAGCGCGGAGCGACCACCAGGTCATGGAGCGGCAATCCGTTCTGGAGTGCCCACGCGCTGAGCGTGTTGACCAGCGCCGCCGGCTCGACCGTTCGCAGCTCGAGCACGTCGTCGCGCGACGAGGCGATCATCCGCGTCAGCTCCGGCGGCAGCGCCGGCCCGCCCTCGGGCAGCCGGAAGCGGATGGCGGAGCCCGGGCCGCGCGCCCCGACCACGTCGAGTGGCGTCCCGTGCGCCACGATCCGGCCGGCCACGATGATGGCCACGCGGTCGGCCAGCGCCTGGGCCTCGTCCATGACGTTGGTGGTGAGCACGACGGTCGTGCCGCGTGCGGTCAGCCGCCGGATGGCGTCCCACGCCGCCAGCCGAGCGTGCGGGTCGAAGCCGGTCGTCGGCTCATCGAGGAAGACCAGTTCCGGATCGCCCGCCAGGGCGAGCGCCAGCTCGAGGCGCCGTCGCTGGCCGGCCGAGAGGCGCCGGACGCGCACCTTGGCCTGGTCGCTCAACCCGACGATGTCGAGCAACTCGGCGGCGGGGAGTGGCCGACGGTAATAGCCGCGCGTGGCGTCCACGACTTCGCGCACGGTCAGGTATGGCTCGACGCCGCCGTCCTGGAGGAGGATGCCGATGCGATCGCGGAGCCCGCGGCCCCCACGGCTCGGATCGGCGCCGAGGACGGAGACGTCGCCGGCGGTCCGTTGCCGGTAACCCTCGAGCACCTCGATGGTCGTCGTCTTGCCGGCGCCGTTGGGCCCGACCAGGCAGAAGACCATGCCCGCCTCGACCTCGAGATCGACGCCCCGGAGGACCTCGAGCTTGCCGTAGGCCATGCGCAGGCCGTGCACCTCGATGGCCTTGCCGGTCAGCCGCTGGTCAGGAGTGGACGGGTCGGGCGTGGGCACCCCCCGAGCCTAGCATCCGCGCCCGCGGCGGGCCCTTCATCTGGGCTCGTGCGTTCTGGTACGTTCCCCGCCATGACAGTTCCAACCGCAAGAGGTGATTCGCGATGATCATGGTCATCCTTGGCGTCGTCTTCTTCGCCATCGGCGCGCTCTTCTTCTGGATCGGGAACCTCTTCGGGGGCCAGGATTTCGCCGGCGGCGCTGCCTCCGGCGGCGGCATCGGCATGGACATCGGCGGCATCGCCTTCTTCATCGGCGGCCTGGTATTCATCGGCATCGGCGTGGCCACGCGGCGCTCGGCCGCGAACCGGAAGCGCATCGAAGCGACGGGCGTCGCCGGCCAGGCGACCATCACCGACATCGGCGAGACCAACATGATGGTCAACGAGCGGCCGGTCCTGAACCTGTCCCTCACCGTGACCATCCCGGGCCAGGCGCCCTACCCCATCCAGCAGCGCATGGTCATGCCCTGGAACGCCATGGGCCGGATGGTCGTCGGCGCGACCGTGCCCGTCATGGTCGACCCGGCCAACCCGAGCGAGGTCGTCATCGAGTGGAGTGGACAGTCGGCGGCCCGGGCGACGGCGGGAGGGATGGCGGGCGGCATCAGCCCGCATATCCCCCAGCCCAATACCCTCTCGACCATGGGCCCGACGGTGGCGGCACCGAACCAGCTCGGCGCGGCGCCAGGCGTGAACGTCGTCCAGCTCGGCTCCCAGGTGGGTGGAACGGGCACCGCCAGCGGCGAGGCGCTGCTCGCGTACCTGCGCACGATGGGCGTCAACATCTCGGGCCCGGTCGCCTCGATGGTCGTCAACGCGGCCAATGCGCACAACGCGCGCATCTTCTCGATGTCCGGCCAGATGATGCCCGGCGGGATGATGATGGCCGGCGCCACGCCGACACCCGGCCTGCTGCCAACGATCCCCGGTGTGCCTCCGGCAGCGGCCGCACCGAACGTGACGATGGACGTCGGATCGGCGGCGGAGTCACTCAAGAAGAACGGCGTGGCGGGCCGGGCGGTCATCAAGACGGCGGACGACCTCGCCGTGGCGAGCGAGGGCAAGCGCCTGATGCGCCTCGAACTCGAGGTCACGCCCGACGGCCAGTCGCCCTACACCGTCCAACACGTCGAGATGGTCCCCGAGGCATCGGTCGGGCGGATCTCGCCAGGTGCCTCGGTGGCGGTGCACGTCGACCCGACCAACCAGCAGAACCTCGAGATCGATTGGGACGGCGCGTAGGCTAGTGCGCCTCCCGGCGGTAGGGCACGGCCACCACGACCGTGTGGGGCCGTCCGAGCGGCGCCGTGCGCAAGGCAGCGGGAAAAGCACCGCCTATTTCAACGGGCATCGTTCCGAAGCGTGTTCGAGGAGTACACTGTCGCTCTCTCAGGGGTTTCCCCGAGGGTGCCCCGCGTGGTCGATGGTTCTTCTCGAGCCGGCCGTGCGTCGTCCGTCTCTGTTCGAGAAGAGATCAAGGATCCATCCATGGCCACTAATGGCACCGTAAAGAAGGTCGTCTCCGAGCGCGGATTCGGGTTCATCGCCGCCGAGGACGGGAAGGAATACTTCTTCCACCGCGACGGCCTCGATCGCTCGCTCGATTTCGACCGCCTTGTCGGGGGCGAGAAGGTCGCCTTCGAAGTCGAGGCAAGCCCGCGCGGCCCGCGAGCCGTCAAGGTCGCGGCCGCCTGACCTCCCGTTAGGGGGCGAACGCGCGAATGGCGCCACCGATCCGACGGCCACCGGAGATCGACGGGTTCCCGAAGCACGTCATCGCCGAGTACAAGCATCGAGCCCAAACCGTCACCTGCGTCTGCGGGTGGCATGGCAGCACGGTCTTGACCGATGCTCGGACGTCCGAGTGGTCCGGCCACATCGCGGCGAATCGAGGCAAGCGACCCTAGGGTCGACTCGACCACCGTTCCAGACCGTCACCAGGACGAAGCCCCGGCCGAACATCGGCTGGGGCTTCGCTGATTCTGCGAAGATGAGCCGATGAAGCTCAGCGACTTCGAGGCTCTCAGTTTCGACTGTTACGGCACCATCATCGACTGGGAGCAGGGCATCTGGGACGCGACGCTACCGTGGCGCGAGCGGACCGGCGTCACGACCAGCCGCGACGAGATCCTCGAGGCGCATGGCTCGCTGGAGGCGGCCGCGGAGCGAGCCAACCCGACGATGACGTATCCGCGCATCCTGCGGCTGGTGATGCAGGCGATCGGCGAGCGCTTCGGGCAGCCAGCGACGTACCAGGAAGCCGCCCACTTCGGCGATTCGGTCGGACGGTGGCCGCCCTTCCCCGATTCGCTGGCAGCCCTCACGCGCCTCAAGTCGGATCATCGGCTGATCATCCTCTCCAACGTCGACCGCGCATCGTTCGCGGCCACCAACGCCCATCTCGGGGTCACCTTCGATGCCATCGTGACCGCCGAGGATGTTCGTTCGTACAAGCCGGACCCAGCGAACTTCGCGGCGCTCCTGAAAGCTGCGGCCGGTCTGGGCGTCGCACCTGGCAAGCTCCTGCACGTGGCACAGAGCCTGTACCACGATCATGTACCGGCAAAGGCCGTCGGCCTGGCCACGGTCTGGATCGATCGGCGCCATGACCAGCCGGGAGTCGGCGCGACGCCGGACCCGCGGACGTTTGTCACGCCCGACTGGATCTTCCCGTCCCTCGACGCGTTCGCCGCAGCCTGTGACGAGGCGAGATCCCGCGGATAGCCAGACCAGGGGTTTGCCCGGTCGTTCGGTCAGCGAATTCCCGCGTATGCCACCTGGCCACCGACGATGGTCACCGACGAGCGCCAGCCCGGATCCAGGATGACCAGGTCCGCCGTCCGCCCCACGGCGACCGAACCCATCGAGCCGTCCAACCCGAGGACGCGCGCCGGGTTGACGGTCACGGCGCGGAAGGCCTGCTCGGGATCCATGCCGGCCGTGATGAGATCGCTGATGGCGTGGTCGAGCGGCAGCAGCGAACCGGACAGGGTGCCGTCGCGGCGCCGCCCGACGACCCCGTCCGAAACGAGTTCCACGCCCGCCAGTCGGAAGTCACCTTCGGGCATGCCCAGGCCGGCCAGGGCATCGGTCACGACGACGAGGCGGTCGGGTGACGCCATCCGGCTGACCAGGTCCAGGACCCGCCGATCCACGTGGACGCCATCAGCGATGACCCCGACCGCCAGGTCCGAGGAGAGCAGGAAGTTGACGACGCTCGGATGGTGGTGGTCGAAATGCCGCATCCCGTTGAACAGGTGCGTGCCCATGCGTGCCCCGGCCGAGGCGGCCGCCGCGGCCTGATCCCAGCTCGCATCGGTATGCCCCAGCGAGACGACGACATCGCGGGCGACCAGCGCTCGGACCAGCTCGAGAGCGCCGGGGAGTTCCGGAGCGAGCGTCATGATCCGCACCGGCGCCCGGTCGAGCCAACCGTTGACAAGTTCGATGGATGGCTCCCGAAGCCACGTCGGGGTGTGGGTGCCGGGCTGGCGCGGACTGAGGAACGGACCCTCGAGGTGGACGCCGAGCAGCCGCGCGCCGTCCGGGCCCGAGCTGGCCGCGGCCAGATGGTCGAGCACGGCTGGATAGCGCTCGAGCGGCGAGGTGATGACCGTGGCCACGTAGGCGGTCACCCCGAAGGCCGCCAGCCCCCGGCTGACGAGCGCCACATCCGCCGACGGGTCGGAGAAGTCCTGGCCGAACGCGCCATTGACCTGGACGTCGATGAAACCCGGCGTGATGACCGAATCGGGTCCGCCGAGGGCGCCGGCGGGTGCCGGAGCATCGGACGCGACCGGCTCGATGGCGGTGACCCGGTCGCCGCTGACCTCGATGAGGACGTTGCCGCGCGGGGCAGGAGCGAAGAGCCGGCCGCGGATCAGCATCACGCCTTGAGCTCCCGGCTGAGTCGGCGGATCAGTGGAGAGTCGCCGCGCAGACCGCGGCACTGACGCGTTTCATGAGGCCCGACCTCCATGAGTCGCCTGGTTCACGGGGATGGCGCCATTCTGCCACGCAGCTACTGCGTCGCCGGATCGCGGCGCCGGCCCACGTCGATCGCCACGGCAACGAACCAGGCGAGCAGCGTGATGAGCGCCGCCCACTCCATCACCGTGATGGCGGAGATCGCGGGGCGGACCGTCGGGGCTGCGAAGGCAGAGCCGCCGTCGGCGCCGGCATACACGAGGATGAAGCCAAGGGACGCCACCACGGCGACCGCTCCGGGGATCAGCAACCACCGTCCGAACCCCGAACCGCCGCGGGCCAGCCAGATGCAGAAGACGAGGACCATCAGCCAGCCGGTCTCGAAGAACAGCCCGGCGACGACCCGATGGACGCGCAGGTCGTTCATCGGGAAGACGCCCACGAGCGTGCCGGAGATCCCCGACACGACGGCGAACAGCAGGAAGAGATACCGAAGCCGCCCGGACATCCGCCCGCCGAGCAGGATGGCGAAGGCGGCCAACCCGGCACCGCCGACGATCAGGGCGATATCGAACCACGCCGCCAGTTGCGATTGACCGACCTCGCCGAGTTCCGAGATGTAGTGGTCGAGCGGCGAGTAGCCCTCGCCCGCAGAGCCTCGATACGGGATCGCCGCGACCACCGACGCGATGCCGATGATGGCCACGGAAACGAGCCCGAGTGCCGCCAACCGACCAGCCGCGACGCCAGACCTCGGTGAACGCATCATCGACTTCCGCCGCGCGGCTTCGGCCGGCGTCGATCCTGCGGCGCTGGACTGCGGGGAGCGACCGTCGGCGCCGGCCGTTGAGCCATGCGCCTCGCCCGTCGGTAGGCGAATCCAGCGACCGCCCCTCCCGCAACGATCACCATCACGAGCAAGGCAAGCGGCAGGATGGGCACGCCCGTCGAGACCGGCACGACCCCGGGCGGACCGGCGGCCATCAGCGCGAAGTCCCCGAGACTTGTGACGTTGGCGAGCAGCGTCGACGGGAAACCGGCGTCCTTGGCGTTCGTGTCCTGCCATCCGCCCTCTGATGAGTACTGCCACAGTCCCGTCACGGGCACTTGAGCGGTTCCGCGCAGCGCCACCGTGATGGGGGTCGCACCGGCGACGAACGTCAGTGGCACGCCAGCCTGATTGTCGACGCTCAGGCGATACACGTTGCCGTCGATGTGGCCGGTGACGGGCATGGCTAGCGGCTCGACCGCCGTGATGGTGGCCACGATCGACGTCGTGCCGGCCGGGGCCGAGAGCACGCCGGACAAGGCGAAGAACTGCGCCTGTGCGGGGAGCTCAGGCGTGCTCAGGGTGATGAGTGGGTTGGTGCCGTCGGCGTTCGGGGGGTCGGTGACCGTGGCCGACTGCGGGCCTCCGCGCTCCCCGGGCGGGGGGTCGAGCCAGACATATGGGGCGGGCACCACGCCGTCGTAGAGCGGTGGCGCGGGAAGCGGTGTGACCGCCTGCGCTGCCGCCACGGCGGCGATGGCAGCGACGGCGATGACAATACCGATGCGCCGATCTGCGCATGCTCGGCCGCGGATCACCGCCGGCGGGGCTTGGGTCGGCGCTGGACCGGTCGCGATGGAGGCGCTGGGGGCCGATTGGCGCGTCGATAGGCGAAGAGGCCGATGCCCACGATGGCTGCGGCCACCAGCGCCAGGACCGCGATGGAAAGAATGGGAACGCCGCCGCCGCCGCTCCCAGGCCCTGGTGGCGGCACGATGGGCGTTGGCGTGGCCGAGGCGATCGGCGTGCCCGAAGCGAGCGGCGTCGAAGTTGCCGACGATGTCGCCGAGGCGCCGGGCGAAGGGGTCACCGTTGCACCAGGCTGCGTCGGCGTTGCACCAGGCTGTGTCGGCGTGGCCGGTGGCGTCGGCGTCGCATTCGGGTCCTGGCCGGGCGCCACGAGCGCGAAGACGCCGAGGTTCGTCATGTTGGCGAGATACGTCGCCGCGGTGCCGGCGTACTTGGACTGCGCATCCAGCCAGCCGCTGCCAGGTTCGTAGAGCCACATCTCGTCGGTGATACCCGTGACCGAAGGATCGTTGATGCCGCGCATCGCGACGGTGATCGGCGTCGCGCCGGTCGCGAAGGTCAGCGGCGCACCGGCCTGGTCGTTGACACTCATCTCATAGACGTTGCCGTCGATGTATCCGGCGGGCGGCGGCGCTTCCGGCTCGACCGGCGTGATGGTGGCGAGGATCGAGGTCGTGCCAGCCGGCACGGTGAACGACCCGGCGAGGGCGAAGAACTGGGCCTGCGGCGTGTATTCGGGTGTCGAGAGCACGATCAAGGGGTTCGAATGATCCTTGGTCGGCTCGAACGACATGGTCGCCGACTGCGCCCCGCTCGGTTGACCGGCCGGGGCATCCAGCCACACGTATGGGCTCGGAAGAGGCCCGTCATAGAGCGGTGGCTGGGCGAACGGCGACATCATCTGGGCGGCCGCGACGGCAAGGACGGCGATGCCGACGAGCGCCGCACCGAGGCGCCGCTCGCTGCTCACATCCACCACGTGGCGAGGTCGGCCACGGTGTGGGCGATGGCCGGAGCGGCGACGCCGCCGCTCACGAGACGCAGTCCAGCGAAGAGCAACCCGACACCGAGATCGAGCGGAACGACGTGCCAGCCATAGAAAGGCACGTGGATCAGGGCGAACGCAACGGTTGTGGCGCCGATCGCCAGCGGCAGTCCCCCGAGATCCCGGCACGCGTCGAAGAGCGCGCCGCGCAAGAAGACCTCCTCTCCAGTCGCGACAAGGACCGTGACGCCGGCCCACGCGGGGAACCACTGCGGATGTGTGACCAGGTCCAGCGCCGGGTACGGCCGGAACACCTCGGCGATGAGCACCAGCACGAGGCCGCTCCCGATACCCAGCGCCACGCTGCTCGGCCGCAGCCGCGCTCTCCAACCCGGCCGCGCGAGGCCGCTCGGCCGCCAGCCGGCGCGAACGGCGAGCGCCATCAGCGCGGCAGCGAACAAAACGTCGACGGACATGGCCGGGAGCGTCAGGTGATCCATGTCGACGCGAAGCGCGACGGCCACGAACAGCGCAGCCACCAGGAGGATCGGGCGCAGGACGAGCCGAAGGCTCGGCGACCCCGAGACGTCCCGCCGTGCGGTGGGCCGCGCGACGGTCATCGCGGGAGCGGCACGAACGCGATGTTCCCCGTCGCGTAGGTCGATGGCCACACGAAGGTGTACGTCCGAACGGCTTGCCACTGCCAGATGACGGCCGCAGCCAACTGGTTCTGGCCGAGCGTGTCGGCGCTGGAGGAGAACCGCAACCCGGCCCCGTTCGGCAGCGATCCGGTCGGCAGGTCCAACGTCCGCGCCGCGGCCGCGATGCCGCTCGGATCGAGCGAGCCGGCCACGGGAAGCACGTCGTGGAAGAGCGCCCAACCGGCCGTGAACCCGGACAATCCCTCTTCGGTTGGCGTCGTGGCGGGAACAGCGGTCAGGTCAGGCCCGGTCAACGGGTATTCGGCGTCCGTCGAGGGCCACGGCTCGGCCGACGATGAAGGCGACGTCACCGCGGCCGGCCCGAGGCGCGCCCACTCGGCCGCCAGCCGGTCATACGTGGCGCGAGCCGCCGGATCGAGCGCATCGGGCTGAAAACCTCCCGTCGGTCGATCGGACGCGAAGATGCCGATGGCATCGGCACCCAGATCGCCGGCGAAGTCGGGGTCGCATTCGGCCATCGTCGAGCCGATGAGCGCCTTGACCGTGAGGCCGGCCGCCAGTTGGGCCTGGCGGAACGCGATGCCATCCGGGATGTGCGAGGCGAGGATGATGATGTCGGGTCGAGCGGCTTTCAGGTCGGCCATGATGACCGGCCAGACCGGCAGGCCAACGTCGTAGTCCTGGCGAGCGACGATGGGCATGCCGGCAGCCGTCGCGGTCTGCTGCGCGGCATCCGCCACGGAGCTCGCATATGGGTCCTTGGCCGCCACGATCGCGACGCGCACCGCGGAGGCGGCCTCGCCGAGCCGTGGCGCCAGCGCGGTCGCCGCGAAGTCCGCCGAGTTCGTGCCAAGGTTCGCGCCGCTCGCGCCGACCCGAAAGACGAGCGGCAGGCCGCGGCCGGTCAACTGGTCCGCTTCGGCGCCACCCTCCCAATAGACGAGCCCATCAGCGGCGGCAGCAGAACTGGCCGGGATGGACAGGTCGGACGAGTAGGCCCCGATGACGACGCTCGCGCCTTCCGCCTTGAACGCGGCCATCACCGCCGGCGCGCCGTCCGCGGACTCGAGGTCACGCACGTCAAGGTCGATCGGCCGCCCGCCGACGCCACCGTCGGCATTGACGAGATCCGCCGCGATGCGGATGCCGAGCGACTCCTGACCGGCCAGACCGGCCAGCGCGCCGCTCAGCGGCAGCGCCACGCCGATGCGGATGGGCGGAGGCGCAGCCGTCGGGCCGGCACTCGGGCTCGCGACGGCCGGCGTCGGCGCACTCGCTTCCGGTGAGTCCGGCGCGGTCGGCGTGTTCGCCAGTCCGCTGCACGCCGCCATCAGCGTGGCCGTGACCAGCAGCACGACCGCCAGATTCCCTCTTCGTGGTCCCACGGACGGGACTATGTCACTTCACCGTGAAAACGACCTGATCCGACCACACGCGCGGGTTGAACGGAGCGTGGTCGGCGGCCACGAATTCGGCTTTCAGGACATACGTGCCGGTGGTGACCGGCAGGTCCTGCGTCAACTGGTAGTTCATCGAGACGAGGTTGCCATCGACGTACAGGTGGACATGGCCCTGGTCCGGGCGGATGCTGGTCGTCGTTGCGGCGACGATGGTCGCGCCGGTGAGCCCGAGCACGACATGAACGGTCGTGCCGGTGATGACCTGTCCGTCGGTCGGCGAGACGATCGTGAGCACCGCCGGGGATGCTGGACGCGGCCCCGGCGAGGTCGGGATCGGTGTGGCCGAGCCGCTCGGGACCGGCGTATCGGACGGCACCGAACCGCCACAGCCGACGATGGCCAGCATCATCAGCGCAGCGGCGATCGAGCGCTTCATTGGTCCTGCGGAACGACCAGATCGAGCGTGAACGCGATGGCCTCCCCGTCCGGTGCCGTGGCCGACGCCGTGAGCTTGTACGTTCCGACCTCCTTCGTCGTGCTGGCCACGAAATGGCCGGGCTCCAGGAGTGTCAGCGTCAGCGGCGCGTTCGTGCCGTCCGGCGACTGGACCGAACCGTTCATCGTGCTGATCGGCATCTCGTTCCCCAGTGCATCGAAATAGGTGACGTGGAGCAGGCTCGTGCCGGAGCCCGGATCGATGTACGTCTCGACCGTCTTGCCGCTTGCAAAGGCGACCGTGTAGATCGTCGGCTGACCAGCTTCGACGTCGGATGTGACTGTCGGCGAGGGTGGCGGACTCGGCGATGTCGCTGGTGTCGCGGCCATGTTGCAACCGGTCGCCACGACCGCGACGAGCAGCACTCCGCCCAGGATCGACCGATTCATGTGTTGAGCGGGACATCGAGTTGGATGCTGATGTCGAGGTCTTCGCCGTCCGGCGCATGAGCCCCGACCGTCGCCACGTACGTCCCGACGTCCTCCCTGGTGTCCGATATGAAGTGGCCGCCGGTGTCATAGAGCCTCCACGGCAGCTGCGTGACCGTCCCGTCGGGAGCCGTGAGCGAGCCCGTCATGGTGGTGATGGGGATCTCGTTCCCCGCTGCGTCGAACCATGTCACGTGCAGCAGATTCGGGCCGGCGGAGCCCGGATCGAGGTAGACCTGGACGCTCTTGCCGCTCGGCACGGTGCACGTATAGATGGTCGGTTGACCCGCCGCGACATCGCGGGTGCAGGACGCGCTGGGCGGCGAGGTCAACGTCGGTGTCGGCTGGCCGGACGGTGTGGGTGTGCCCGATGGACCAGGTGTGCCCGATGGCCCCGGCAAGCCCGATGTCGTCGGTGCAGCCGTCGGCGTCGGCGGTGCAGCCAGGGTGGTGACGGTGAACGGGACCTCCACGCTGGACGTGCCGTTGACCACGGTCGCCGTGACCGTCCAGGCGCCACCGAGCGAGAGGTTGGCACCGGTCGAGCTGAAGACTCCTGGTGCGCCGGCCGGCGTCAGGTCGAGCCGTGACTGGCCGATGTCGGGCCGGGCCGGCAGCGCGAAACGAAGCGTGACGCCGGCCGCGGTCGTGATGGGCTGCTTGCTGTCGAAGCCAGTGACCGTGGCCTGGAAACTGTTGAAGCCCGGCGTGCCGGGCGACACGACGAGTTCGACGTTGACGGATCGGCCGAAGTCGCTGGCAACGATGTCGATGGGGCTGGGCCTGGCACCGGCCGACGCGGTTGACTGGTTGCCCTGCGGCCCCTGTTCCGAGGGCGGCGCCAGGTTCACCAACCACGCCGAGGCGAGCAGGATGGTCGCCGCGATGACCAGCTCGATCGAGCCCGCCCGCCGGAGTCCGTGCAGGCCGAACGAGGCGCCCGGCACGTTGCGGAAGTGATTCATGGCGCCAAGGAAAGCGAGGCCGCCGAACAGTGCGCTCTTGAGGATGACGACGCGCCCGAAGTCGGTGTTGAACAGCGCATCGACCGTCTGGACCTCGGAGATGGCGCGCAGCAGCCCGGTCACCGCGACGATGGCGATGCCGACCGTCGCGGTCGTCGCGAACCGATGGGCCATGCGCGTCTTCTCGGCGCTGGGCTCGCCGCGGATGCTGAGCACCAGCCCGACCAGGCCGCCGATCCAGAAGCCGACCGCGATGATGTGGCCGGCCTGGACCGTCACGTCATACGCAAAGCTCAGCGAGGCGGCCGCGTGGCTCGCGCCGACGTCGGCAAGCATGG
>PNAP01000019.1 GCA_003169735.1 Chloroflexota bacterium | reverse complement strand
GTAGGCCCGGCACGCCGCCGCGGTGATGACCATGCCGGGAGGGACGGGCAGGCCAAGATCGCGCGCCATCACACCGAGATTGGCGGCCTTCCCGCCCACGAGCGCCGTCACGTCGGCGAGCGACAACGGATGCGGATGGTCAAGGCGGTAGACGAAGGTCATCGCGACCTCACTCGCTGCGCCGCGCGACGCTCGCGGCAACTGGTCGAAGCGCCCGCCAAACCGTCTCGGGCGTGAGCGGCAGTTCTCGGATGGTGACGCCGGTGGCATCGCGCACGGCCGCCGCGACCGCCGGCGCCACCGGCAGGAGTGCCCCTTCGCTCATCCCCTTGGCGCCGTACGGCCCGGGCCCGTCGCCGTTCTCGACNNGGCAGGTCCATGCTGGTCGGGATGCGGTAGTCGATGGCGCCGAGGTTCCGGATGCGGCCCTCGTCATCGAGGATGTAGTGCTCCATCAGGGTGTGGCCGAGGCCCATGATGGCCGCGCCTTCGTCCTGGCCGCGGACCTGCATCCGGTTCATCGCCATGCCAACGTCGGAGACGCTCACGTGACGAGCGATGACGATGTCGCCGGTGTCGCGGTCGACGTCCACTTCCACCGCGGTGGCGTTGAATTCGTAGAACGCGGCCGTGCCGCCCAGGGGATGGTCAGGCTGCGCTTCCTTGCGCATCTCACCGACGCCGATCAGCTCCCCGCCGAGCCGACCCAGGCCACGGGCCAGGATCTCGCGGATCGGCCATCGCCGGTCGCCGACCGTGACTACTCCGCCATCGATGACGACAGCTGATTCCTCCACGCCCTCGAGACGCGCGGTCATCGCGCGCAGCTTCGCCTGGATGTCGCGACAGGCGGAAAGGACGGCGTTACCCATGAAGACCGACGACCGGCTTGCGGACGTCTGTTGGTCATACGGCACCACGGCCGTGTCACCCATCACGACCGTCACCCAATCGACTGGCGCGCCGAGTTCCCGCCCGACGATCTGGGCGAAGATGGTGCGCGCACCCTGACCCATGTCCGAGGTACCGGCGTAGACGACGACGCTGCCGTCGGCCAGCAGGCGCACCGTGGAGTAGGAGAGGCCGGTCGTCGGACCGGACTTGAGGCCGATGGCGATCCCCCGCCCCCGGCCCGGCGCGACGGGAGCCGACCAATCGATCAGGCGCGCGGCGCGCTCCAGGCTCTCCGCCCACCGACCATCCGCCGGCGTGTCGCCCGGGATGAACGTCTCGCCGGGAGCTGGGAGGTTCTTCAGGCGTAGCGCGACCGGATCGATGCCGAGTGTCCGGGCGGCCTCATCCATGTTCGATTCCGTGGCCCAGATCTGCTGCGGGTTGCCGAAGCCACGGAACGCGGTCGAAGGCACGGTATGCGACAGGACGCTGCGTGCCACGATCCGGACGGCAGGCACTCGATACGGTCCGGCCGATGTGTAGCTCCCCTTGGCGACGGTCCGGTCGGCGATATCGGCGTACGCCCCGATGAGGTAGTTCGCGTCGATATCGCGGAAGACGAGCGCCCCGTCGTGGCGGAATCCGGAACGCACGTGGACCCGGCACGCGCCGCGCCGAACGGCCTGGAACGTCTCCTCCAGGGAGAGCGTCAGGCGCACCGGCCGGTCGATCCGGCGTGCCATGAACGCCAGCAGCGGCTCGTACTTCGCGTGCTGCTTGCCACCGAACGCGCCGCCCGGGTCGGGCGCCAGGATGCGGACCTTGGCGAGCGGCAGGTCGAGCAGCGATGCGATGACCCGCTGGAGCCAGTTCGGGTGCTGGACCGAGCTCCAGATGACGATGCCGTCGCCGTCGGGCGCGGCGATGAAGGCGTGCGGTTCGATGGCGAACTGGGTGACCATCGGGAACGAGTACGTCCCCTCGACGACCACGTCGGCCCGCGCGGCATCGACGTCGCCCCATCCGTAGCGATGCTCCGCGAGCACGTTCGTCGACCGCAGCGCATCGTCGGGGCGCAGAGCCGGATCCTGGACCAGCGGCGCGTCGGGGTCGAGCGCGGCGTCGATGGTGGATACCGCCGGCAGCGCCTCGTACTCGACGTGGACCAGCCGAGCCCCGGCTTCGGCGGCGTCGCGGGTATCGGCCACCACGGCGGCCACCGGGTCGCCGTGGTACTTCGTCTCGCCGAGGGCGAGGACCGGCCGATCGCGGAATTGCGGTCCGAAGCGCGGCATCGGGTCGGGCAGGTCGGCCGCGGTCATGACGAGCCTGACCCCGGGCACCATCATGGCCGCGGTCGAGTCGATGGCGATGATCCTGGCGTGGGCACAGTCGACGGTCACGAGCTTGACGTGGAGCGCGTCGGCGACACGGGTGTCAGCCACGTAGATCTGGCGGCCCGTGACCCGGTCGAGCCCGCCGACGCGCCACGGTGACGCGCCGATGCCATCGCTGTTGGTGGCAGCGTCCCGTTCCTCCGGGGCGCGGCTCATTGCGGCGCGACCCGTGCGTCAGGGGTCGCGGCTGGGTCGGATCCGACCGACCGGGCACCGGGCGCGCGTTCGACGCTGCCGGCGGGCGCGTCCGGGTCGGCCGCCGCCAGCACCGCTTCGATGATCTGCTCATAGCCGGCGCACCGGCACAGGTTCCCGGCGAGCCCCTCTTCGACCTCCTTGCGCGACGGATGCGGGTTCGTCGCGAGCAGCGCCTCCGCGGAGACGATCTGCCCCGGGATGCAGAATCCGCACTGCGCGGCGCCATGATCGAGAAAGGCCTGCTGGATCCGGCTGAGCCGCCCCCCGGACGCGACGCCCTCCACCGTCGTGACATCGCCGCCATCCGCCTCGACCGCCAGTACGAGGCAGGAATCGACGTTCCGCCCATCAAGCATCACGGTGCACGCGCCGCACTCCCCGACGAGGCAGCACTCCTTCGAGCCGGTCAGCCCGAGGTCGTCGCGCAATACCTCGAGCAGCGTGTGATGCGGGGCGACCCGCAGGCTTCGCTTGCGGCCGTTGACCGTCACTTCGATGGGATAGGCGTCAATCACGCCGCAGCCCCCTCGGCCAGCCGCCGGCGCGCCGTATCGAGCGCGCGCAGCGCGAGGACGCGCAGCATCGCCAGCCGGTACTCCGGGCTCGCCCGCATCGATCGGGCCGATGGACTTGCCGCGGCGAGGAGCGGCTCGAGGGATGCCGACCACGCCTCCGCTGAAGCGCCCGCATCGGCCAGGACCGTCGCCTCGGCCGTCACCAGGAGCGGGCGCGGCCCGACGCTGCCGTATGACAGGCGGACGCTCCCGTCGCCGAGCACAGCGCAGGCTAGTGTCACCGAAGCGAGGTCATGCCCTCGACGACGCGTGCGCCGAACGTGGACGGCGCCGCGCGGCTGCGCCGGCAGCGGCAGTTCGATCTCGGTCACGAGCTCGCCCGGCGCGAGCGCGCAGACGCCAGGCCCGAGGAAGAAGTCGTCAATCGAGATCCGCCTCGTGCCGCCCGGTCCGACGGCGACGACCTGGGCGCCGTAGATCAGGAGCGCCGGCGCCGTGTCGGCGGCCGGTGAGGCGTTGCAGATGTTGCCCGCGAGGGTCGCCCGGTTGCGGATCTGGACGGACCCGACGACGGCTGCTGCCTCGGCCAGGGCGATGAAGTCGCGGCGGACCCGCGGATCGCGGGCGATGTCCTCCATCACCACGCGTGCGCCGATGACGAGCTGGTCGCGGTCGACGCGGATGGTGGCCCCGAGATCCTCGATGGCCTTGACATCGACCACCACCTCGGGCGTGACCGAGCCGTCGCGCAGGCTGATGATGAGGTCGGTGCCGCCGGCCAACGCGATCGCCTCGGTGCCGCGCGCCTCGAGGATGCCGATCGCGGCGGCGAGCGTCGCCGGACGTTCGTAGGTGAAGGGCCGCATGCGGGCTACAGGATCCGATCGACCTCGTCCAGCAGCACCTGCGGCGTCGCGGCGCGGACGAAGTAATAGGGACGGGCCGAGAACCGTTCGACGAACCCGGCACGGGCGCGCCGCAGTGGCTCGGTGTCGACCATGGGGATGGGAAAGCCCGCGGCGAGGAGTTCGTTCAGCAGGAAGTAGTTCTGGACCGAGTGGAACGTCTGGAACTGGCGCTCGAACGGGATCATCTCGGCCAGCGAGGGCTCGAAGTTGCCGTCGATGGCCGGCACGATGACGACGTCGACATCGCTCGGATCGAGCCAGATCTCCCACTCCGGCAACCCGCCGAAGAACTTGTTGACGCCCGCTTCGGGCGCTGCCTTGTCGGCCCGCTCCGTACCTTCGGTGCGGCGCTTGATGTACGGCTGCTTGGACCCGAGGACCGCGCGGCCCGCTTCATCGATGACGGTCGTCTCGGTCGACACGAGCAGCGCGCCCCGTCGACATGCCTCGATCTGGCCCATCGTCTTGCCATGGTTCGACTCGCCGCCGAGGAACAGCACGGTTCGATCGCGGTAGCGGACCGCCGAGGCGTGGAAGGGATGGAGACCCATCGCCTCCATCCGCAGAGCGAGCATCGCCACGATGACCTTCTGGATCGGACCGGCCGGCCATGGACCGTGGAACGTCATCCTCCGGCCGTCATAGGAGATGTCCTTCTCACCGTCCTGGTGCCACACGAGGTCGGCGTTGTCGAGGGTCACTTCAGGCGAGACGCGAACCTCCGCCAGCCGGTAGTCGAGGAAGCTCATGTCCTCGAGCAGGTGGTCGCGTGGCTCCGTGCCGTAGACATCGACGCGAAGCCGTGCGCCTCCTGCCGACAGTTCCTCGGAAAGCTGGAGCTGGTTGCTCATGGTGTGCCTCGAGGTTTTCGCGACCGGCCGTCCGCCCCGCGGCGGTCCGGGCTGACCGAGTCCGGGCCGACCGGATCCGGCCAGCGCCGCGCCATGTTCTCACTGGCCTCGTTGAAGTGGACTTCCAGGGCCTGCGCGACGCCCTCGGGGTCACGGCTGCGGATGGCATCGAGGATGGGCGTGTGGAGGTGTGCCGACCAGGTCGGGTCGGCGCCCGCGACCATCAGGCTGAGGTGGGTTCGCGAGTACGGCTGAAGGCCACGCCACGTCTTCAGCAGCGTCTGGTTGTCCGCGATCTCGACGATCCGTCCATGGAACATGGCATCGGCCTTGGCGACGCCCTGGCCGTCACCAGCCCGAGCCGCCGCTCCCATCGCGTCGCCGAGGTCCGCCAGCTCGGCGATCTCCGCGTCACTCATGCGGGGCACGGCCAGTCTGGCCGCGAGCGTCTCGAGCGCCGATCGCACGACGTACGCCTCGAGGATCTCCTGGCGACCCGGGCGGCGGACGCGCGCTCCGCGGAACGGCGAGATCTCGACGATACCGATCGCCTCGAGGGCACGCAGCGCCTCGCGCACCGGTGCCTGGCTCGTCCCGAGCTCGCGCGCCACTTTGGTCTGCACGATGCGCGAGTCTGGCGGATAGCGGCCGCTGAGGATGGCTTCGAGGAGCCGGCCATGGACCTGGTCGGCGAGGACACTGCGTGAGACGAGCGGCGCTTCGATCATCGGTCGCTACGTGCCGATCGGCGTGTGCGGCTGCTCCGTCGAGCCGCTCGACGCTCGATGCAGGATCTCCACCGAGCCCGCCGACCCGTCGACGCGCAGCCGATCGCCGGTCGCGATGCGCTGCGTGGCCACGGACGTGCCGATGACCGCAGGGATACCGAACTCGCGCGAGAGGACGGCCGGGTGCGAGGTCGTGCCGCCGGTGTCGGTGACGAGCCCGGCGATCTTGGTGAACAGGACGACCCACGCCGGGTTCGTCATCTGGCAGACGAGGATGTCGCCCTCGCGCACGTCATCGAAATCGTCGACCGTGCGGACCACGCGGGCGATCCCCTCGACCGTGCCCGGCGATCCGGCGATGCCGGTCACGATGTCGTGATCGCCGGATGGCCGCCGCTCGAAGCGTTCCGGATAGCCCCAGTTGACGAGGTACGGAAAGGCCAGTTGCGAGGCGGTCGCGGTACCGATCCAGTCACGGGGATGAAAGCTCTCGGCCGCCTTCCGTTCGGCGCGCCGGGTCGCCACGATGGCACGAGGCTCGATCGCCCCGGCGTCACCGATGACCGAGCGCAACTCGTTGTAGCGCAGGAACATGACGTCATCGGGCTGATCCAGACGACCGGACTCGACCAGCTTCCGGCCGATCGCGACGAGCACCAGCCGGAGATGCGCATTGGCCCCCTGATCGATGTAGAAGTGGTGATCGGGTGTCAGAGGCGCCATCCGGAGATTGACTTCGTTGGCGGCCCGCATCTCGTCGAGGGCTTCACCGCTGTGCCCGTCGAGGATCTCCTGCGACGCGGCGGCGATGTCACGGCGCATCGCCTCGATCGCGCTCGGGTAGTCGTAGTCGGTCTCGAGGTATCCCCTGACGAGTTCGAGGACCGGGTCCATCTCCTCCCTGGCCGTCGGGTAGATGAACTCGTGGCTCCAGACCGCGTGCCACCCGAACTCGCGTTGGTACGGCTCCATGCGCTCGGCGATGAAGCGGCGGCCTCGCTCGGAGGTGCGCAGATGGGCCGCGATCTCGCCCGAGGAGGCAGCCGTGAAGAGGGCTCGGAGACCGTCGTCATCGCGGACCTCGTTCTTCATCCGCCAGAGCGCCTCGATGGAATCCCAATTGCGATCCGAGGCGGAATTCTGGAGCCGCCCGAGGAGCGCCTCGTCGACGGAGCCGCGGGTCTTCTGCATCACCGCCCGGAGGTTGAGCGTCGCCGACAGCTGTGCGAAGTTGAGCATCCAGTGGATCTTCCAGTGCCGATCGTGAATGTCGATGGCGTCCTCGAGCAGGCAAGCCAGCTCCGCGAGGCTCTGCGCATCAGCGGTATCAAGGCGATCCTCGAGGTAGGCGAAGTTGCGCTCCATCTCCGGCCGCAGCCGGAGGCGCCACCACTCCGCGAAGTGCTCGCCGTAGACCGGCAGGACGGTGTCGAGGTACTTGCCCATGAAACCGGCGTACCAGGCGTCGCGCGGGACGCGAGCGCCGTATCGGCCGCTGTACTCCGTGCCGTCGATGCGCAGGTCGGCATCGGCCGGGACGGCGGTCGTGTAGACGTAACCGTTGACGTTCTTGGCGAGCCAGTCGACGGCGAACGGCGTTCCGAAGCGGCGGAACATGTGGTCGCAGCTCAGCCACCACCCGCCGATGTCGAAGAACATCGGACTGACCGGGTTGGGGATGTGCAGATCGTCGTAGACCCAGAAGAACCGCTTCTCGACGTCAGTTGCCCAGGTGACGGGGAAGGCCGCGTCGCCCAGGAACTGATCGAGGATCTCCTCTTCGTCGGTCACGGTTCGATCGTCTCGAAGACGTGGCGCTGCCGGACGTCGAGTCGAGCCACGGCATCGTCGAGGACGAAGCGCCGGACGTGAGCCGACGCGGCGTGCTCGCGGAATGCCGCCTCAGACGCGTACTGCTCGTACAGGAAGAAGGTGCCTGCGTCCTCGAGCGAGCGGTGGGTCCAGAAGAGCAGGCAACCCGGTTCCTGGCGCGACGCAGAAGCGACGCTCTTCAGGAGTTCGAGGACGGCGTCCGACTCGCCGGGCTTCGCCTTCCACGTGGCCGTCACGACGTAGGGCATCCGCGCTGCCTCTTGGACGAATCATCGATCATCGATGATAATAGCACCGGAGAGTGTGGCACAAGGAGATCATGGTGACCGTCGCAGGCGTCCGTGCCGAGGTCGAGAGTCCCCTTTCCCGGATGGTCCGGGAGACACCGACCGACTATTGGAACGACTCCTGCGCCGTCGGCGAGCTGGAGTACGCCGTCGCCCGCGGCGCGACCGGCGCCACGTCCAACCCGACCATCGTGCTCGAGGTCCTGCGTACGGAGAAGGCACGGTGGGTGCCCAGGATCGTCGCGCTGGCCGCCGATCATCCCGCGTGGACGGAGGTCGATATCACGTGGGCACTGGCCGAGGAGATGGCCGTGCGCGGCGCGGCGGTCCTCGAGCCCGTCTTCGTCGCCGAAGGTGGGCGCAAAGGGCGGCTCTCCCTCCAGACCGATCCGGCGAACTACCGCAACGCCGACCGGATGCTCGAGCAGGGTCTGCGCTTCGCCGGTCTCGCTCCGAACATGCAGGTCAAGTTCCCGGCCACGAGCGCGGGCATCGATGCCATCGAGCGAGCCACGGCCGCCGGCGTGAACATCAACGCCACCGTCAGCTTCACCGTCTCGCAGGCGATCGCTGTTGCCCAGGCCGTCGAGCGGGGGCTTGAAGCCCGGGCTGCCTCGGGCGGAGATGTGGCCGGCATGTCCCCGGTGTGCACGATGATGATCGGCCGGCTCGACGACTGGATGCGCGTGCTGGTCGAGCGAGACGGCGTGGCCATCCACCCCGACGCCCTCGACTGGGCCGGCATCGCGGCATTCAAGCGTGCCGTCGGGCTGTACCGCGAAGCCGGCTACCGCACGAGGCTGCTGGCCGCCGCGTATCGCCATCGGCTCCACTGGACGGAACTCATCGGCGGCGATGTCATCCTGACCATGCCGCATGCCTGGCAGGTTCGCTTCAACGACAGCGGCATCGTCCCCACGCTGCGCATCGACACGCCCGTCGACCCGCACTTTATCGACGAACTGACGTCGCGCATCCCAGGTTTCGCGCGCGCCTACGAGCCGGACGGCCTGTCGCTGGCCGAGTTCGACACCTACGGAGCCACCGTGCGGACGTTGCGTGGCTTCATCAAGTCCTACCACGACCTCGTCGGTGCGGTCCGTGACGTGATGCTGCCGGATCCCGACCTCCGGACCGACTGAAGCAGGAAGGAAGAGCCATGGGTGATCTCGAGATGTTCAGCCTGAAAGGGCGCGTGGCCATGGTGGCCGGTGGCGGGGGTGCCATCGGATCGGCCCTGGCCGAGGCATTCGCGGGCGCCGGCGCACGCGTTGCCGTGCTCGATCGGACGCAGGAGTCGCTCGACGCGTCGGTGCAGCGCATCGTCGCGGCCGGCAGCGAGGGGCTCGCGATCGTGGCCGACGTCACCAGGGAGGAATCGGCGGAGGGCGCGGTCGCGCAGATCGTCGAGCATTTCGGCAGTGTCGACATCCTGGTCAACGCCGTCGGCGGTGGCGCCGGCAAGGTGCTGCATCCGGCCCAGGAATATCCGCGCGCGGACTGGGACTGGATCATGGAGCTCAACCTGCGCAGCACGCTCGTCGCGACCCAGCCCGTGGTGCGCCACATGATCGAGCGCGGCCACGGCGGCGCCATCCTCAACATCTCGTCGGTGCGCGCCAACCTGGGCATCAATGCGGGCTATTCGGCCTACGTCGCGGCCAAGGGCGCCATCAGCTCCCTGACTCGCCAGTGGGCCACCGAATGGGCCGGCAACGGCATCCGTGTCAACGCGCTCATGCCCACCTTCGTCGACACGCCCCAGGTAGCCTCGCTCCTCGCCGATCCCACCTTCAAGGCCGGCATCGTCGGTCGCATCCCGCTTGGCCGGGTCGGCGAGACGCGTGACCTGACCGGGCCCGCGATCTTCCTGGTCTCGGACGCCGCCTCGTTCATCACCGGTCAGATCCTCGGTATCGACGGCGGCCTCACGGCCACCCAATAGCTGGATGGGGGAAACCACGGTCATGGCCCAGATGGTCTCGATGATGGAACGCGTCACGCCCAATGTCTTCACGACGACCACGCTGCGCGGTTGCAACCCGAGCTTCGTCACCACGTCCGACGGTGTCGTCGTAATCGACACGCCGCAGCTGCCGACCCGCGCCGTGGCCATGCGCAAGGAAGCGGAGTCGCACGGGCGCATCCGGTATCTCATCAACACCGAGAACCACGTCGACCACATCTTCGGGAACTGGTGGTTCCGCGGTGCCGGCGAGGTGGTCAACCATCGGGCGCTGTACGACATCTTCATGGACCCGAAGGCGGCCCTCGACCCATTCGACTACGCGCTCGAGGCGATTCCCACCGACGACCCTGAAGGCGCGGCGCTGATCCCCGACCGCGACGACTACTACCAGAACCTGCCGCGGGGTACCGTTGTCTTCACCGGCGACCTGACGCTGAAGGTCGGCGACCACACCTTCGACTGCCTCTGGACGCCAGGTCACACGCCGGGGCAACTGGCCGTCCACGTGCCGGAGGAGCGCACGGTCTTCACCGGCGACACCATCTTCTCGGGCTGCCAGACCTGGCTCATGACCTCCAATGTCGACCAGTGGATCGAGGCCCTGGAGCGCATCCGCCAGTTGGACGTCGATCACGTCGTGCCGGGTCACGGGCCGGTCGTGACCCTCGACTACCTCCACACGCAGCGGCAGGTGCTGCTCCAGTGGAAGGGCGCCGTCGCCGAGGCGGTCGCGAAGGGTTGGTCGCGGGAGGAGACCATCGCCAAGGTCCGCTTCGACGACAAGTTCGGCCCCGTGGACGTGGGGCAGGCCTACATGATGGATCACATCCAGAACAACAACGCCGGTTCGCTGTGGGACAAGCTCACAGCGACGGGGTACGCCAAGGGGCGGTGATCCGCCCCGCAGCGTCGCCGGAAGCCGAAGCGATAAGGTTTACGATCAGTTCCAAGGTATGACCGACCGGCGTTCGCGCAAGGAGTGAGTTGGCGACCGAACCCGCAGACGTCCTCATCATCGGCGCTGGTGCGTCGGGCGGCGTGGTTGCACGGCGGCTCTCGGAAGCCGGGTTCAGGGTGGTCTGCCTGGAGCAGGGCGATTGGCACGACAAGTCCGAGTACCGCGGCCCTGAACTCGACTGGGAGCTGACCATGCGCAAGCAGTGGTCGACCAGCCCCAACGTTCGGGGTCTGCCGCAGGACTACCCGATCGACGAGACGGACGCGGAGATCTCGCCGCTCATGTACTCGGCGGTCGGTGGGTCGATGCTCATCTTCGCCGGTGCCTGGCCGCGCATGCTCCCGTCCGACTTCCGTGTCCGGTCGCTCGACGGCATCGCCGACGACTGGCCGATCGACTACCACGAGCTGCGCCCGTATTACGAGCGAACGGACCGCGAGTTCGGCGTGTCCGGGATGGGCGGCGACCCGGCCTATCCCGTGGGCGGCGAGGACCCGCCGCTGCCCCCGCTGCCGATCGGCGCCGGCGGGCTCAAGGTCGCTCGCGCTCATGCCCGCCTCGGCTGGCACTGGTGGCCCGAGCCGAACTCGATCCTCTCGGTGCCCTATGACGGGCGTCGTCCGTGCGTCCAACGGGGGACCTGCCAGCAGGGCTGCAACGAGGGCGCCAAGGCCTCCACGGACCTGACGCACTGGCCGAAGGCGATCGCCGCCGGCGCCAGGCTTGTGACCGGCGCGCGTGTGCGGCGCCTCGAGACCGATGCGACGGGCCTCGTGACCGGCGCGACCTGGCTGGACCGCGAAGGCCAGGAGCACTTCGAGCCGGCGAAGGTGGTTGTCCTGGCAGCCAACGCGATCGGCACACCGAGGCTGTTGCTGCTGTCGGCGTCGCCGGCGCATCGAGATGGGCTGGCGAACTCCTCGGGGCTGGTCGGTCGGCGGCTGATGATGCATCCCTTCGCCAACGTCGGGGGGTTGTTCGACGAGAACCTCGAGAGCTGGCAGGGCCAGTTCGGATGCTCGATCGAATCGTTCGAGTTCTACGAGACCGACGAGCGGCGAGGCTTCGTCCGGGGGGCGAAATGGGGCCTGGCGCCAACCTTCGGGCCGATCAACGCGGCGCTGCCGAGCCGCGCCGGGACGCAGGTCTGGGGCGCCGACCACCACCTTCACGTCCGCTCCCATCTCGGCCGAGGCGCGAATTGGGGCATCTTCGGCGAGGACCTGCCCGATGAGGGCAACCAGGTCACGCTGTCCGGCACGCTCACCGACGGATCCGGGATCCCGGCGCCGGAGGTGCACTACAAGGTCTCGGAGAACTCCCGGCGCCTGCTCGACTTCCACATCGAGAAAGCCTCCGAGTCCCTGCTGGAGGCCGGCGCCCGCACCGTCGAAGTCGACCGGCTGATGCGCTACTCCGGCTGGCACCTGCTCGGCACGGCGCGCATGGGGGACGACCCGAAGACGTCCGTCCTCGACCGCTGGAACCGCGCTCACGACGTGCCGAACCTGTACGTCGTGGACGGCAGCTGCTTCGTCACGTCGGCCGGCGTCAACCCCACGTCGTCCATCGTCGCCCTGGCGCTCCGGGCCGCCGACCACATGGTCGAGACTCGCTTCGATCAGCAGGTGCCGGTATGAGCCTCGAGCCGCGCGTCCTCGACCCGCCCGAACAGGCCACGCTGGCTGCCCTTGCCGAGCATCTGATCCCGGCGGCGCACGGCATGCCCTCGGCGGGGGTCGTCATCGACGAGCGGCGCCTCCGGTTCGTGCTCGGCGCCCGTCCCGATCTCCTCGAGGCACTGCGGGCCGGCATGCGCCCGGATCTGCCCGCCGACCCGGCCGCTCGCCTCATCGTGCTCGAGCGCGATGAACCCGAGACCTTGAGCAAGCTGCTGCTCGTGATCGTCGGCGCGTACTACACCGACCGGCTCGTCCGGGACCAGCTCGGCTATCCGGGACAGCAGGCGATCACCATCCAGTCATGGAAGTACCCCCAGTACCTCGAGGAGGGCCTGATCGACCAGGTCCTGGCCCGGGGTCCGATCTGGCGCGATCCGACCACCGGCCGCACCGCCATCGAGGATCGTCCGAGAACGCTCACCACCGACACGCATGAGATAGGGAGGCCGAGATGACGGTAACGGCGCCGACGAAGTGGCTCGATGCGTTCCTCGAGGATTGGCGACCGGGCACGGGTGAACCGCGGGAGGTGCGAGAGCCGGCGACGGGCCGCCATCTGCTGTCCGTGCCCCAGTCGACGACCGACGACGTCCGGCGCGCCGCCGCGGCTGCCGCGGCCGCTCAGCCGGCATGGGCGGAGACGAACTACCAGGATCGCTCCCGGATCCTTCGGCGCGCGGCCGAGATCTATGAGGCCCACCGGGCCGAATTGGGGACGTGGACGCAGCGCGAGACGGGCGCCCATCACGACAAGATGCACCACGAGCAGAACTTCACGGTCGCGGAGCTCCTCGCCGCCGCGACGTTGCCGTGGCAGCCCTACGGCTCACTCGTGCCCACCGTCCAGCACGAACGCCTGTCGATGATCCGCCGCGTCCCGGTCGGTGTCGTCGGTGCCATCACGCCGTGGAATTCCCCGAGCGTGCTTGGCATGCGCGTCGTGGCACCGGCGCTGGCGCTGGGCAACGCGGTCGTCCTCAAGCCCGACCCGCAGACGCCCGTGTGCGGGGGCGCGATGTTCGCGGCGGTCTTCCGGGAAGCCGGGCTTCCCGAAGGGCTGCTCCAGATCCTGATCGGCGATGCCGAGGCGGGCGAAGCCATGGTGACGGACCCGAACGTGAACATGGTCTCGTTCACCGGCTCGACCGAGGTGGGTCGGCTCGTCGGATCGCTCGCGGGCGGCCTGCTCAAGAAGGTCAGCCTCGAACTGGGCGGCAACAACCCGCTGATCGTCCTCGACGATGCCGATCTCGATGCTGCGGCGAGCGCGGGCGCCTACTCGAGCTTCCAGTTCCAGGGCCAGGTCTGCTTCGCGACCGGGCGGCACATCGTCCATCGCTCCGTCGCGGACCGATACGTCGAGCTGCTGGCCGAGAAGGCTCATCGGCTGCGGACCGGCGACCCCTATCGGGAGGACGTGGAGCTCGGACCGATCGTCAACGAGAAGCAGCTCCAGCGCGTCGATGACATCGTGCAGCGCTCGGTGCGGAACGGCGGCGCGCGCCTCGTCGAGGGCGGGACATACGAGGGCCTCTTCTACCGGCCGACCGTCCTGGCGGACGTGAGACTCGACGCGCCGGCCTGGACCGAGGAGATCTTCGGGCCGGTCGCACCGGTGGTGACCTTCGGCAGCGACGACGAGGCGGTCGAACTGGCCAACTCCAGCGACTACGGCCTGGCTGCCGGCGTCTACTCGCGCTCCATCTCACGCGGCCTGGCCGTCGCCAACCGGATCAAGGCGGGCATGGTCCACGTCAACGACCAGTCCATCAACGACGAGGCGACGATCCCGTTCGGCGGCATGGGCCTGTCCGGCAACGGCGGTCGGTTCGGCAGCGAGGCCAACCTCGAGGCATTCACCCAGTGGCAGTGGGTCACCGTCCGCGACGAGCCACGCTCGTTCGGCCCGACGTACTGACCGCCGCAGGTCGGCATCGATCACGGAAGGGACAGGAGAGAACCCACATGACGCTCGACCTTCGCGGCATCATCCCTGCCTGCATCGTCACCTTCGACGCTGACGGCCACTTCGACGAGGCCGCCTACCGCCGCTATCTCCAGTGGCTGCTGCCGCAGGGTCCGGTCGCACTGGCCATCAACGCCGACACGGGCGAGGGGCCGCACCTGTGGCCCGATGAGCGCGAGCGGGTGCTCCGCGTGGCCGTGGACGAGGCGGGGGATACGCCGATCATCGCCGGTCTGAGCGCCTCCTTCACAGCCCAGGCGATCGAAGAGGCCAAGCGCGCCGAGGGCGCGGGTGCCTCGGGCCTGTTGGTCTTTCCCATCCCCGCCTACCAGGGCACGCCGCTCGATCCGGCCATCCCGGTCGCCTATCACGAGGCGGTCGCCAGGGGTTGCGGTCTGCCGCTCATCGCGTTCCAGCTCCAGCCGGCGCTCGGCGGAGTGATCTTCTCCGAGGAGACATTGCAGCGGATCGCCGCCATCGAGAGCGTCGTCGCCCTGAAGGAAGCGTCATTCGACGCGCGCCTCTACCTGGCGACGCGGCGGATGATCGAGCGCCTCGATCGCCCCATCGACCTGCTCACGGGCGATGACAACTTCATCTACGAATCCTTCGTGATGGGTGCCGAGGGCGCGCTGATCGGCTTCGGGACGCTGGCCACCGACCTCCAGGTCGAGATGTTCCAGCTCACTCGGCAGGGCCGCTGGGACGAGGCGCGCGTGATCTGGGAGCGCATCCTGCCGCTCGAAGAGGCCGTCTACGGCCAGCCGGTCCGCGACTATCGCGCCAGGACCAAGGTCGCGCTGGCGCACCTCGGAGTGATCGAGAACACGTCCATGCGACCGCCGCTGGCCGAGGTCAGCGGGGCTGCTGCTGCCGCTGTCGTGGCGGCTTTGGATGGGGCGCAGATCCCGCCGATGGCCACCCCGATGCGGCGGGCCGCCGCGGCCGGCGTCGCGTGACGGGCACCGATCTCGAGGGCCGCGTCGTGCTCATCACGGGCAGCAGTCGCGGCATCGGTGCCGAAGTGGCGGTCAAGGCGGCCGCCCGGGGCGCGGTGGTGGCCGTTCATTACCACCGCTCGGCGGACGCGGCCGATCGCACGCTCGGGCGGATCCGAGAGGCAGGCGGTCAGGCTGCATCGTTCGCCGCGGACGTGAGCGACGGCCGCCAGGCGGAAGCGCTGGTCGAGCAGGTCATCGACCGTCTCGGGCGCATCGACGGGCTGGTGAACAACGCCGGCCGGACGCTCGTCGGGCCGTTCCTGGAGACCGCGCCGGACGTTTGGGAGGAAGTCATCCGGACCGACCTGACCGCCGCGTTCCACACCTGCCGCGCGGCGCTGCCGTCGATGATCGAGCGCGGCTCCGGCGCGATCGTCAACGTCGCGTNNGGCCTGATCGGCCTCACGCGCGCCCTCGCGCGCGAGTTCGGTCCACGCGGTGTGCGCATCAATGCCGTCGCGCCGGGCGTGACCATCACCGAGATGACCACCGATCTCGTCGACAGCGAAGAAGGCAAGCGCCGGATGCGCGACATGCCGCTGGGCCGCTTCGGTCGCGCCGACGAGGTCGCGGAAGCGGTCGTCTTCCTGCTCTCGGACGCGTCGTCGCTGTTCCTCGGACAGACACTCAACCCCAACGCCGGGGGGTACATGCCGTGACCAAGGTGATCAGCGTCCGCGAGGCGATCGACCTGGTCCATGACGGGAGCACCGTCGCCGTCGGCGGTTCGGGCGCCGGGCACGCACTGCCACAGCGGTTCATCGACGAGCTGGCCGCCGTCTTCACCGCGGAAGGCCGTCCGCGCGACCTGACCACGGTGCGGATCGTCGGCATCGGCGACTTCGCCGATCGCGGCTTCTCCCAGCTCGGCCTGCCCGGGCTCATGAAACGGACCATCGGCAGCAACATCGGCAACGAGCCGCGGCTCGGCGCGCTGGTCGAGAAGAACGAGTTGGAGGCGTACTCCTTTCCCCAGGGCGTGCTGTCTCTGTTGATGCGCGAGATCGCCGGAGGGCGACCGGGGCTGGTCACGGCGGTCGGACTCGGCACGTACGTCGACCCGCGGCAGACCGGCGGCAAGCAGAACGCCAGGACCACCGAGGACCTGGTCGAGGTGGTCACCCTGCGCGGGCGCGAGTGGCTGCTGTTCCATGCCTTCCCGATCAACGTGGCCGTCATCCGCGGCACGACCGCGGACGAGGACGGCAACCTGGTCATGGACGGCGAGGCGGTCCAGGGCGAAATGCTGTCGATGGCCATGGCCGCGCGCAACAGCGGCGGGATCGTCATCGCCCAGGTCCGCCAGCTCGCGCGGCGAGGCAGCCTGCCGCTTCGCGACGTGAAGGTCCCGGCCGCGCTGATCGACTACGTCTACGTCGATCCGGACCAGTGGCAGACCTACATCACGCGGGACTCGCCGTACTACGCCGGCCGGCTGCGCAGACCGGTCACCGCCGAACCGCCGCTTCCGCTCGACGTGCGCAAGATCATCGCGCGTCGCTCGCTCCTCGAGTTCCGCGCGGGCGCCATCTGCAACCTGGGCTTCGGCATCAGCCAACTCATCGGCCGCGTGGCGTGGGAGGAAGGCATCACGGACCAGCTGGTGCTGACCGTGGAGCAGGGCATCTTCGGGGGCGTGCCGGTGGCCGGCAACGAGGGCGGAGCCGGGTTCAACTACCAGGCCATGATCGACCAGCCGTACATGTTCGACTTCTACGACGGCGGCGGCCTCGACGTGGCCAGCCTGTCGTTCGCGGAAGTGGACGCCGATGGCAACGTCAATGTCCACGCGTTCGAGGGGCGCGTGCGCGGCCCGGGCGGCTTCCCGAACATCAGCGCGCGTACGCCCAAGATCAACTTCGTCGGCACGATGACCGCACAGGGGCTCGAACTGGAGATCCAGGACGGCGTCCGCGTGGTCCGCGAGGGAACCCTCAAGAAGTTCGTGCCGCGCGTCCGGGAGATCAGCTTCAACGGGCAGCTCGCGCGTGAGCGTGGGCAGCAGGTGCGTTTCATCACCGATCGAGCCGTCTTCGCCCTTGGCGATGATGGGTTGACGGTCATCGAGATCGCGCCGGGCATCGACCTGCTGCGCGACGTCCTCGACCAGATGGGCTTCGCGCCGCGCGTCGCCGACGACCTGCGGACGATGGACCGGCGCCTGTATGCGACCGGACCGATGGGCCTCGCGGCCGATCTCGGCGTCGCGGGAACCGGCCGTTGAGCGAGTTCATCGACCTGCGGCTGGGTCGCGTGGCGCATCTCGAACTGGTCAACCCACCGTTGAACCTCGTCACCCGTGAGCTCCTCGACCAGTTGGAGGCTGCCCTCGTGACCCTCGCCGGTTCGTCGGCCGCCGACGTCCGCGCGGTCGTCGTCACCGGGCGCGGAGAGCGGGCGTTCTGTGCCGGCTCCCACGTCGGCGAGTTCGAGGCCCAACGGGGCAGTGCCGGCCGGGAGCGGCTGGCGCTCGAGGAACGCGTCTCCAGCCGGTTGGCCGACCTGCCGATGCCGACCATCGCCGCCATCGAGGGCAATGCGCTCGGCGGCGGCCTGGAACTCGCGCTGTGCTGCGACCTGCGCATCGCCTCGGCCAAGGCTCGGCTCGGGCTGCCGGAGGTGCGCCTAGCGGTCACGCCGGGGAGCGGAGGGACCCAGCGGCTGCCACGGGTCGTTGGCACGGCACGCGCCAAGGAACTGATCCTGACCGGCCGGATCATCTCGGCCGATGAGGCGCTCCGGATCGGCCTAGTGCACGAGGTGGTTCCGGACGGCGAGGCCCTCAGGCGCGCGGACGAGGTGGCCGATGAGATCGCGGCGCGCGGCCCGCTCGCCGTCCGCGAGGCCAAGCGCCTGATCGATGCCGCGTGGGGGCTGGGACTCGAGGCCGGCCTGGCAGCCGAGCTGGACGCCTCGGTCCGGATCTTCGCGAGCGACGACATGTTGGAAGGCGCGACATCCTTCCTCGAGAAGCGTGACCCGGAGTACCGGGGACGGTGAGTCAGTCTGCGATGAGGGACCAGCCAGATGGGTGAGATCGGTCGATTCGGGGTCTTCCTGCCGTCTTACGTGTGGCAGGGCGACGGCCCGCAGCGCGCGACCGGCATCCGCGAGTTCGCGCGCGCCGTGGAGGGCCTCGGTTTCGACTCGCTCTTCGTCACCGACCACCTGCTGGCCGCGAAGCGCTTCTACTCGGTCTCGTTCCTGGAGCCGCTGGTGGCCCTCGCCGTCGTCGCAGGGGTGACGGACCGGGTTCGGCTGGGCAGCTCGGTCCTGGTGATGCCGCTGCGCAACCCGGTGATGCTTGCCAAGGAGCTTGCCACGCTCCAGTTCCTGTCCCAGGATCGGCTGATCCTCGGTGCCGGCGTTGGCTGGAACGACGCCGAGTACGAGGCCGTCGGCGTCCACAAGTCTGAGCGCGGCAAGCGCACGGACGAGATGCTCGACATCATGCTGCCGCTGTTCGACGGCGAGACGGTCACCTACCACGGCCGTTACTACTCGGTCGACGACGTCTTCATCGAGCCGACCTCGTCCCAGCGGCCGGAGATCTGGATCGGCGGCGGGTCGCAGCTGGCCGACCCGAAGTCGCCCGACCTGCCGAGATTCGTGGAATCGGTCAAGGCGCGCGTGCTGCGCACCGATGGCTGGATCCCGCGCCCGACGTGCCCGCCGGATGACATCGCACGCGACTGGGTCGAGCTGCAGGCCTACTACCGCGAGCACGGTCGCGACCCGCGCGAGTGCGTCGTCGCGCACGAGAACTGGCTCCACCTGGTGCTGAGCAGCGACCCGGTGAAGGCGCGACAGGAACAGCACCGCGCGTTCCTGAACGTGATGAGCTCCGAGCGCGGTCCGGAGTACCTCGAGACGGTCCACCTGTTCGGCACGCCGGACGAGGTCATCGCCTCGCTCCAGGCGCGCGTCGATGCCGGTGTCGAGTACTTCGTCCTGCACACCATGACGCCAGACCCGGCCCAGCTCCAGGGTTGGGTGGATGAGATCGTCCCCAACGTGAAGTTCCCGGCGACGGCCGGGCCGGTGCGCCGGGTCGCTTCGGCCGTGGCGTGAGGCAGCGCGTGGCACTGCTCGGAAGGCCGCTGCGGCGACGGCATTCGCAGGTGATGCACGACGCGGCCTTCGCCGCCGCCGGGATCGATGCCCGTTACGAGCTGCTCGAACTCGAGCCGGACGAGGTCGAAGGCGTGGTGCGCGAGGCGCACGGTCCTGGATGGCTGGGCCTCGGAGTGACGGCGCCATACAAGCAGGTCGTGGCCGGGCTGTGCGACGGCGTGGACGCGGACGCGACCACCATCGGCGCGGTCAACAACGCCGTCCGGACCGCGGACGGCCAGCTGGTCGGTTTCAACACGGACGCACCGGGCTTCCGCGCGGCGGTCGAGGCGGCAATGGGCCGACCGCTGGCAGGGATCGATGTGGTCGTCGCGGGCGCGGGTGGCGCGGCACATGCCGTGGTCTTCGCTTGCCTCAGCGCAGGTGCGCGGCGGGTCACCGTGGGCGATCGCACCGTTTCGCGCGCGAATGAACTGGCGCGGCACTTCGCCGGGATCGGAAGCGCGCCGGTCACCGGCGTGGCCCTGGACGATCCCCTATTCGCGGCTGAGTTGCGCTCGGCGGACCTGGCGGTCAACGCCACCACCGTCGGCATGATCGACCCCGGCATGACCATCGAGGTCGACACACTGCCCGCGCGCGCCACCGTCTTCGATCTGGTCTACGTGCCGGCCGAGACACCGCTCCTGCGCGCTGCGCGGGCACGCGGCCTCCGGGCCGCGAACGGCGGCGAGATGCTCATCCAGCAGGCGGCCATCGCCTTCGAGCGCTGGACCGGGATGAGCGGCATGGCCGGGGTCATGCGGGCGGCCGTCGCGCCACTCCTGGCCGACGCAGGCGGGCAGGCCTGACGATGCGCCTGGCGTCCGTCATCGAGCATGGTGTCCGGACCGATGTCGCCATGCGTGACGATCGGTACCTGCCGCTCATGACCCCGGATGCACGGCTCAACTCGGTCCTGGGGATCGCAGTGCACGCGCCATTCGGGCTCGAACGGGTGCGGGCCTGGGTCGACGCCGAGCCCGAACGCTCATGGCGCCCGTTGGCCGACGTCGAGGAGATCGGCGCGCCCATCGAGCCAGGCACCATCTACGCCATCGGTCAGAACTACCGACCCCTTGGGTCGGCAACCGTCGAGCGCCCTCCGCGACCACTCGTCTACGGAAAGGCCGTCAACTCGATCTCGGGGCAGGACGGCATCGTCAGTTGGGACCGTACCCTCACGGCAAACGTGGATGCCGAATGCGAGCTTGGCGTCGTGATAGGACCTGAGGCGTCGGTCTTCGGGTACACCATCGTCAACGACATCTCGTCGCGAGATCCGTGGCTCGATGGCGATCAATGGCTGCTCGGCAAGTCCATGAGCGGCTTTTGCCCGCTCGGGCCCTGGATCGTGACCTCCGACGAACTCGCGCCCGGCGCGCTGCGGCTAGGCTGCCGGATCAACACGGAGCCGATCCAGGACGGTACGACCGCGGACATGTGGTTCAGCGTGGCCGAGATCGTCTCGTACCTGAGCCGTCACATCGATCTGAGCCCTGGCGACGTGATCGCCACCGGCACGCCCGCTCGCCTCTCGTCACCGCCCGGACCCGAGCGCCATCTTGAGCCGGGCGACGTCGTCACCTGCTGGATCGAGGGCATCGGCGAGCTGCGCACCACGATCGGCCAGTGGCAGGGACCGAAGCGGGAAGGAGAGGGAGCAGCATGAAGCCGCCGACCGTGTTCCTTGGTGAGATGACCACCCTCGAGGTGGAGGCGTTCCTGCGCGAGCACCAGACCGTGCTCGTGCCCATCGGCTCGACCGAGCAGCACGGCCCACACGGGCCGCTCGAGACGGACGCCCTGCTCGCCAACGAGGTGGCTCGGCGCGTGGCGCCCCGGGTCGAGGCGGTGGTGGCGCCGCGTGTCAGCTACAGCTTGTCGTACCCGCATGTCGGCTTCACCGGCCTGGTGCACATCCGGATCCCGACCTTCATGGCACTCGTGGAAGACCTGTGCGCCTCGCTCGCCTCCATCGGGTTCACGAAGATCGTGTTCCTCAACGGCCACTACGACAACACTTACGCGATCGCCTACGCGTGCGCGAACGCGGCCGACCGGATGCCGGCCGGCGTGCGCGCGTTCCCGGTCAACTACTGGGACGGCATGACCCCCGAAGAAGCCGCGGAGTTCTTCGACCCGTCGAACGGGCTGCATGCCAACCGCGGCGAGACTTCCGCGGTCCTCGCCGTCGATCCACGGCTCGTGGACATGGCCCTCGCGAACGAGGAATCGCCGCCGTTCCCGCCGGTCAGCAACGCCGGTGCCGTCCACACGGCCTTCTTCTTCTCCTCGCCGGGCTCCGTCCATCGAGCCACGCGGTCCGGCACCTGGGGCGACGCGCGCCAGGCCACGGCCGAGTTCGGCGAGCGCTACCTTGGCGTGGTGGTCGAAGCGACGGTCCGACTGCTGGACGACATCGATCGAACCTTCGCAGCGATGCCCGGGCGATGACGGACAGCGTGACAATAGGAGCCCAGCGCTCATGACACAAGATGGAGACACGGGATTCGCGGGCACGAGTGTCTTCCTGACGGGCGCGACGTCCGGGATCGGCCGCGTGACGGCCACGCGATTCCTGGCGGCCGGTGCGAACGTCGCCTGCGTCGGCAGGCAGTCGGTCGAGCTTGACCGGCTCGTCGCCGAATTCGGCCCGCGTTGCCTGCCGCTGGCGGCCGATCTGGCGGACCCCGGCGCNNGAGCCACTGGCCGCCCAGGCCATCGAGCGGTTCGGCAAGATCGATGTGCTCGTGAACGGGGCCGGCGTCGGCTTCCGGGCGGACGTGCTCCAAACGACGCCCGAGCAGTGGGCCGAGACCTTCGCGGTCAACGTCACCGCCGCGTTCCTGCTATGCCGGGCGTTCCTGCCGCACTTCCTCGAGCACGGCGCGGGGACGATCGTCAACGTGTC
>PNAP01000088.1 GCA_003169735.1 Chloroflexota bacterium | reverse complement strand
CTCGTCGTACCAGTAGCGGTAGAAGGTCACGCCGTACTTGGCCTGGACCGCCACGTCGGCCGCGTGGGCCTGGGCCACCGCTTCCCCCGTCAGGCCCGGGATCTTGTTGTGGGTATCGAGAAAGAGGGGCATCGGCTGGGTCCTCCTGGCAATGTTGTCGGTCCGTCGAAGCATCCTCGATGCGGCCGGTTTGATCAATCACCGAACGGACTGAGTCTGCGTCGGGTCGCCGACAGCGCCGGCGGCTACCCTTGGCCATCATCGGAACGACCACCAGAGGCAATCACATGACCTTGCGCGAAATCCAGGAGCCGATCAAGGCCCGCTACCGGGACGAGCCCGATGCGGCGCGGATCACCCTCCGGGCGATCGGCAGCACGGCGGACGGCGCGATGAGCTGCTCGGTGGACCTGGGCCGGGCGATGTATGCGGCGGGTGCCCACCCCGGCGTCGGCGGCAGCGGCAGCGCGGCGTGCTCGGGCGACCTGCTCCTGGCGGCTCTCGCGGCCTGCGCCCAGCTCACCTGCCAGATGGTTGCCGCGAACATGGGCCTCGATGGCGTGGCCGTCTCGGTGACGGTCGAGGGCGACCTGGACCTGCGCGGGACCCTGGGCACGGCCGACGTGCCGGTCGGCTTCGAGGCGATCCGGGTCCAGTTCGGACTGTCGGGCGACGTCCCGGCGGAACGCCTGGCCAAGCTGCAGGAGCGGACCGAACGCTACTGCGTCGTCCTCCAGACGCTGTTGGCGCCGCCTTCCATCGACGCCGACTGGAGCGTGGGGAGCGAGGGGAGCGTGGGGAGCAGCGCTTGACGGTACGCCAGGCGTGACGACCGGTACGCGGTCCTGCTTACCGGGCAGGACCGATGGCGACTCGCAATCCGTACTCTCAGGATGGTAGGGTGCCGGACATGACGGTGACCCGGATCCCACGACAGCCGATCGACCTCCGATCGGCCCTCGCCAACGCAGTCGAGCGCGACGAGTTCGGTCTCGAGTACCAGCCCATCATCGACCTCCAGACGGGCGCCATCGCCGCCGTCGAGGCGCTCCTTCGCTGGCGACACCCGCTGCTCGGCACGATCCCCGTCGGGGATTACCTGCCCGTCGCCGAGGAGACCGGCCTGATCGTGCCCATCGGTGAGCGCGTCATCGACGCCGCGTGCCGCCAACTCAGAACATGGCACCTCGGTTTCTCGCGGCTGCCGTCGCTGGCGGTCAGCGTCAACATCTCGCCGCAACAGCTCGGCGCGCCGGGCTTCGCCGACTTCGTCCGTGGCGCACTCGAGCGGCACGAGGTCATGCCCGACTGGCTGACCTTCGAGCTGACGCCGGGCTGCGGGAACCTCGTCGAGCCGGCGCGCGACCTCGCCTCCCTCGACATCCGCCTCTGCCAGGACGATTTCGGAGCCGACGACACGCTGCGCGACCTGCTCCGACTGCCGCTCTCGGCCGTGAAACTGCACGCTTCGTTCGTGGCAGCGTCCGCCGGCTCCAAGGAGGACGCCGTCTTCGCCGAAGCGCTGCTCTCCATCGCCCAGGCACGCGGCCTCCAGACGATGGGCAAGGGCGTCGAGACGCGCGCACAGGCGCGGCGCCTGGCGAACCTCGCTTGCAGCCTCGGCCAGGGATTCCTCTACTCCAAGCCGCTCGGGCCCGAGGGTATCGGGACCTTGCTTTCGCGGGGCGTGCTGGCCGGTGGCGCGCGTTCGTTCGGGTAGCTCGCGCAAGTTCGATTAGGCTGACGTCGCGAGGCTGAGGTCGCGGAAGCCGTAGCTGAGGGGAAACGGCGGGTTTGGTCACGATGACGATGAGCGGTCTGCGGGACCGCCAGAGATGGGCTCGACTGGCCGTCGTCGCCACCATCATCGGGCTGTTGGTCGGTCTGGTCGCCGTGCGCCTGGTCTTCGGCGGCGGTCCCACGATCACCCTCGACCCCGACCACGGTCGCGGCGGCACGGTCGTGACCGTCGATGGCACGGGATTCCCGATCGACAGCTCCATCCTGGTCTACTGGGACTGGCAGGACGCGACCCAGGCGCTCGTCTCGCAGGGCGCCACAGGCAGAACCAACGCTTTCACCATTCAGTTCACGGTGCCCACCGGTCACGGACACTTCGGCGCCAACACTGTCCATGCTTGCCCGCGGGCCTTCTCGGCCAACGGAACGCCGATTTGTTCCGCGTCGCCCGGCGCCGACGCCACCTTCACCGTCCCGAATCCGACGATCACGCTCAAGCCGGTCTCGGGTCTGGCAGGCACCAACGTCGACGCGACCGGCAAGAACTTCTTCCCCGACTGCACCCTTCACCTCTGGTGGGGCACCGCGGCCGCTCCGATGACGCTGGAGTTGACCCCCGCCGTCAACAAGACGACCGATGGCAACGGCGCGTTCGACTACACGTTCCCGGTGCCGAAGGACAACGCCGGGCCGTACCGGGTCACGGCCCAGACCATCCGCGGCTCGAGCCGCGGATGTCTCCTCGGCGACACCCGTCAGCGCGGGTTCACGCTCACTGTGCCCACGCCGACCCCGAGCCCCACGCCATCGCCCAGCCCGACGCCGACGCCCACGCCCAAGCCGACCCCGACGCCCACGCCCAAGCTGACGGCGACCCCGACGCCGAAACGCACGCCGACCCCGACGCCCAAGCCGACGCCCACGGCCACGCCCGCCGCCACACCAAGCTCGAGCCCCTCGCCAAGCCCGAGCCCGTCGCCCTTGCCATCACCAGCGCCCAGCCCGAGCCC
>PNAP01000077.1 GCA_003169735.1 Chloroflexota bacterium | reverse complement strand
GTCTGGCTGGGGACCTCGATGAACTGCTCGCGCAGGTCGATACGCACGGGCCGGTCGACCACCGGGATGAGGAAGACGAGTCCGGGCCCCTTGACCAAGGTTTCACCGGTGCGTCCGAATCGGAAGACGACCAGGCGGTCGTACTCGTTGACGACCCTGACCGAGAGGTAGACGAGGACAAGGACGACGACCGCGACGAGGGCGATGGCGGCAATGGCGACGGGATCCAACTGGGCCTCCTGCTAGCGCGGTCTATTGTCAGGCAACGGAGCCCTTGCCGTCGGCGGGCTCGACGAGAAGGGTGAGGCCCTCCTGGCCGACGACGCGGACCGGGGTGCCGCGTTCGATGGGCTGGCTGTCGGCGGCGCGCGCCGTCCACTCCTCGCCGACGGCGTAGACCGTGCCGGTCGGTGACAGCGCGCGGCGGACCGCCGCGACCGTCCCAAGGGGAAGCTGCGGTCCGCCGGCCGTGCCGCCGATGACCAGTGGATCGAGTTTCCTCGTGCGGAGGCCCTTGTAGACGACGAGGCTCAGGAATGCCGCCGTGAAGATGGTCATGATGATGATGATCGGAGCCGCCACTTCGACCGAAGGTCCGGTCGGTGTGCCGGGCTGCGTGTAGAGCGCGGAGGCGCCCAGCACGAAGACGATCGTCCCACCGATGGCGAGCAGGCCGTGGCTCGTGATGGTCAGTTCCAATACGAACATGACGATGGCGATGCCGACGAGAAGCAGGCCTCCGACGTTGAGCGGCAGGCTGCCGAAGCCGATGAACGCGAGGACGATGCTGATGGCACCCGAGATACCGGTCACGAAGTTGGGATGGATGAGCTCCAGGATCAGCCCGGTCAGGCCGATGACGAACAGGATGAAGGCGATGTTGGGATCGACCAGCAGGTGGAGCAGATCCTGGACCGGGTCCATGTCGACCTCATCGATGGCCGCGCCGGTCGTCTGGAGCGTCACCGACTGGCCATTGACCAGCACGGTCCGGCCGTTCATGGCGGCCACGAGCTGGTCGATCGTGTCGGCCTTGATGTCGATGGCACCGGCCGCGATCGCGTCGTCGACGGTGTAGGAGTCGGAGTTCTCGACCGTGCTGACCGCCCAGGCCACCGGCCGCCCGCGCGCCTGCGCCTCGGCGGTGATGGATGCGACGGCATCATTGAGGGTCTTCGTGCCCTCGGTGCCGGTGATGTCGCTGCCGTCGCTCGCGACGGGTGTGGCGGCGCCGATATTCGTACCGGAGGCCATCGCCGTGATATTCGCGGCAAGCGTGATGAATGTTCCGGCACTGGCTGCGCGGCTGCCCGATGGCGCGACCCAGACGACGACCGGCAGCGGAGCTCCCAGCAGCGTCTGGACGATGTCGTGCGTGGAATCGAGCGAACCGCCGGGGGTGTCGAGGCGGATGACCACGGCCGCGGCACCGTCGGCGGCCGCCTGGGCGATCGAGTCACTGAGGTAGCCAGCCATCACCTGGTCGACCACGCCGGTCGTCGGCAGGACGACGATGCTGCCCGGTGTCGCGGCACTCGTCGGCGACGCCATCAGCGCGACCCCGATGCCCACGACAGCGGCGAAGCGAAGGAAGGTCGAGAGGCGGGAGCGGCGACGAGGGGTCATCGGTCTTGTTCCGCGGTCATCATAGCCGTGTACGCGAGACCGGCCGTCGAGCTGGTCAGATGGTCGAAGACCAGCGCGCTCCACGTTTCCAGCCGGTCGTGGATGCGCAGGACCTCAAGGCTCGATACGAAGTCGCCCTCCAACTTGTCGCGCTCGCGGATGGCGAGCGGGCCGCCGGCCTGTACGAGGTACACGACACCGAGGTGGACCGCCCCGACCGGATCCGAATCGTCGTTGAGCAGCCCGATCAGCTCGAAGTGCGGACGCCAATCGGCGGCCATCTCCTCCGACCACTCGCGCACGAGGCCGCCGGCCAGGCCGCCGTCCTCGGGGTTGACATGACCTCCCACGCCGATCGAGTAGCGCTCGTGCAGCCGCTCGTCGCTTCCCGCCCGGGTCCGGCGCATCAGGAAGATGCCATCGCCGAAGCGGACGACCACGTACGGGATGACCTGCTTCCAGGATGGATCCGTCTCGCACTCGGAGCGCGGCCGGTACGTGCCCTCCGCCGCGATCAGCTCGATGATCGGCCCGATGTCACCGAACAGGACACCGCGCCAGCCGCCCTTGCCGGGCAGCCGGTCGCGCGGGATGCCGAGGACCAGCTCATCAGGGGCCACGCGGCCGTCTACCGCATCGGCAGCGTGGCCTGGGCGTGCTCGATGCGGGACTGCGGCAGCTCGTAGTCCTCGAGGTCGCCGGCGAGGTAGCGCTCGTAGGCGGAAAGGTCGAAGTGGCCGTGCCCGCACAGGTTGAAGAGGATGACCGTGGGCTTGCCCTCTGCCTTGGCGCGCAGCGCCTCATCGATCGCGACCTTGATGGCGTGCGTCGGTTCCGGCGCCGGCAGGATGCCCTCGAGCTTGGCGAACCGGACGCCCGCCGCGAAACTCGCGTTCTGGTGGACGGCCTGCGCCTCGATGATGCCGCGTTCCTTGAGCAGGCTGACCAGCGGCGACATGCCGTGGTAGCGCAGCCCGCCGGCGTGGATCGGCTCCGGGATGAAGTCGTGGCCGAGGGTGTGCATCTTGACCAGCGGCGTCATCTGGCCCGTGTCGCCGAAGTCGTAGGCATAGACGCCGCGGGTCATGCTCGGCGCCGCCTCCGGCTCGACCGCGATGACGCGGTAGTCGGCCTCGCCGCGGAGCTTCTGGCCGATGAACGGGAAGGTCAGCCCGGCGAAGTTGGAGCCGCCGCCGGCGCAGGCGATGAGGATATCCGGCTTCTCGCCGGCCATCGCCATCTGCTCCATCGCCTCCTGGCCGATGACCGTCTGGTGCAGCAGCACGTGATTGAGCACGGAGCCGAGCGAGTACTTCGTGTCCTCGCGCCCGGCCGTGTCCTCGACCGCCTCGCTGATGGCGATGCCGAGCGAACCCGGGCTGTCGGGATCGTCGGCCAGGACCTTGCGACCGTAGTTCGTCGTCATCGACGGGCTGGCCACGACCTCGGCGCCGTAGACCTCCATCAGGTTGCGCCGATACGGCTTCTGGTCGTAGCTTGCGCGCACCATGTAGACCTTCACCTCGAGACCGAAGTAGGCGCCGGCGAACGCCAGGGCACTCCCCCACTGCCCGGCGCCGGTCTCGGTCGCAAGGCGCTTGGTGCCCTGCTCCTTGTTGTAGAAGGCCTGGGCCAGCGCGGTATTCGGCTTGTGGCTGCCGGCCGGGCTGACGCCCTCGTACTTGTAGTAGATGTGGGCCGGCGTATCGAGCGCCGCTTCCAGCCGGTGGGCACGGTAGAGCGGGGACGGTCGATAGAGCGCGTAGGCCTGCCGGACGGGCTCGGGGATCTCGATCTCGCGCTCGGTGCTGACCTCCTGGCCGATGAGCGCCATCGGGAAGAGCGGCGAGAGGTCATCGGGGCCGACGGGCTGGCCCGTGCCGGGGTGAAGGACCGGCGCGGGCGGCTCGGGCAGGTCGGCGACGATGTTGTAGAAACTCCGCGGGATGCGGTCTTCGCCGAGCACGAACTTGGTCTGCTTGAGCGCCATCGATCGACTCCTCTTGTCCCGCAGGGCTGGGCGGCGAGCATAGAGGAATGGTCGATTCCATTCACCATGGTCCGTCATGGATCCCACGTAAGGCGCGGTTCAGCCGCCCAGCATCGCCTCGTGGATCCGCTCGTATCTCGCACCAGGTGGGCCGAGATGTGAGCGAAAGAGGATCAGGCGGTCGGTTCGCCACGCGATGGCCGGGCCGCTCGGCAGCCGGCCGAGCTCGTCGATCAGTCCCCGCGACGCCCGTCGAGCGACGGTCACATGTGGCCGATCGCCGGCGGGCGGTCGCGCATCACCGACGGCCAGCCGGACGTGGAGCGTATTGGCGAGCGCGGTCGCCTCGAGCCCGCCTCGACCGACGGACAGCCACGCCACGCCATTGCCATCGCGCCGGGCACGGCCGGCGCCGGCCGCCAGGCCCACCTCGAACGGCGAGTACTCCGCCGCCACCTCGTCGAGGATCGCGATGATCCCCGTGACCCGCTCCACCGGCACCTCACCGAGGAACACGAGCGTCAGGTGGAGATGCTCGGCGGGGATCCAGCGAGCACCGGGGTGACGCTCCGTCAGTGAACCGAGCCGATCAGCGCACGCGCGCGCGACATCGACGGGCACGGGCAGCGCGACGAACAGGCGCACGAAGCCCCCTGCCAACGATGCCGACGTCAGGAAGCGAGCGTCATCATCGATGTGGCCGCTGGCCGCTTGAGCCCCAGCAGGTCGAGCAGTCCGAACAGATCGGTGATGGTGGCGACATCCTCGCCAGCTGGCAGGGCTCCGTGCGAATGACCAGCCTCTCCCACGCGGCGATCGATGAAGACCGGCCGGATGCCGACCGCTCGGGCACCCTCGACATCGGCCGTGTACGAGTCGCCGACATGGATCGCCCGCTCGGGCGCCACCCTCATGACCTCCAGCGCGTGTTCGAAGATGCCGCGGTGGGGCTTCTGGTAGCCGACGCGGGCGCTGATGACGAGGGTCTCGAAATGCCGCGCCAGTTCGAGGTCATGCAGCAGCTCCGGCGCGTACCAGCTCCAGTTGCTGATGACACCGAGCCGCACACCGGCAGCCAACAGGGCATCGAGGGCGGGAACGACATCGGGAAAGACCCACCAGGCGGAGCGGGCGCGAAAGGCCTCGTCCACGCGGCGGAAGAAGGCATCGGGCATATCCGGACGACCGAGTCGAGCGAAGACGGCCGAATCGAGCTCCTTGAGACGCTGGAACGAGGCTTCCTCGGTCGCCTCGAACGGTCCTTCGGCGGTCCAGCCCTGGAAGACCTCGCTCAGCGCACGATGGAAGTCATCGCGCGAGAACGTCAGGTCGAACTCGGGAAAGACGCTCGAATAGACGTCCGCCCACGAGGGATCGGCCCGAACGAGCGTATCGCCGACATCGAGGAAGACGACTTCCGGCAGCACATGAGGAGTCTAACGAGGGAGAGCTCTTCATAGCGTCGACAACGTCGCCCGCGAGGCTGAGGTTGTTGCGCTCACCGGCTAGCCGCGCCCACAAGACGGGCTCGTTGCGCTCACAGCCTAGCCGCGGCGGCTGAGCGCACGCCCTTGGGCTAGCCGCGCCCAAAGGCTATCCGCGCGCTCTCAGTCGTTGTAGAGGCGCTCCTCGATGAGTTTCTCCTGGACCGAGCGGCCGTTCGCGTCGAAGCAGGAGAATTCGAAGTGCTTCTGGAACTCCAGGTCGACCGAGCTCTGGCCGCCGCGGTTCTTCTCGATCGAGGCGATCACCCAATCACGGAAACGCTGCGCCTGGTAGGGATTGAACTCGATGTTGACCTTGGCCACGATGTGGTACTTCTCGTTGAGGATGAGGATGATGTCGGCCTCGTAGTTGATGGCCGATGATCCGCGCAGGTGGTGATTGCGCAGGCGAGCCGCCTTGAGGCCCTCCTTGTCGGCGGCGACGATGGAGACCAGCGGCACGTCGAGCGAGAGCGCCAGGTCCTTGAGGCCGTTGACGATCGTCGTGACCTTCTCGGTCTCGGTGTTCGGCTCCGGGATGACCGGCACCTTCTGCATGTAGTCGACGAAGACGACGAGGCGCCGGTCGCCCGACAGCTCCTTGTACTTCCTGATCAGCTCGTGCATGTTGGCGATGGTCGTGGTCGTCTGCGAGCCGCGCAGCAGGTAGAGGTTCTGGCCGTAACGGGCGATCCGTTCGAGCGCGGGCCGAAGGCGTGGATTGGTGGAAAGGTCGGCGTTCTCGGTGTCCTGCGCCAGCCACGTCCCGAGGATCTCGCGACGGACATCCTGAAGCTTCACTCCGCCGGTCTTCTGGGGCAGGTGCGAGAGGACCGACTCCATGGCGATGATGCGGTTGAGCAGGTACTCCTCGTCATGCTCGAAGCAGATGTAGAGCACGCTGGCCTGGCCGCCGAGCACGATATTGCGCGCCATCTGGACGGCCATCGTCGTCTTGCCGGTGCCCTGCGCGCCGCCGATCAGCATCAGCTCACCGGCACGCAACCCACCACCGATGGCCTTGTCGAGCGGCGTGAAGCCGAGCGGCACCGGCTGATACTGCTCGACCGCACCAACGGCCACCTTCCGGGCCAGCGTCTGGAGCACTTCACTCGCGCTGCGCGGATGGACCATGGCAAGTCCTGTATCGACCTGCCACGTCGCCGGAGGGCCGGCGGTTTGGCCGCGTTGATCGAGGGTCGAGGAGAGCGTGCCGTAAACGGCGGGATCGGTCGGCACGCCGACTTCGGCATCGGGGACGGCCGCGTTCCGGGTAGGCGCTGCTTCGGGCTCGTCCGCCTCGAGGCGCTCCGCGGCGACGAACGGCCCGCGGTTGGCAGGCGCGAGCAGATCAGCGACCGATGCAGCCGGCCTGAACGGGTCAGCCACGGTCGGCATCGGTTGAGCGGCCGGGTCGGGCACGAGATCGTGGACGCGGTCGTCGGTCCAGGCACCGGCAGACGAGGTATCCCAGTACATGCCGTTGATCATCGGTGGGGGCGGAAGCGCAGCATCGCTGGTCGCCGCTGCGGCCGCGGCCGTGTCGCCGAACCCTGCGTACGAAGGCCACGCAGCGCGGAATCCGTCCGTCGGGCCGGGGCTCTCCGGCGCTCCGACGGGCGCGGCTGTCTCCACGGGCATCGGCAACGGGTCGGGGACGCGGGGACGGCGCGTGATATTCACTGGGTTCCTCTCGGGCAGGACTCGGCTATGGCGAGCCTACGCGTGGCGCCCGTGCACCGGCAGGGTCCGAACCTCCTACGATCAGGCGGCCATCGGTACGGGGAGATGCCCGCGCGGGGTCAGCCGAGACCCGCCGCCAGGGCCTCCCAGTAACGCGCGATGGTGCGGATGCCACGCTCGTAGTTGTTGAGGATCATCGATTCGTTCGGCGCATGCGCCTGGCAATCGGGGTTGGCGAACCCGAGCAGCACGACCGGAAGGCCGAGCAGCGACGCAAACGTGGCCGCGGCCGGGATCGAGCCGCCGCCACGCTCGTAGAGCGGTTCCCGCCCGAAGACGTCCTGGATCGCCGCGGCGGCAGCCCTGGTCGCCGGATGGTCGGTCGGGGTCAGGCTCCACATGCCGGTGTGGATGAGCGTGAACTCGACATTGACGCCCGCCGGCGCGAGCGCCTTGATGCGGTCGCGCACCCGCTCGTACGTGCGCTGCGGGTCCATGTCGGCGACGAGGCGGCAACTCAGCTTGGCGTGGGCATGGGCGGGGATGATCGTCTTCGCGCCCTCGCCCTCGAATCCGCCCCAGATGCCGTTGATGTCGAGGGTCGGGCGGGCGCCCTGTCGCTCGACCGGAAGGAGGCCCGGCTCGCCGAAGAGGGCGGGCACCCCGATGCGGTCGCGGAACCCTTCCGCATCGAACGGCAGCAGCGCCAGCTCGGCGTGGTCCTGCGGCGTGATCGGCCGAACCTCGTCGTAGAAGCCGGGCACGTCGATGACGCCTTCGGGCGTCTTGAGGCCGGCGATGATCGTGGCAAGGGCGTTGGCCGGATTCTGGACGTTGCCGCCGAAGCCGCCGGAGTGCAGGTCGAGGGTCGGGCCGGTGACGTCGATCTGCCCGTACATCAGCCCGCGAAGGCCGATGCAGATGGCCGGGATGTTACCTTCGAAGAAGCCCGTATCGCTGATGACCGCGACATCGGCCGTAAGGCGGTCGCGATTCGCCGCGACCCATTCCTCGAAGTGGATCGAGCCCGATTCCTCCTCGCCCTCGAACACGTAGCGCACGTTGAGCGGCAGTCGCCCGGCCGTCTCGAACCAGGCGCGCGCGCTCCAGAGGTGCATGTGGACCTGGCCCTTGTCGTCGGCCGATCCTCGGGCGTACATCCGCCCGTTCTCCACCTGCGGCTCGAATGGCGGACGGACCCACAGGTCGAGCGGGTCGACCGGTTGGACGTCGTAGTGGCCGTAGACGAGCACCGTCGGCGCGCCCTCAGCGTGGAGCCAATCGCCGTACACGATGGGGTGGCCTGCCGTCGGCGAGACCTCGACGTGCTCGATGCCGATGTCGCGCAACTTGTCGGCGAGCCAATCGGCCGCGATGTGCATGTCACCGGTGTGGGCACTCAGCGCCGAGATGCTGGGGATGCGCAGGAACGCCTGGTATTCCTCCAGGCGTTCCGTGGCGGTGCGTTCCAGATACTCGTCGAGGGCAGCGACGGTCTCGCTCACACCATTCCTCCTGATGTCAAAGGCGCTCTTGGGCTGTTCGCGCCTGCGCCTGACGGCGCGTCAGGCTGGTTGCGGCGACGGGGACGGCGTGGGCACGACCGTCGGCTTGTCGGGCGGCCGATGCGCCGGGCGTTGCGGCAACGGCCGGGCGGTCATGCCGCCATCGCCGGCGTCCTTGCGCGGGTCGGGCAGGTCGGCGAACATCGTCTCGAAGGCTTCCTGCTCGACCGTCTCCTCGGCCACGAGGCGCTCGGCCAGCTGGACGAGCCGGTCCTTGTGGGTGACCAGGACGTCCATCGCGCGGGCATAGGCCTTGTCGATGATGAGGCGGACCTCCTCATCGATCTGCTTGGCGACGTCATCAGAGTAGTTGCGCTGCTCGCCGATCTGGCGGCCGAGGAAGACCATCTCGTCGCGTGTCCCGAAGGCGAGCGGTCCGAGCTTGTCGCTCATGCCGAACTCGGTGACCATCCGGCGGGCGAGGGTCGTCGCCCGCTCGATGTCGTTCGAGGAACCGGTCGTGATATCGCCGAAGATGAGCCGTTCGGAGGCGTTGCCGCCGAGCATGCCGGCGATCTTGTCCTCGAACTCGGCCTTGCTCTGGAGGTAGCGGTCCTCGGTCGGCAGGCCCATCGTGTAGCCGAGCGCCATGCCGCGGCTGATGATGCTCACTTTCGCGACCGGGTCGCACTTGGGGAGGATGCGCTGGATCAGGGCGTGGCCGCCCTCGTGGTAGGCGATGATGGCCTTCTCGGCGTCGCTGATGATGCGGCTCTTGCGCTCGGGGCCGGCCACGACACGCTCGAGCGCCTCGTTGAACTCCGACTCGCCGATGATCTTCTTGTTGCGGCGCGCGGCCAGGATGGCCGCTTCATTGACCAGGTTGGCGAGGTCGGCCCCGGAGAAACCGGGCGACTTGCGGGCGACGTTCACGAGCTCCAGGGCCTTGTCCAGCGGCTTGCCCTTGGCGTGGACGCGAAGGATCTCGAGGCGGCCCTTCATGTCGGGGCGGTCGAGGATGACCTGGCGGTCAAAACGGCCGGGCCGCAGCAGCGCCGGGTCGAGCACGTC
>PNAP01000109.1 GCA_003169735.1 Chloroflexota bacterium | reverse complement strand
GTGCGCAGCTTCGTCAAGTAACGACCGAGCTCATGATGGCGGCGCGAGAGCCGTCGGAAAGGCCCCAGAGGCGACACGAGTATCTTCGGGCTGCCTCGGCCGCCTTGGACATCTCGGCGTGAAGATCGTTCGCCCCGTCACTATCACCGGATCGTTGGCCACGGCGGTCCCCTACTTGAGAACCAGCCAGCTCACTGATATCGGCAGGGGCGCAAGGGCGAGTTCACCGGACACTTCGCGGTGATCGATCAGCGCAGCGACATCAGGGGGAGGCGGCGTATCGCTGAGCTGGTGACGCACTCCCGTTGGGTCGGCCAGAAGCCTGCTCCAGGTGGCGAGATCTCGGACTACTCCAACTTGTCGTCGGATCTCGCCGAGGACCTCGGATGAGATCCGCACCCCCATCCAAGTCGCAGACGGGGATGAGAACACGTCGGACGTAACGGAGTGGTCGTCGAACGGCGCCAGGAACGTGATCAGGTCGGCGGTGGAGACCAGAGGCTGCAACGGTCGAGGAAAGTACTCTGGCTGGTCGGCCTGGCTGGTCGTGCCGACCCGCCAGTAAGGCCCGGAATCGAGCGGTCCGGCGTCGAAGGGCACGAAGTACCGCGAGTTGGTCCCGAGATAGATCGGCGGGACCGCGTTGATGTCTCCGTTGCTAGGTCCTTGATCCTCGAACCCGAGATACACGATCAGATGTCCGTCGATCAGCTCCGACGCGAGCAGATGTCCGTGGAACTCTTGCAAGGAGCCCTGGCCGTCGATGTTCTCGACGTAATCGATGTTCAGGGGGAGATCGAACTCCCCACCAAACGACCACCGCTGTGGGGCGTCGTTCGTCGGATAGCGGCCGTCTGGCCCGCGTGCCAGCCACTGGTCAAGAGCCTCTTGAACATCATCCGGTGGTGCGCTTGTCGGAGCTGGCACAGGGCTGATGGTGACGGCAAGGGAGGGCGTGGCGGTGAGTACGGGGAGAGGCGGTTGGACGGCAGTGGCGGTGCTGGTGGGCGACTCGGTCGCGAGGATGCGGGCGGTTGATGATGCTGTCGGGCTGACGCTTGGAACAGTCGGAATCGCAGACGAGCAGCCGGCCACAAGGAACGCTACGAGGCACAAGACCACCCTCGTTCTGACCAGTTGCACCGCCTCCTCCCCAGTCTTGCCTCTGACGATGGGGTCGCCGACGCCATCATGCGCCAGCCAGCCGAAAGTCGACCGTGGCCGCTCACTCGACACTCGGGACACGAAGCCGTAGAGCGTTCGCCCCGTTCCCGGTCGGCATCGGGTTCGCCGACCCGCCCACGATGAGCGCGTTGTGTGGGCCAGGACGCGGCACGCTCGATGACCTCGGTGAGGTGGCCACAATCTCATCCGAGCAGCCATAGGACCTGCATCATGGGCCAGCGGGCGCCGGCTATAGAACCGCCCTTCCGGTGGTCCGGAAGGGCGGCAGTGCGGCGAGGTTGGAATGACCCGCTAAGGCACGGTCACGTGACGGTCGACCTGATCTCCGGTGGGCAGTGTGCAGTAGACGTCGATGTGGTCACCGGACTGGAGATCCATCTGCGACGTGATCTTCCTTGAGAAATTGCCCGAGCTGTCGGTGACCCCAGAATACGAGGCGTATCGATTGGCAAATGACGAGTAGGCTTCGAAGTCGTAGCGACTATTGGCGACACAGGTGCCCGACACGCGGTCGGTCGATGCCACGCCACTCACGCTGATGGCAGGCAGCACCCACGTGGCGTCCGACGCCACATCGGTCGCGTCGATCGTATCGCCAGCCAGCGCTCGGACGACATTGCCACTCGCATCGATGAAATCACCCTCCAAGCTGCCGTAGCGGTTGCCGGTGCCCGAGAACGAGGCCTTCTCGACGAGCGAACCATCGAGCAGGTGCACCGAGACCGCCTCACCCGGCTGCGCCTGGACGTACGCGGCGTCTTGATCAGGAGCCCGGCCCTCCCAGACCTGCACGTATTGGGCGTTCGCGTAGGAATAGATGTCGTCGCCGCTCGGACTGTACCAGTCGGCCTCAGCGTAATCCTGGCCCTTGATGTCGAGCTGCGACGTGAAGTCGAAAGAGTACTGGCCCGACGGATCGGTCGAGACATCTTGGTTCGCGCTGGTGTCCGAGGTGTAGACGTAGAGCGACACGGTGTCGTTGGGCGGACCGTAACCACTGACCACGTTGGTGACGCGGTCGACCGCGACTGACAATTGGGGCACGTGGATGGTGCGACTCTTGGTGCCGATGGTGGCCTTGATCGTGTCGCCCGCCTCGATCTGCTCGTTGTAGTCGCAGTTGCTGTACCAATTTCCGTGTTTGTCGGATTTCACCTTCTGTGTCGACTTCAGATCCCCGCCGCTGTCCTTCCAGACGAGAAGGATGGCCTGCTTGTTACCGGCGTTCCAGCCGCGCATGTCACAGTTGCCCATGCCGATACTGAACTGGATGCCCAGCGGCGCCGCCGAGACGGCCGCGGGCACGGCCGTGACGAGCAATGCTCCGGCTGCGATGGAGACGCCCAAGACGCGAAGCGAGGACGTCATCACCCTGGGCAGATGCAAGACCATCGGAACCACCTCCGTCGGGCGGCGCCCCCGACGAATGGGCGTTGGTCAGGCGCTGTCCGTTCCCATCGTAGTCCTCCGTCGCGTGGCCCACAAGGAGTCGATCAATCAGCGATTCGTGCGGCGTCAACTGACGCCTCCACGTACATAAGTTCGTGCCCAAGCTCCACGTCGTGGTCAGCCCCCGGAGACGCGCGGACGAGTTTCGCTGGTTTGCCCTGCAAAGTGACGCCCAGTAACGTCGGATAGGCCACCTCGAGCCCCACGAGCGCCACATAGCGCCCGCGTTCCCCCATCGACGTGAGCCTGGCCACGTACTACGCTGAACGAAGGTTCCGATGAGGCCCGAACCCGAGGGAGGCACCACGTGGCATTGCAGCGGTCCGTGCCAAGTATGGCGACCGCGTTCTTGATCATGGTGCTCGCGACACCGGCAGCGATGTCAGCATCTCCGGCCGTCGCGACGGCCAGCGGTGTCGTTCCTGGCGCGGCCTCGGTCGCCGTGATCCCCCCGCCTCCCGCATCCGTCGCCATCGGCGCCGATCACGCATGCGCGATCGTCAATGGTGGGGTCCGTTGCTGGGGTGCCAATGCGCACGGTCAGCTCGGAGACGGGACGACGACACCGTCGAGCCCCGTCGCCGTCCTCGTCGCTCCCGGCGGAGCACCGCTGACGGACGTGGCCGGTATCGCCGTCGGGACCGACTTCACGTGTGCTCTCCTGGCGAGTGGTCACGTCAGCTGCTGGGGTCTCGGTGTGTCCGGTCAGCTCGGCAATGGGTCGTTGGCTGATCGCCAAAGCCCGACCGCCGTATCCGGGATCTCGACCGCGACCGCCATCGCCGCCGGTACCGGCTTCGCGTGCGCACTCCTGGCCAGCGGCACCGTCACCTGCTGGGGCGTCAATGCCAGTGGCCAGCTCGGCGACGGGACGACGACCAAGCGCACCAAGCCCGTGGCCGCGAAGTCGATCAAGAACGCCACGGCCCTCGTCGCGGGCGCGAACCACGCGTGTGCCCTCGTCGGCGGCGGTGTGCGCTGTTGGGGCGCCAACGCGAGCGGCCAGCTCGGCGACGGCACCACGAACAAGCGCACGAAAGCCATCACCGTCAAGTCGGTCACGGGCGCCATCTCGCTGGCGGCTGGGTCGGCCCATACCTGTGCTGGTCTCTCGAACGGTACCGCCATGTGCTGGGGACTCAACTCGTCAGGTCAGCTCGGTGACGGCACGACCAAGCGGCGGCTGACCCCCGTCACCGTCAAGTCCCTGACCGGTGCCATGATGGTCACGGCCGGATCGGCCCACACCTGCGCGCTCCTCTCGGGTGATACCGCCCTGTGCTGGGGAGCCAACTCCGGAGGGCAGCTGGGCGATGGCACGAAGACAAACCGCAGCAAACCGGTGGCCGTCCATGGCTTGACCGATGTCGCCGGCCTGGCCGCCGGAGGCTCGTCGTCGTGTGCCGATGCGGCCGACCAGAGCGTCCGCTGTTGGGGTGCCAACGGTTCCGGCCAGCTGGGCGATGGGACGTCCATCGGTCGTCGCGTCCCGACCGCGGTCGTCGGTCTCGTCCCGGTCTCAGTGGTGGCCATCCTCGACTCGCCGACGCTGCGGGACGACGGCGCCTCGACCACGACGCTCTCGGCCATCGTCCACGACGCGGCAGGGACCCCAGTGGCCGGTGTGGATGTGACATTCGGCAAGGACGCCGACGACGACGTCACCCTCGGCGCGAGCCACGCCTGGACCGACGAGACGGGCGTGGCGTCGGTCTCCGTGACAGCGTCGACCACGGCTGGCCCGAATACGCTCTCGGTCACGCTCACCGGCACGGCCCTCGTCGCCACGGCCTCGCTCGAGGAGATCGCCCATGGCACGGTGACGCTCTCGGCGGCCCCTGGCGGCACGATCTCGCCAAGCGGCACGGCGGACTATGCCATCGGTACCGAGCTACCGATCTCCGTCACTCCCGATGACCCGGCACTCATCCCGAGCCTCATCGTCGACGGTGCGGCGGTGGCACTCACCCCGCCTGGCGGCAGCGGGACCGCCTCCACCTACACGCTCGCCGTGAGCGGCATCCACGATGTCCAGGCCACGTTCGCCGAGCCGAGCGACCACCTCGTGGTCCTCGATGCTGCCGCAGGGGCACTCTTCGTGCGCGTCGCCGACGGCGGCACGAGCGTGACCTTCTCCGGCAAGACGCCCTTGCTCGACTCGCTCGTGGTGGGGGACATCGTGGCTGCCGGTCTCGACTCGGGCATGCCGCCGATGCTGCTCAAGATCACGTCCATCGACCGGTCGGGTGCGGGGACCGTCCTGATGACCCAACCAGCTGATCTCACCGATGCCTTCACGAGCGCCTCGGCCGACCTCGAACTGCCCGTCACCCAAGCCGCACCGACCGAGCCGGCGTCGGCGTCCCACAGCCCGACCGGCGTGCGACCCGCCTTCGGGGGCTCGGCCAGCGTGACCATCGCGGGCTGGAGCAAGACGGTCGAGGCATCCGTCGGTCCCATCGCCGCGACCGGCCAGGTCAGTCTGTCCGGTCCGACCATCGGCGTGGCCATCGACATCGGTCTCGGTGGCGTGCACACGTTCAGCGCGCGACTGACCGAGTCGGCGAGCGCCTCGATCACCCTCTCGGCATGGGCGAGCTACACCTTGTCCAAGGAGTGGACGCTGGCCGAAGAGTCGTTCAATGCGACCGTCATGTTAGGCCCGGTTCCGGTCCCGGTCGTCCTCAAGCTCCAGGCCGGGCTCGGCGTGGACATCACCGTCGCGGCTGGCGTGACGACCAGCGCTTCGTGGTCAGGTTCCATCACCACCGGCGTGCAATACGTCTCTGGATCTGGCTGGAGCCCCATCAACGAACAATCCTCGACGTTCACGTACACGCCGCCGACGCTGGCGGCAGGCGCGACCATCCGGGCCTACCCGTTCTTCACGGCGATCCCGGCGGTCGGCTTCAGCTACGGACCCGAACTCGAACTGTTCTGCGGTCCGTACCTCAAGATCGAGCCCGGCTATCTGGAGTTGCATGCCGATATCGCTGCGAACCCCTGGTGGACGCTGGACGCGGGCGTCGAACTGAGTGGTGGAGCCACGTGCTCATTCGGCGATCCGTGGCAGCTCGGTGCGGTTGACCTGGCCAACGAGCGCGTCGCCGATGCCGGTGGACCGTTCGTGAACGGCCGCGGCGACTGGCCGCAGTTCCACGACGACCCCGCGCATAGCGGCGATAACTCATCGGAGAAGATCCTTTCGGCTGCCAACGTGAGTGACCTTCGGGTGGCTTGGACGGACACCGCCGACAGCTACGTCTTGTCCTCGCCCGCGGTCGCCGGCGGCGTGGTCTACATCGGCTCCACCGACGGCAAGCTGTACGCCTACGCCGTCGGGTGCGCCAGTGGCGGCGGCTCCTGCACGCCGCTCTGGACGGGCAAGACCGGCAACCAGATCACCTCCTCGCCCGCGGTCGCCGACGGCGTCGTCTACGTCGGGTCCGAGGACGGCAAGCTGTACGCCTTCGCGGTCGACTGCGCCAGCGGCGGCGGTTCCTGCACACCGCTCTGGACGGGCACCACCGGCAGCACGTTCGGCTCCTCGCCGGCTGTCGCCGACGGCGTGGTCTACGTCGGATCCTCCAATGGCAAGCTTTATGCCTTCGCGGTCGGCTGTGCCAGGGGCGGCAGGTCCTGCACGCCGCTCTGGACGGGCGCCACCGGCGCGGGCAGCTACTTCGAGTCCTCGCCGGCGGTCGCCGACGGCGTCGTCTACGTTGGCTCTGAGGACCACGAGCTGTACGCCTTCGCGGTCGGCTGCGCCAGCGGCGGCGGGTCCTGCACGCCGCTCTGGACGGGCGCCACGGGCTACGACGTCCAGTCCTCGCCCGCGGTCGCCGACGGCGTGGTCTATGTCGGGTCCGCCGACGGTAACCTGTATGCCTTCGCGGTCGGCTGCGCCAGCGGCGGCGGGTCCTGCACGCCGCTCTGGACGGGCGCCACCGGCGACGAGGTCTTCTCGTCGCCCGCGGTCGCCGACGGCGTGGTCTACGTCGGGTCCATGGACGGTAAGCTGTACGCCTTCGCGGTCGGCTGCGCCAGCGGCGGCGGGTCCTGCACGCCGCTCTGGACGGGTACCGCTGGCGACGAGATCCAATCCTCGCCCGCGGTCGCCGGCGGCGTGGTCTACGTTGGGTCCTATGTCGGGTCGTATGACGGCAAGCTGTCCGCCTTCGCGGTCGGCTGTGCCAGCGGTGGGGGGACGTGCACGCCGCTCTGGACGGGCGCCGGCGGCGGCATCTTCTCCTCGCCCGCGGTCGCTGACGGCGTGGTGTACGTCGGGTCCTATGACGGCAAGCTGTACGCCTTCGACAGGGGCGGCCACTAACGCGCAGACGACTCCGACGGCCCAGCTATCCTACGGTCGGCTGAGAGCCACGCAGCGTCCCGGCACCCATTCACGATGGCAAGATCGTGCAGCCGCGTCGGTCTTCCTACTGACCTCGCGCTCTCGCGGCTACCAGCAAGGCATAGGCTGGCTGTAATCGGCGGGCAAGCTGCGTCGCCCGACCCGGGGCTATCCCGGCCGCGGCTGCAAGCACCGCCATAGCGGTAACTGGGACCACAGCGGCGGGCGCGGCGGCCACTCCAATCGCAAGACCCGCCGCGGTCAGCAAAAGCGGTGCAAAGAGTTGCCACCGTCGTTCCCGCTCCATGGCTGTCTTCATGGCTGCGTACGCCGCTGCCATTTCCTGCGCGAAGTCACGGGCGAGTTCGCGTTGCTCCCGGGTGTCGTTGCGCCATTGACCCCGCGGAACGCGTGACGAACCGAAGCGCGGACGCCAGCGACTGTCTCGTCGTCCTGGGCTACCGCCGCGATGGCCGACGGCGGCGCCGTGCTCAGAATGGGCACCTCAGCCCAGACGAGTGACGACCTGGGCGAGTGAGTTGGGTCGCCCCGCCGCTCGAGGAGCCGCGCCCGGAGCGGAGCTCGCATCAGGTAGTAGCCCCCGAGGACCTCTCCGATCGTGAGATTGAGGTTGATGTCCTGCAACAGCCGAGCGGCGGTCTGGCGCATCGACTGATCGATCCACTCGGAGTAGTCGAACGACGGATCGTACGGGTTCAGCATCGAGGTTCTGAATGTGTGTTGGTCATCATCGACGGAGTCCGGGTCGATGCGGCCATACAAGAGGAAGCGCTCGGCATGCGGCTCGTCCCTGATTCGTGCACTGAGCGCCTCGCCGGCGGTCGGTCCCTCTACGACCATCTGGATCTTCAACCATGCCACGAGTTCGTGATCGGCAAGGTCCGTCTCGGTCGCCTGCCATGCGACGCCGGCCACGGCCGCTCTGGCCGCCTGCGCCAGCACACAGGCCTCCCTTCATTCGCCTTCTGCCCGGCATCGGCCACCCTGGCGGCCCGGCGAAAAGTAATACCAATCTCCTAGGGGTCGTACTCGTACGCACCGACGTGCGAACCGTTCCCCTCGAGGTCGAACACCTGACCCACGATGAGCGGGTGTCCATTGGGCAGAAGTCCGCCGAGCGGACATTGCACAGGCTCCGGAAGACTTGGCAGGTCCTGCAGTCTCGCATAGGTCGAGTCAAGCATGTAGGCAGAAGCGTCTCCGTCGACGTTCTGGTTCAGCGAATCGGACCATTGAAACTGACCACCGGCGACGACTACTTGTCCATCGGGCATCGCCACCGCAGCAGGACACGTCGATGGTATGACAGCGCCAGAATGCCAGCTGCCGGACGACGAGTCGAAGACTTCGGTTGATTTCGGAATACATCCATCGCCGTTGTCTATGCCGCGACATACGCCGATGGCAACAGCCCCCTCGGGCACGGCGACGAGCTGGTAGGACCGGTCACCGAGTGGACTCTGTCCAAGGCCGGTCCACCCTGTGCCGCCCGGCGATAGCGCGATGGTCTGCCCTCCGCCTGACACAGCTAAGACCGATTGATCCTGAAGGGAAACCGCGCCCGCTAGGTAGTCGAACGGCAAACTCGGTCCCTCCGACCATGAGTTGCTGGAAGGATCGAAGATCTCGGTGGTCACAGATGTGTTCTGACTCTCGCTGATGCCGTTGGTGGCGAGCAACCGCCCATCAGCAAATGAAACCACCGTGTAAGCGGTCAGTTGATCAAGCATTGATCCGGTTTCTGCCCAGGTGCCCGTTGCGTGGTCAAATCTGAACGAACGACCACTGTCTGTTGAAGTTCCTGAGGCTACGTCGTACTCGGAGAGGCCAAACAGCAGGGCGTCTCCGTCGCCGACGCCCACGAGGCTGCACCCGTAGCAGGTGGTTGATTGGTTGAGCGGACTGTCAACTCGGTTCCATTGGTTGGCGTTTGGCTCTAGAAGTGCTGCATGCTCATCGTAGTTCGTGCCATCGATCCACAGGGCCAGCGTGGATCCGTCCGACAGCACTGCCGTGGCATCGACGATGAAGAACTGCTCGGCAACATGCGGAAGCGCCGTCCAGGAGCCCGTTGAAAGGGACGGCTCCGGGCTAGGAACGCTGATCCACGTCAGCCCGTGCTCCCCGTTGGGGGCGAGGTTGTGATCACCTGCCTGGTCGTACACATCGAAACTGATGGCGAGCTGCCCGGGTGGCGCGCCGAGGGAAGCCGGATCGACGCTGCATGTGAAGACATCGCCCGACACGGGCGGCGAGATGTCGCAGGCCACCGCCCAGGGACCCGATCTGGGCCCCAGCGTCTCCCACCAAAGCGTGACGTTGACATGGTCGACGGGCGGATCGCCAGGCTGCGTCGGGTAGGCGTGGACTGAGACCGTGAATGTGCCCGTCTCGGTGGCGCCGTCCGGCGGGGTGATCCAGGTCCCGCCGGGGATGACCGCGGGAGGAGTCGGCTGTGGCGTGACGCTCGGGAGCGGAGAGACGACCGGGGCCGAACCGATCGTGAACCACATCGCCTCAAGCTGGTCGCCTGGGCGCTGCCACGCGGCCTCGAAGTCGGCCGCCGACATCGTGAACGACTGTGCTGGCCACGGGTCGTTGAAGGTCACGTTCGAGCCGTCGAACCCGGTGATCAGCACCGCGTGCGGGGATTGCCCATCCGCAGCCTCGCCGGGCAGTTTGCTCCAGTCGGGGACGATGGCGATCGGCGGCAGGCCCTGGTCAAGCTCGCTGGCGACCCAGTCCTGCCAGCCCGCGACCGGCAGCATCGCGGCATCCGCGGTGACCGCGCCGCCGGTCAGAGAGCCGACGACCGACAGCACCGTCGTCGGCGAGATGAGGCCATCGCCGGCCACGGCACGCATCGCCGTGCGGACCGCCGGCAGCGATACGTCACGATCGGCAAATGCGCCCTGTTGCTCCAGGTACGTGAGCGCCATCGCCGTCGTCGCCGGCAGGCAGTCCCAGTCTCCGCTGTGACCGTCGTATCGCTGACCGACGGGCTGAATGTCGAGGGTCGCAGCCCTTGCCGCCGACGCGCTCGCGAGCGTGCCGGCGAGCAGGGCGAGCGTCCACAGCACGGCGCCCAACCGACGTGCGCCCTCGCTCATCGGCTGACCGCCGTGGACAGCATGCCGTCGAGGAACGGGCGCAGGTCGACATCAGGCCCGAAGTACGCCTGACCGAATAGGACGCCATCGGGCAGCTGCAGCGCGACGTATCGGCTGACCGGGGGTAGCCCATTCCCGTCGGCCTGCCAGCCTTGGTATCCGTTGACCGTGATCGTCGATGGCGCAGCTGTCCCGGGCGGTGGAACGACGTCGGCAAGGGACTCGCCGGCCAGGAAGCGGAGGCTGACCTCGGGTCCCTGGGAGCCGAGGTCGGTCGTCGGCGGGATGACCACGATATGGTCGGGGTCCGAGTCGGCAGCCGCCCAGTCGCCCGGCCGCTTGACGCTCGCGGTGCCGACGACGACCGGCGACCAGGAATCATCGGGCGGGTGGTAGACGAGACCGCCGTTACCCGTCGTGTCTGTCAGCGTCGAGGGCGCGCTGGCTGTCGGGCCGGAGATCCCTGGCGAAGCCTGCGAGGTCGCGGTAGGGGTCACCGGGCCCGAACAGCCAACGACGCTCAGTCCAAGCATCAAAAGGCCCGCGCTCAGCGGACGTAACCCTCGCAAGAGATTGCGCCGCCTGGGAGCGACAGATCTGACGAGCGGCCGTCGAAGGTTGGCGATGGAGTTGACCATGCTCCTGGCTCCCTCAGGCAACTCGAGGCGCGGAGGCGTTGACGCTTTCAGGCGTATGTGGTGGCCGGTGGCTAGCCTAGCCCGAATGTGCGCCGCGTCAAGCCGCGGTCACACGAACCGGCCGTGCCCGCGAACCGAGTCTGGAGGCGTTGATTCCGGCGCCAGACGCTGCGAGGAGCGCTCGTTTCGTGGCCCGGTTATCGCCGACGGACCACGATGCCGCCATGGTGCCGGTCCGGTCGGCCCCCCGGCGGCGCTTCGGGTAAGGTGACCAGAAAGCCCATCGATCAAGCCCGGAGGGACGGATGAAGGTCACCAAGGTCAGTGCCACCGTCTTGGACACGCCATCGCAGCCGCGCGGTCTGACGCCGCGACAGCTCGCCCGACTCGAGCTGGATCGGTCGCTCGAGAAGGCCATCAGTGACGCGCACGCCGATAAGTCCGCGGCATTCCGATTGCGTCTCGATGCCGGCGAGAAGGTGGCGACCATACGGGTGGCCTTCAACCACGCCAAGACCGGCACCGGTCACAGCGACGTCAACCTGTTCAAGGTCAGCGATGACCTGTTCATAGCGGCTCGACCGCAGAGACGCGGTCGTCGAGCCAAGGCGGGCTGATCAGGCTACTGGCTCGCGAAACAGGCACCGAGACCCAGGTGGCGCTGCTAACCTGCTGACCGTGCCTGACCTGAAGACGAACGTCCTCTACTACGGCGACAACCTCGACATCCTGCGGCACTACATCCCCGACGCCTGCATCGACCTCGTCTACCTCGACCCGCCGTTCAACTCGAACCGCGCCTACAACATCATCTTCAAGGATGAGTCGGGCCGGCAGAGCGACGCCCAGATCGAGGCGTTCGACGACACCTGGCATTGGGGCCCAGGCGTGGAGCAGACGTTCGCCTACCTGACCAACACGGCACGTCACCAAGGCAAAGTCCCCGACACCGTCAGCGCCATCATCGGCGCCCTCCGCAAGGCCATCGGCGCCAACCAGATGATGGCGTACCTCGTCGAGATGACGGTGCGCTTGGTCGAGCTGCACCGGGTGCTCAAACCGACAGGGTCGTTGTACCTGCACTGTGATCCGACGGCGAGTCACTACCTCAAGATCGTCCTCGACGCCATCTTTGGGCCGGAGCGGTTCCGCAACGAGATCAGCTGGAAGCGCTACAGCGCCAAGAACGACCCGAAGCGGTACGGCCGCAATCACGACGTCCTGCTCTTCTACAGCAAGGGTCCGACGATCACGTGGAACACGCAATATGGGCCGTTCGAAGACGACTACGTCGAGGAGAACTACCGCTACGTCGACGCTGCATCAGGACGGCGATATCGCCGCGGCGATCTGACTGCCCATAAGCCCGGCGGCGACGTCGACTACGAATGGCACGGGATGCGCCCGTACCAGGGAAGGCACTGGGCCTACTCAAAGGCGAACATGGAGAAGATGCTGGCCGACGGCCGCATCGAGTTCAGGTCGACGGGCATGCCGGTGTACAAGCGTTACCTCGACGAGCAGCCCGGCGTGCCGCTCCAAGACTTCTGGTCAGACATCCGGCTGCATGGCGGGTCGAAGGAGCGGCTGGGCTACCCGACCCAGAAGCCAGAGGCGTTGCTCGAGCGGATCATCACGGCGAGCTCCAATCCGGGTGACATCGTCCTAGACCCGTTCTGTGGCTGTGGCACCGCGCTCGTTGCCGCGCAGAAGCTCGATCGACGCTGGGTCGGCATCGACGTCACGCACCTCGCCATCGCGGTGATGCGCGCTCGCCTGCACGACTCGTTCCCGGCTCTAGGAAAAGTGGAGGTAATCGGCCAGCCGACGGAAGTCGAAGGCGCAAGGATGCTGGCTCGTCAGTCACCAAACGACCGCTACGAGTTCCAGTACTGGGCCCTTTCCCTAGTTGACGCTCAGCCGCTGGGCGGCGTTCGCAAGAAAGGAGCCGATGGCGGGATCGACGGGAAGATCACGTTCTCCGACGTTGGCGGGACGGTGCGCGAAGTCCTCGTGTCCGTGAAGAGCAACGCCGTCGTGAATGTCGGCATGGTGCGCGATCTGAAGGGCACCATGGAGCGCGAGCACGCGCCGCTCGGGCTGTTCGTGACGCTCGAGGAGCCGAGCGAGCCGATGAAGGTGGAGGCGGCTACCGCCGGTGTCTTCCACGCCGAACTCGCCAACCGCGACTACCCGCGCATCCAGATCTTGACTATCAAGGAGCTGCTCGACGGGAAACGGCCGCAGCTGCCGCTCTTGGTGATGCCGACGTACCAGCAGGCCGAGCGCGTCCAGGAGGCGCCAGGGCAAGAGAAGCTGGGGTTCGGATGAGCATAGGGTCCGGGCCATCCGGCATTCCAAGCTTTGTCGCCGCCAGCTACCGTGCGAACGTGGGCAGCCTTCGCCACGATTGGTGGATGAGCTACCTCGCGCCCGACGAGATCACAAACGATAGCGTCGCGGATGCTCTGACTCGAGCCTTGTCCGATCAGGGCTACGTTTTCGCGCGGCTGGATGACGTCTCGAGTGGTTGGCTATCGGCACGAATGGCCTTGCAATTATTAGTGGGACTGCCGGAGGCCACGGACGACACGGCTCGAAACGCTCGCGGCGCGCCGCCGACAATGCGGTATGGCGGCTTCCTGAGGGATCTCTACCGGAAGGGCGTGGCCATACGGATGCTGGCGGGTCGCCAACAGAATCGCCCCGATCCACGCTTTGTGGAGCGAATCGACGGGATACTCAAGGACTTCGCGCAAAAGGCCGCCGAACGCAACCGCGAGGCAGAACGGGATCGGTGGATTGCAGAACACCCCGACCACGGCGAGTCCGCGATTTCCACCTGGGGCGATAGTGAGTGGCGTGAGCAGAGCTAGTTGGCAACCGAACCCACTCACAATCTCCTGGCGGTGCTCGGAGATCACCACGCGCCACAAATGACCATCGACGCCCTCCCCGACGCTTGGGACGCCCTCCATGCCGCCCTGCCACCGCGCTGGTTCGTCGGCCGTCCGTCGTTCGACGAGTACCGCGGGCAATGGGCGATCTACGCCTACGACCCGTTCGAGAAGGCTGTGCTCGGGCATCGCGAGCGGGAGTGGGTTGCGGTCGGGAAAGGCGAGCTCGAGGCGGTGGTCGAGATGACCCGGTGCCTGGGCGAGCTCAGAGAGGGAAAGGTGCCGCGATGAGCATGACGAGGTGGACCTCGAAGACCATTCGGCATGTGCTCGCCGGTGCCATCGCGTTGGGATGTTTCGCGCTGTGGGTCTTCACTGAGGTGCATCCAATCTGCCGCGACGTGCTTGCGCAGACGGGAACCTCGGGTGTTGTGACGGTGTGTGCGCCGCTGTCCACAGCAGACCTGACCACCCCGCTACTTGTGGTCGCTCTCCTGCTCGTCCCAGACTTCGCGCGGATAGCGATTCCAGGCGTGGTGGAGCTCGTGGCAAAAGTCGACCACGTTCAGGAAACTATCGACGATCGGGTGGTGCCGACCGCGGACGCGACCGCGGCTCGGGTCAGCGTCATCAGTACGCGGTTCTTGTCTTCGGATCGCATGACGCTCGAGGCGAACGCAGTCCTCCTCGCGCTCGATCTCGGCACCGAGAAGATGAAGGGCATCGTCCCCCCAGAGCGGGCTGACGACCTGCTGAGACAGGCCGCTGTTCTTCGCACTAATCCCGAGCGTTTGACCGACGATGACGTGGAGAGGCTCATCGCGCAGATGAAAGAGGTAGTGGTTGCGCCTACACCACCGCCGGAGTGGCACAACACCAACGATCGGTAGCCCCCGGGAGCTCACCGATTATTCGGCCGCCTGAATCGGGCCAGCCGACCGCCGCATGGGCGATCGCCCTTCACTCGGATTCCATCGCGCCGCCTGTCGCCCGGAATGCCGCATACCAAGCTGAGTCTTCTGGTAGTTGAAGCAGGGGCGCGACGTCGACCAGCACGTTCGCAATCGTCTTTCCCGCTCGACCGGCCCACCAGGAGGCGTCCTCGTCCTCTTGTCGGTCGGACCCGACCACCGCCAGCACCATCATCGCGGCCTGCTCGACCTGGGCGAGCTTGACTCGGAAAAGGGCGAGGCCAGGAGCAGCGTCTTCGCTGACTGTCTCCTCGCTGAGATACCCGAGGATCAGATCCTGGACCCTTCGAGCGAGATCACGGACCTCGAGGACGATCAATGCAGTCCGAAGGGCATCGCCATCGCTTTCGACGTGGTCGAGGAGATCGATGCCCTTCTGGGCAAATCGCTGGATGGCAACGAGCACCTTCATGCGCAGTGACAACGGCTCGGCGGTTCGGAGCGATTGCCCGAGAACGCCAATCGCGAAACGGAGCGTGTCCTGCATCGGTGCCCCGTCGGGCGGGGCCTCTGGAAACTCGAACGGACTGTGGGTCATTCGGGGAACCTCTCGCTTCTCGCCGCGACGGTCGTCGTGTACGTCCAGTCTGAGGTGTCCGAGATGCGGAGGCTAGGCCATCAGCCGGCAATCGCCCCATCTACGCCTGGTCGTTGCAGGGGTCCCAGCCGAGGAAGCCGTCGCCACCATCAGGCGGGTCGGGCGTGTAGTCGCCCGTCAGCACGCGATCGCCAACAACTCGAATGGGCATGCGCCGCGCCCGCCGTCTTGGTGACGCCAGTTCCGCCCGAACCAGTGGTGCCCACGGTGAGGATGACGAGCTTCTCCGTGTGGCGGCCCGATCGGCACCGGGTCGGCCGCGGACATGCCCGCCACCGTCGTGACCTTGAAGGTGGAGGCGCTGCTCGAGCGGTTGGCGGCGAGCGTCGTGTCGCGGGCTTGGTTCTGCGGCCGAGATCCACCAGCAATCAGTCACCCGTCACGATCACCACGTAGTGTGGGGGGTAGGGGGGCGCCGACCAACGTCACCGCGGCTCGGAGTCTAGAAGGTTCCTTCAGCGGCACCTATTGGAGCGATGAAACAAAGAGGGACAGCGAGCGTCTGAACTAG
>PNAP01000036.1:6947-16127 GCA_003169735.1 Chloroflexota bacterium | reverse complement strand
ACCACCCTCGACGAGTACCGCAAGTACATCGAACGAGACGCAGCCCTCGAGCGGCGCTTCCAGCCGGTGATGGTTGAGGAGCCGACGCTGGAGCAGACCATCGAGATCCTGTTCGGCATCCGGTCGCGCTACGAGGAGCATCACAAGGTCAAGATCACCGACGAGGCGTGCCGCGCAGCGGCGGACCTCTCCATCCGCTACATCACCGACCGGCACCTGCCGGACAAGGCCATCGATCTCATCGACGAGGCGGCCAGCCGGGTCCGCCTCCGCCACAGCTCTTCGCCGCCCGAGCTGAAGGCCGCGCAGAAGGATCTCGAGCGCGTCATCAAGGAGAAGGAAGCGGCGATCAACGACCAGGACTACGAGGTCGCCGGGGGCCTGCGCGATGCTGAAGCCGCCGCGAAGTCCGCCATCGACCAGATGCGCTCCGACTGGCAGGCGGCGCAGTCCGCCGAGACGCCCGAGGTGACCGACGAGGACATCGCCCAGGTCGTCGCGATGTGGACGGGCATTCCCGTGACGCGCATCGCGCAGGAAGAGTCACAGCGCCTGCTGCACATGGAGGAGGCGCTCCACAAGCGCGTCATCGGCCAGCAGGAGGCCATCGACACCATCTCGAAGGCGGTCCGTCGCGCTCGAGCCGGTCTCAAGGATCCCAAGCGGCCGATCGGCTCATTCATCTTCCTCGGGCCCACCGGTGTCGGCAAGACGGAGCTTGCCAAGGCGCTCGCCGAATTCATGTTCGGCAGCGAGGACGCGCTCATCAAGATCGACATGAGCGAGTTCATGGAGCGCCACAACGTCAGTCGCCTCGTCGGTGCGCCGCCAGGCTATGTCGGCTTCGAAGAAGGCGGCCAGCTGACCGAGGCGGTGCGCCGCAAGAGCTACTCGGTCGTGCTGCTCGACGAGATCGAGAAGGCGCATCCCGAAGTCTTCAACATCCTTCTCCAGATCCTCGAGGACGGCCACCTCTCGGACGCCAAGGGACGCCGGGTCGACTTCCGGAACACCGTCATCATCATGACCAGCAACGTCGGCGCGAAGTCACTGCTCAAGGACACCAGCCTCGGTTTCAAGCCCGCCACGCAGGATCAATCGGCCGAGCTCCAGCATGTCTATGAGCGCATGAAGGACAAGGTCCTCGAGCAGCTCAAGACCCAGTTCCGGCCTGAGTTCCTCAACCGCGTCGACTCGTTCGTGGTCTTCCGCTCATTGACGGTCGAGGAGATCCGACAGATCGTCGAGCTTCTGCTCGCCCGCGTGCGCGACCAGCTGTTGGCGCAGCAGATCGACCTGGTCGTCACGGCCGAGGCCAAGGACCACCTCATCAAGCTCGGTTATGACGTCGACTACGGCGCGCGCCCCTTGCGCCGGGTGATCCAGAACCTTGTCGAGGATCCGCTCGCCGAAGCGCTCCTCACCGGTCGCTTCACGGCCGGCCAGACGATCATCATCGACCGCTCGTCGGACGCCGCCTTGACCATCGAGCCGCTCGCCGAGAAGATGCCGGTCGAGGCGCTCTAGCGCCATGGCGCGGCCCGAGAGCCGCTACGTCTGTCAGGCCTGCGCCGCGTCCTTCCTCCGCTGGGAGGGCCAGTGCCGCAGTTGCGGCGCCTGGAACACGCTCGTCGAGACGCTCGTCCAGCGCCCTGCCGGTTCGCGCGGACGCGAACGCACCGTCGGTGACCGCCCGCCGCCTGTCTCGCTGGCGGGCGTCGACACGGCCCCGGAGCCACGGGTGCCGGTCGGCATCGAAGAAGTCGACCGCGTCCTCGGGGGCGGCATCGTGCCCGGCTCATTGCTCCTGCTCGGCGGCGAGCCAGGCATCGGCAAGTCCACCCTCGTGCTGGAGATCGCCGCCGGCGTGGCGCGCGGCCTGGCCGACGGGCGCGAGCTCGCCGGAGGGCGCGTGCTGTACGCGTCGGGCGAGGAATCGGCCGCCCAGTTGCGCCTGAGGGCGGCACGGCTCGGTCTTGATTCGGGCGTGCCGGGGGATCGGATCGCGCTCCTGGCTACGACCGAGGTCGGTCACATCATCGCCGCGGCCCAGGCCGAGGCGCCGGGCATGGTCATCGTCGATTCCATCCAGACGATGACGGCCGAGGGGCTCGAAGGCCCGGCTGGTTCGGTCGGCCAGGTCCGCGAGGCCGCCTCGCGACTCGGCGCCTATGCCAAATCCGAGGGCGTGCCCGTCGTCCTGGTCGGCCATGTCACCAAGGACGGCAGCCTGGCCGGCCCGAAGACGCTCGAGCACCTGGTCGACGCCGTCCTGACGCTCGATGGTGACCGATTCGGGGCGCTCCGATTGCTGCGCGCGAGCAAGAATCGTTTCGGCGCGACCGACGAGGTCGGTGTGCTCGAGATGACCGCGGCCGGGCTGCGCTCGGTCCCCGACCCGGGTCGGGCCTTCCTCGGCGAGGGGTCGAGCGGCGCACCCGGCGTGGCCATCGCGGCGACCATCGAGGGCAGCCGGCCGTTGCTCATCGAGGTCCAGGCGCTCGTCGCCCCTTCTGGTTACGGGACGCCTCGCCGCACGGTCGCCGGCGTCGATTCGAACCGCGTCGCGTTGCTGGTGGCGGTCCTTGCGCGGCGCTGTGGCGCCGACCTGTCTGGCCACGACCTCTACGTCAGCCTTGCTGGCGGCGCCGTGGTCGACGAACCGGCCATCGACCTGGCCGTGGCCATCGCGCTCGTCTCGTCTTTCCGTGATCGCTCGGTGCGCCCGGGGAGCGTCGTATGTGGCGAGGTGTCGCTGCTCGGCGAACTGCGGCCGGCGCGCGCGCTCGAGCGGCGCCTCCGCGAGGCGGCGCGGCTCGGGTTCCGCCAGGCGGTCGTGCCCTTCTCGGATCGGCCCGCGACGGCTCCCGACGGCCTCGAGGTGGTCGGTGCGCGCACCCTTCGGGAAGCGCTTTCGCTGATACTCCTGCCGTCCGACGGTACCGTTGGGGATGGGACGTCCGCTCGGGAGCCTGTGCTAGGCTCGCCCGGCTCATGATGCGTTTCATCCGCACGATCGGCGCCGCCTTGGGCGCCATCGTGGCCATCTCCATCGCCGCCTCGACCGACTTCTTCGACGCGTCCGGCACGGGCCGGATCCTGCTCGTCTCGTGGATCGGTGCGTGGGCGGTCCTCGGCTACTCGATCCTGCCCTACGTGACGGTCGAACCGGCATCGCGCATCGTCCGCTCGGCGATGGCCCTCTCGACCGGCGAGTTCGTGACCGCCGTCCTCGGACTGCTGGTCGGACTGCTGATGGGCGTCCTGCTCAGCCTGCCGCTCGCCAACCTGCCCGACCCCTACGGTTGGATGCTGCCGATCGGTGTCTCGACCGTCTTCGGACTGGGCATGATGGGTCTGACCGTGGCCAAACGCCGCGACCTCGGTGACGCGATACGGGCGGCGGGGATCCTCAGGGGATCCGCCGTCGGGCCGGCTGTCGCTTCCGAAGGGCCGGTCATCTATGCCGACACGAGCGCCATCATCGATGGGCGGGTCATGGATATCGTCGCCTCCGGGTTCCTCTACGGGACCATCGTCGTGCCTCACTTCGTCCTTGGCGAACTCCAGCACATCGCCGACGACGCCGACCAGGGACGCCGCGTCCGCGGTCGCCGCGGCCTCGAGATCCTGGCGCTCCTCCAGAAGGACCCGCGTGTCGCCCTCGAATTGACCGATGAGGACGCGCCCGGTGTCGATGCCGTCGACGCCAAGTTGGTCGCCGTCGCCCGAGCCCGTGGCGGCGCCGTCCTGACCACGGACTACAACCTCAACCGCGTCGCCCAACTGCAGGGTGTCCGCGTCATGAACATGAACCTCCTCGCCAACTCGCTCAAGCCCGCCTTCCTGCCCGGCGAGGAGATGCGCGTCAAGGTGACCCAGCAGGGCAAGGAGCCCGGTCAGGGCGTGGCCTATCTCGATGACGGCACGATGGTCGTCGTCGAGGGCGGCCGGCCGTTCCTCGAGCGTGACCTGGACGTCACCGTGACCCGTGTCCTGCAGACCGTGGCCGGCAGGATGGTCTTCGCGCACCCTCGCACCTGAAACCGGTGGCCTTCGCCGACGCGGTGGTCGTGGCGGCCGGCTCGAGTTCGCGCTTCGGCGGCGTCGACAAGCTGATGGTCGACCTCGAAGGTCGGCCGGTGCTCGAGTGGTCGGTCGCCGCCCTCGCCGTCGCCCCATCCGTGGGCCGCGTGGTCGTCGTCACTGCCGCCGAACGGGTCGCGACACTGGCTGCCGCCCCGTGGATCCGCGCGCTTGATGCCACGGTCGTGGCTGGTGGCGAGCGGCGGCAGGACTCGGTCGCAGCCGGGGTGGCCGCCTGCTCCGAGCACGTGGTCCTCGTCCATGACGGAGCCCGGCCGTTCGTCGGCATCGACGTGGTCGAGGCCGTCGCCGCAGCCGCTCGCAGCCACGGTGCGGCCATCCCGATCCTGCCGGTCGTCGACTCCTTGAAACGACGATCACGCGACGGCACCGTCGTCGCGGTCGAGCGTGCGGGGCTCTTTCGGGTGCAGACGCCGCAGGGTGCACATCGCCGCTTGCTCCAGGACGCCTACGCCGCGCTGGGCAACACCGAGCGGCTCTTCAGCGATGAGGCGTCCCTGCTCGAGGCGTTCGACGTGCCCGTCACCACCGTGCCCGGTGATCCGAGCAACCTCAAGCTGACCGATCCGTCCGACCTCGATACCGCGCACGCCATCGCTGCGCAGCGTGTCGGACCGCCGCGCTACGGGAGCGCGTCCGATACCCATCCGTTCGGCCCGGACGACGGCCTGGCACTCGGCGGCATCCTCATGGCCGAGGCGCCACGGCTGTTCGGCCACTCCGATGGTGATGTCGTCCTGCATGCCATCGCCGACGCGTTGCTCGGCGCGGCGGCGTTGCCCGATCTGGGTCGCCAGTTCCCCGACACGGAGGTCACCACTCACGGTGCCGAGTCGGGCGAACTCCTGCGCCGACTCGTCGAGCGCGTCGCCACTTCGGGTTGGCGGCCCGGGTCGGTCGACGTGAGCGTCGTCGGGGCTCGGCCGCGTCTCGGCGCGCAGCGCCTCGATGCCATGCGCGACGCCATCGCCGGTCTGCTCGGCCTGACGGTCGATCGGGTCGGGGTGAAGGCGTCCACGGGCAATCTCTCGGGGCCCGAGGGAGCCGGCAGGGTCATCTCCGCCAGCGCGCTCGTCGGACTGATCCGCCGCTGAAAAGACGGGCGTGACGCGCGAACCCGTCATCATGGCGACATGACGCTCCGTTTCCGCAACACGCTCGGTGGTGCGCTCGAACCGTTCGAGCCGCTCGTTGCCGGTCGTGTCGGCATCTACAGCTGCGGCCCGACGGTCTACGCCCCGGCCCACGTCGGGAATTTTCGAAGCTTCGTCTTCGCCGACCTCCTCCGCCGGTACCTGGCCTGGTCGGGGTTCCAGGTCCGCTGGGTCATGAACATCACCGATGTCGATGACAAGATCATCCGCGGCGCGGTCGCGGAGGGCGTGACCATCGGCCAGCTGGCGGATCGCTACACGGAGCGGTTCCTCGACGACCTCGACCGGCTGCGCATCGCGCGTCCCGATGTGATGCCCCGTGCGACCGAGCACATCCCGCAGATGGTGGCCCTCATCGAGCGGCTGCTCGCTTCGGGCCACGCCTACCGCACCGACGACGGCTCGATCTTCTTCCGCATCGCCAGCTGGCCCGCCTACGGCCGCCTGGCGCGCCTCGATCCGACCCAGCAGCGCGTCGGCGAGCGGGTCGAGGCCGACGAGTACGGCAAGGACGATGTGCGCGACTTCGCGCTCTGGAAGGGGCCCCGGGCGGGCGAGCCGAGCTGGTCGACGTCGATCGGCGAGGGCCGGCCGGGTTGGCACATCGAATGTTCGGCGATGAGCATCGAGTATCTCGGCCCGAGCTTCGACCTCCACACCGGCGGCATCGACCTGATCTTCCCGCATCACGAGGACGAGATCGCCCAGTCGGAGGCCGCGACGGGCAAGCCGTTCGTGCGCACGTGGCTCCATTGCGCCCACCTCCAGATGCGCGGCGAGAAGATGTCCAAGCGCACCGGTGACTTCTCGCGCCCGACCGACATCTACGAGCGCGGCTACTCGTCACGCGTGCTGCGCTATGCCCTGCTGGCAGCTCACTACCGCGCGTCCCTCGACTTCTCCGAGGCGGCGCTGGCGTCCGCGGCTTCGGCCGTGGAGCGGCTCTCGACCTGCCTCCAGGCGCTCGATGGGTATCGCCAGGACCGTCGCGCGGACGCGAGCCTGGACGGGCTGCTGACCGAGACGCGGTCGGCCTTCCGACAGGCACTGGATGACGATCTCAATATCGCGCCCGCGCTGGCCGCGGTGTTCGAGTTCGTGCGCGAGATCAACCGGCGCGTGGCGGAGCGGACGCTCTCGACCGAGGACGCGGCCAGTGCTGCGGCGCTGTTGCGCGAGCTCGACCAGGTCCTGGCGGTCGTCGAGGACGATGCCGTGGCGCCGGATGACGAGGTCGATCGCCTGCTGGCAGAACGTGCCAAGGCACGTGCCGCCCGCGACTGGGCGCGTGCCGATGCGCTCCGCGTCCGACTCGCGGCACTGGACGTCATCGTCGAGGACACTGCCGATGGCCAGCGTTCGCGCCGAGCCAAGGAACTGGCTCGTGGCTAGGCGTCCCGGCGACGAGCGACCGGACCGACGCGGCCAGGGCCGACCTGGTGGCGGGTCGCACGGACCTGGCCGACCGGGAGGTTTCAGCCGACCTGGCGGATCCGGAGGACCGTCGGGATCGGGTCGCCCGATGGATGGCGGATCGGGCTGGCGTGACCGGCCGCGCGACGACCGACCCCGCGACGACCGACCGCCGGGCCCGTCGTACGGGCAGCGGCCACCGGGCCGCCCGGAACGATCATCCCGACCGCCTGATCGGCCATTCCGACCGCCCGATCGGCCGTTCCGGGCCTCTGAGCAGCCGCGAGAGGATCACCCGGGCGGGGATCGGCCGAGGTTCGATCGCCCGCGTTTCGACCGCCCGCCCGACCGTCGGTTCGCGCCACGCCCCCAAGGTCGTCCCGACGCTCGTCGGCCGGAAGGTCGCCCGCCCGATCGACCGTACCGCCCCGAGTCACGCACCCGCCCGCCCGAGCGTGGCTGGAGCGACCGCCCGCAGACCGACCGACCTCCCGTCGATCGTCCGTCGTTCGACCGCCCGGCCGAGCCCGCTCGCAGTGTGCCGTGGGGCCCGACGCCCGCCACGATCGAGCGGCTGAGCGAGAACGAGGAGCTCGTCGCCGGGAAGCGGCCGGTGGAAGAGGCATTCGCCGCTCGGAGAGGTGCGCTGCGGTTGCTGGTCGTGCCGGAACGCCGGACCGCACTCGAGACCCTCGTGCTACACGCAACGACGTTGCGCATCCCGGTGGTCGAGGTCGAAGGCGGCACGCTGACGTCGCTGGCCGGCTTCGACGGCCACCAGGGAGTGGCACTGGTCGTGCCGCCGCGACGCTGGGCGACGCTCGACGAGATCGTGGCCCGTGCCCGCGAGCGGGGCGAGCCGCCACTGATCCTGATCCTCGACTCGCTCGAGGATCCGCAGAACGTCGGCACGCTGCTGCGGACGGCCGAGGCGTGCGGTGTCCACGGCGTCCTCTTTCCGACGCGACGGGCAGCACCGCTCAGCCCGGCGGCGGTGAAAGCGTCGGCGGGTGCTGTCGAACATCTCCTGCTCTGCCCGGTCGATGACCTGGGCGGCGCGCTCGCCGATCTGCGCAGCGCCGGGCTCCGCCTTATCGGGGCGGATGAGGACGCGGCACTCTCCTATCGCGATGCGGACCTGCGGGGGCCACTGGCGCTCGTGGTCGGCAGTGAGGCGCACGGCCTGTCCGGGCCGGTGAGGCGGCGCCTCGATGGCACGGTCCGCCTCCCGATGCACGGCAAGATCGCGTCGCTCAACGCTTCGGTGGCTGGGTCGGTCCTGCTGTTCGAGGCCGCTTCACAGCGCGGCACGGAGGAACGCCACGCGCCGCCGGTCGTCGCGGGCGAGGCAGCCACGGCGCCGAGAGACGATGCTGTCGATGCGGCTTCGGTGACGGAGCCGCCACCACCTCCGGTCCCCTCGAAGCGTGGCACGAAGCCCGCCTCTGTCCAGCCCGAGGCGGCCGAATCGGTAGCCGCGTCCGTCAAGCCCACCCGAAAGCGCGCCAGCAAGGCCACGACCGCCGGTGTCGCATCGGCCGCGGAGTCCGACCCGATCGTGGCCAAGCCAGCACGCAGACGCGCCTCGAAGCCTGGTGCCGCGGCCGGCGCGAAGACGGAATCCGACGGGGCCACCAGCAAAGCGGGTCGCGCGCGCGCTACGCGCTCGCCCTCACCGAGCAAGGTGGCGTCCGTACCGGTCGATCCTCTGCTCCCCGGCGAGACGGCAAGTGAGGGTGAACGCTGAGCGGTCGACCGCGACGCGTTGACCTGCCTGGCAGCCGCGGTCAGCCGACTCTCCACCCCCCGCGTTGCGCGGTCGGCGCACCGTGCGGTATCCTTTGCCGTCGCTGCCGACGTAGCTCAATTGGTAGAGCAGCGGTTTTGTAAACCGCCGGTTCCGGGTTCGAGTCCCGTCGTCGGCTCCAACTGAAGAGGATGCTGCGCCCGAACCCCTCTTCGCCACGGGATCACCGGACCCCAAGGAGCGCAGCCCATCCGTGGGTAGGTTGAGCAGGTGGTGAGCTCTGCTGACTGTAGATCAGCTGTCTACGACTGTGGGGGTTCGATTCCCTCCCTGCCCACCACCATCTGACCATTCGATCGACCATACATGGCCCACTTAGCTCAGCCGGCAGAGCACTTCCTTGGTAAGGAAGAGGTCTTGGGTTCGAGTCCCAAAGTGGGCTCCATGATCCCAGCAGAAGGTAACCAACGACAAGGACACCATGGCCAAGAAGAAGTTCGAGCGCAATAAGCCCCACGTCAACATCGGCACCATCGGTCACATCGACCATGGCAAGACGAGCCTGACGGCGGCCATCACCAAGTACCTGGCGCTCAAGGGCAAGAGCGAGTACCGCGCCTTCGACACCATCGACAACGCGCCCGAGGAGCGCGAGCGCGGCATCACCATCGCCATCGCCCACGTCGAGTACGAGACCGAGGCGCGCCACTACGCCCACGTCGACTGCCCGGGCCATGCCGACTACATCAAGAACATGAT
>PNAP01000036.1:0-6928 GCA_003169735.1 Chloroflexota bacterium | reverse complement strand
ATCCTGCTCGCCCGCCAGGTCGAGGTGCCGTACATCGTCGTCTTCCTCAACAAGGTCGACATGGTCGACGATCCCGAGCTGCTGGAGCTGGTCGAGCTCGAGGTGCGCGAGCTCTTGAGCAAGTACAACTTCCCGGGTGACGATATCCCGGTCATCCGCGGCTCGGCGCTCAAGGCGCTCGAGGCGGGCAACGACCCGAACGATCCGGCGTACGTCTGCATCCAGGAACTGATGGATGCCGTCGATGCCTACATCCCGACCCCCGAGCGGGCGATCGACAAGCCCTTCCTGATGCCCATCGAGGATGTCTTCGGCATCAAGGGCCGGGGCACCGTCGCCACGGGGCGCATCGAGCGCGGCGTGGTGAAGGTCGGCGAGGAGGTCGCCATCATCGGCGTCAAGGACACCCGCAAGGTCGTCGTGACCGGCGTCGAGATGTTCAAGAAGCTGCTCGACGAGGGCCGTGCCGGCGACAACGTGGGCTGCCTGCTGCGGGGCATCGAGCGCGAGGACATCGAGCGTGGCCAGGTGCTCGCCAAGGTCGGCTCGGTCAACCCCCACACCAAGTTCATCGCGCGGGTCTATGTCCTCTCTAAGGAGGAGGGTGGCCGCCATACCCCCTTCTACCAGGGCTACCGGCCGCAGTTCTACCTGCGCACGACCGACGTCACCGGCGCCATCGAGCTGCATGACGGGGCGGAGATGGTGATGCCCGGCGACAACGTCGACATGACCGTCGAGCTGATCACGCCCATCGCCCTCGAGACCGGCCAGCGCTTCGCCATCCGCGAGGGTGGCCGGACGGTCGGTGCCGGCGCCATCACCCAGATCCTGAGCTAGCGATGGCAAGGCAGCGAATCCGGATCCGCCTCAAGGCCTACGACCACCGGTTGCTGGATCAGTCCGCCCTCCAGATCGTGGAGACGGCCCAGCGCACCGGTGCTGACGTCGTCGGCCCCGTGCCGCTGCCAACGCGCATCGAGAAGTTCACCGTCCTGCGTTCGCCGTTCATCGACAAGGACAGCCGGGAACAGTTCGAGATCCGCACCCACAAGCGGCTCATCGACATCCTCGACCCCTCGTCCAAGACGGTCGACGCCCTGATGAGGCTCTCGCTTGCAGCGGGCGTCGACATCGAGATCAAGATGTAATGACGATCGGATTACTCGGCCGTAAGGTCGGCATGACCCAGGTCTTCGCGGAGGACGGCACCATCGTGCCCGTCTCCGTGGTGGCCGTGGAACCGAATACCGTGACCGGGCTGCGCACCGCCGCGCGTGACGGATACACGGCCGTCCAGCTCGGTGCCGGCACGGCCAAGCGGCTGACCAAGCCGCGCCTCGGCCAGCTCAAGGACCTGCCCCGCGTCAAGGACGCGCGCGAGTTCCGTGTCGATGACGTCGCCCCGTACGAGGTCGGCCAGAAGCTCGACGTGACCATGTTCGTGGCCGGCGAGACGGTCGATGTGACCGGCGTCAGCAAGGGCAAGGGCTTCTCCGGCACGATCAAGCGCCACCACTTCCGCCGTGGCCCCGAGACGCACGGCTCGGACTCGCACCGCGCGCCGGGTTCCATCGGCGGCGGCACGACACCCGGCAAGGTCTTCAAGGGCACGCCCATGTCGGGCCGGATGGGCAACGACCGCGTCACCGTCAAGAAGGCGACCATCGTGCGTGCCGACGCCGAGCGCAACCTGCTCCTCATCAAGGGCCCCGTGCCGGGCGCCCGCACCGCGCTGATCATGATCAGGAAGGCGTGACGGCGATGCCCAGCACGACGCTCTACTCGAAGACCGGCACCAAGGTCGGCAAGGTCGACCTTCCCGATGCTCTCTTCGCGGCACCCGTCAACGAGGCGGTCATGCATCAGGCGGTCATCGCCCAGCTGGCCGGCCGCCGGACCGGCACGGCCGATACCAAGACGCGTGGCGAGGTCCGCGGCGGCGGCGCGAAGCCCTACAAGCAGAAGGGCACCGGCCGCGCGCGACAGGGGACCCGCCGCGCTCCCCATTTCGCCGGCGGTGGCGTGGTCTTCGGACCGCATCCGCGCAGCTACGTGCAGCGCCTTCCCAAACGCATGAAGCGTCTCGCGCTCGTCGGGGCGCTGACCTCGAAGTTCGGTGACGGTGCCGTGAAGGTCGTCCAGGACCTCGCCATGGACGAGATCCGGACGCGCGAACTGGTCGGCTACCTCGATGCCCTCAAGGCCGCCGGCCGTGTCCTCGTCGTCGCCGATGCCAAGGACGAACGGCTCGAGCTCTCGGCCCGGAACGTGCCCGGCGTCGCCATCATCCGCGCCGACTCGCTCAACACGGTCGACGTCCTGAACGCCGACATCCTGCTCATCATCGAAGCGTCCCTGCCGACGATGGCGGAGGTCTACGCATGACCCTCGAAGCGTCGCAGATCATCCTTCGGCCGATCATCAGCGAGAAGTCGATGGATCTGACTCACAGCCGCAAGTACACATTCGCCGTCAACGACACGGCCAACAAGCTCCAGATCGCCGATGCCGTCGCCTCCCTCTTCAAGGTCACCGTGATCAACGTCACCGTGCTGACGGTCAAGGCCAAGGAGAAGCGGCGCGGACGGGGACGCGGCGCCCAGAAGGGCTGGACGTCGCCCTGGAAGAAGGCCGTCGTCAGCGTGGGGCCGACCGACAAGATCGAATTCTTCGAGGGGGTGTAACGATGCCGCTGCGAAGTTACAAGGCGACCTCCCCCGGCATGCGGGCGATGACGCGCTCGACGTTCGAGGAGATCACCACCGACACGCCCCACAAGCCGCTCATCGAATCGCAGAAGCGCGGCAGCGGACGTAATCGGCAGGGCCGTATGACCGTCCGTCACCGCGGCGGCGGGGAGAAGCGCGCCTACCGGCGCATCGATTTCCGCCGCGACAAGTACGACGTGCCGGCAAGCCTCGCCACCATCGAGTACGACCCCAACCGGTCCGCGCGCATCGGCCTGTTGCATTACCGCGACGGTGAGAAGCGCTACATCCTCGTGCCGCATGGCATGAAGGTCGGCGACGTCGTCATCGCCGGCAACGGTGTCGATGCTCGCGTCGGCAACGCCCTGCCGCTGTCGCGCATCCCGCTCGGCACGCAGATCCACAACGTCGAGCTGGTGCCCGGCAAGGGTGGCCAGATCGTCCGTTCGGCCGGCGCATCCGCGCAGCTGCTCGCCAAGGAGGGCGAGTACGCGCAGGTCCGTCTGCCCTCGGGCGAGGTCCGCCGGGTCGACATGCGCTGCATGGCCACGGTCGGCCAGGTCGGCAACCTCGACCACGAGAACCAGAACCTGGGCAAGGCCGGACGGTCTCGCCACATGGGGCGCCGGCCCGAGGTGCGTGGTGTGGTCATGAACCCGCGCGACCATCCGCACGGCGGCGGCGAGGGCAAGTCGCCCACCGGCATGCCGCCCAAGACCCCGTGGGGTCAGCCGGCGATGGGCCATCGCACCCGACGCAACAAGACCACCGGACGCCTCATCGTCCGATCACGGCACCGCAAGAGCTAGGCGAGGAGGTCGGACATGTCTCGATCCCTCAAGAAGGGACCCTTCGTCGAGTCGCGGCTGCTCGGTCGCATCCAGACGATGAACAAGAAGAACGAGAAGAAGGTGCTCAAGACCTGGTCGCGGGCGAGCGTCATCTTCCCGGACTTCATCGGCCACACGGTGGCTGTCTACAACGGCAGGAAGCACATCCCGGTCTACGTGACCGAGAACATGGTCGGCCATCGGCTCGGTGAGTTCTCCCCGACGCGCACGTTCCGCGGGCATGGGAAGCACACCGAACGATCGACGACGTTGAAGTAGGCCGAGCCGATGCAAGTCTCCGCGACCATGAAGTACCTGCGCCGCTCCACCCGCAAGACCCGTCTCGTGACGCAGGCCATCGTGGGCAAGCCGGTCAGCGAAGCGACCGCGATGCTCAAGTTCATGCCGCAGGGTGCGGCCAAGGACGTGGCCAAGGTGCTCAAGAGCGCCGCCGCCAACGCCGAGAACAACCATGACCTCTCGCCGGAGGACCTCTTCGTCGTCCGTGCCACCGCTGATGAAGGGCCGACCTTGAAACGTTTCCAGCCGCGTGCCCAGGGGCGCGCCTTCGCCATCCACAAGCCGATGACCCACGTGACCATCGTGGTCGAGGACCGGGAGGCCCGCTGATGGGACACAAGGTCCACCCCTACGGATTCCGACTCGGTGTCTCGCGCACCTGGAACGCCAAGTGGTACGCCGACCGCGACTACACCGACCTCCTGAAGGAGGACATGACCATCCGCAAGCTGGTCACGGCGCGCCTCGCCAACGCGAGCGTCAGCATGGTCGAGATCGAGCGCGGCATCAATCACGTCACGGTCACCGTCCACACCGCCAAGCCGGGCATCGTCATCGGCAAGGGCGGCGCCAACGTCGAGGCGCTGCGCCAGCAGATCGGGCGCCTGACCACCCGCAAGGTCAAGCTCGAGATCAAGGAGATCCGCCAGCCGGAGCTCGATGCGGTCCTCGTCGCGACCAATATCGCCCAGCAGCTCGCCCGCCGGATCGCCTTCCGCAAGGCCATCAAGCAGTCGGTCCAGCGCACCATGAAAGCCGGCGCCAAAGGCGTCAAGATCGCCGTCGCCGGCCGCCTCGGCGGTTCCGAGATGGCCCGCCGCGAGTGGGAGAAGGAAGGCCGCATCCCGCTCGGCACGCTGCGTGCCGATATCAGCTACGGCCAGGTCCACGCCCACACGACGTACGGGCGCATCGGTGTCAAGGTCTGGATCTATCGCGGCGACATCATCCCCGAGCGCCAGACTCCGCATGAGCCGGCCGCGGTCGGCGGAGGGGCATAAGCATGTTGATGCCCAAGCGTGTCAAACACCGCAAGGTGATGCGCGGCCGCATGAGCGGCATGGCCAAGGGTGGCACGTCGATCGCGTTCGGCGACTACGGCCTGATGAGCGAGGAACCGGCCTGGATCACCAGCCGGCAGATCGAGTCGGCGCGGCGCGCCATGACCCGCTACGTCAAGCGCGGCGGCAAGATCTGGATCCGCATCTTCCCGGACAAGCCGGTCACCAAGAAGCCGGCGGAGGTGCGGATGGGTTCCGGCAAGGGCGCGCCCGACCATTGGGTCGCCGTGGTCCGTCCCGGCCGCATCCTCTTCGAGATGTCCGGCGTGCCCCAGGCCGAGGCCGTCGAGGCGATGCGCCTGGCCAGCCACAAGCTGCCCATCGACGTCAAGTTCGTCATCCGCGAGGGGGTCGGCGATGGACATCGCTAAGGTTCGGACGTTGACCGACCAGGAGCTTCTCGTCGAGATCACCGCCGCCCGGCGGCAGCTCTATGACCTGCGCTTCCAGTTGGCCACTCGCCAGCTCACTGACTACAGCCAGATCCCACAGACGCGGCGAACGATCGCCCGCCTGTTGACCGTCCAGACCGAGCGTGAGGCGCCGGTCGCGGCGGCTTCGGGCCGCGGCCTCGTCAGCTCCGGAGGGAAGGCATGAGCGCCGTCGAAGTCGCGGTGCGCGGCAAGCGCAAGGTGAAGGTCGGGCGCGTCGTCTCCGACAAGATGGACAAGACCATCGTCGTCTCGGTCGAACGCCTCTCGCGCCACCCGCTGTACAAGCGCGTCATCCGGCTGACCACCAAGTTCAAGGCCCACGACGAGCGCAATGAAGCCCATCTCGGTGACACCGTGCGCATCGAGGAGTCGCGTCCGTTGAGCGCCACCAAGCGCTGGCGGATGGTCGAGATCCTGGCCCGTGCCGACGAGGCCAGCGGACCGATCCCGACCGAGGAGCCTGAGACCTCCGAGGCCATCCACATGGCCGCCCATCCCGGCCGTGCCGAGGAGGCGGGAGCGTGATCCAGGCCAGCAGCCGGCTGAAGGTCGCCGACAACACTGGTGCGCGCGTCATCGAGTGCATCCGCGTCCTCGGCCGCTCGCAGAAGAAGACCGCCGGCATCGGCGACGTCATCGTCGCCGCGGTCAAGCAGGCCATCCCCAACGCCGCGGTCAAGAAGGGTGACGTCGTCCGTGCCGTGGTCGTGCGCACCAGCAAGGAGTTCGGACGGCCTGATGGCAGCTACATCCGTTTCGATGAGAACGCGGCTGTGCTCATCAACAACCAGGGCAACCCGCGTGGCACCCGGATCTTCGGACCCGTGGCCCGCGAGCTGCGCGATCGCAACTACATGAAGATCGTCTCGCTTGCCCCGGAGGTGCTGTGATGGCGACCCTCCATGAGCCGCCCCGTCCGCCGCGCGGGACGCGCGTGCCCGACATCCGCCAGGGCGACCAGGTCGTGCTGCTGACCGGCAAGGACGCCGGCAAGCGTGGCACCGTCGAGCGAGTCGTCGCGGCCGGCAAGGTCGTCGTCGAGGGCCTCAACGTCGCCAAACGCAACACCAAACCGCGTCAGAAGCAGGGCCGCACCGAGCGCCAGCCGCGCATCCAGCAGGGCGGCATCCTCGACATCGCCCAGCCGCTCCAGATCAGCAACGTGATGATCGTGTGCCCGGCATGCCATCGGCCGACGCGCATCCAGCACGCCACGGGGGCCGATGGACGGAGCGTCCGCGTCTGCAAGCACTGCGGCGAGTCGTTGACGCAGATCGCGAAGGGGCGCTGATGAGCGGCGAACTTCGGCAGCGATACTTCGACGAGGTCGTGCCCGCTCTGCAGAAGGAGTTCGGCTACGACAACCCGATGCAGGTACCGCGCCTGACCAAGATCGTCGTCAACATCGGACTCGGCGAGGCGCTCGCCAACGCCAAGGCGCTCGATGCAGCGATGGGCGACCTGGCCACGGTCACCGGCCAGAAGCCGATCGTCACCCGCGCTCGCCGATCGATCGCCCAGTTCCGCCTCCGGACCGGCAACGCCATCGGCCTCAAGGTCACCCTGCGCGGCGAGCGCATGTGGGACTTCCT
>PNAP01000011.1 GCA_003169735.1 Chloroflexota bacterium | reverse complement strand
TCGACGCGGTCAACGACGCACCCACGAGCACGGCTCCGGCGACGCGCACCACGGCCGAGGACACGACCGCCGCCTTCACTGGCGGCAACACGCTGTCGGTCGGTGATGTCGACAACCCGAGTCTGACGGTGGCCCTGTCGGTGACCCACGGCACGCTGACCATGAGCACGCTCACCGGCTTGAGCTTCAGCGTCGGCACCGGCACGGCCGACTCGGCGATGACCTTCTCGGGCAGCCAGGCCGATCTCAACGCGGCCCTCGCGACGCTCTCCTTCGCGCCCACCGCCGACTACAACGGCGCCGCCAGCCTGAGCTTCAGCGTCGACGACGGCACTGCCCCGGCCGTGCTCAAGAGCGTCGCGATCACCATCACCGCGGTGGCCGACATCGTCGATGACAGCGTGGCCACCAACGAGGACACGCCGATCACCTTCAACGCCATCACCGGCGCCAACGGCGGCTCGGCCGACAACTTCGAGGGCTCGCCGGCGGTCACGAGCGTGACCCAGGGCGTGCACGGTGGCGTGACATTCGCCGCCGACGGGACACTGACCTACACCCCGGACGCGAACTTCAACGGACCCGATAGCTTCACCTACACCGTGACCTCAGGTGGCGTGACCGAGACGGGCACCGTGACCGTCACTGTCGACGCGGTCAACGACGCACCCGTGCTCGCTCCGACCGACACGCCGCTCGCCTACACCGACGGCGACGGCGCGGTGGCCATCGACCCGGGCATCTCCGCCAGTGACGTCGACTCGGCCAACCTCGCGGGCGCGACGATCTCGATCACGACCGGCTACAACGCAGCCGAGGACACGCTCGCGTTCGCCGACACGGCAACCATCACCGTGCTCAGCAACACGGGCGGCGTGCTGACCCTGACCGGCACCGACACGGTCGCCCATTACCAGGCCGCGCTGCGCTCGGTCACCTATGCCAACAGCGCCACGCACGTGAGCCCGGTCCAGCGCGTGGTCACGTTCCAGGTGACCGACTCGAGCGCCGCGACCTCCAACCTCGCGACGCGGACGATCGACATCGCGCCCCAGAACGCCGCGCCGGTTGCCGTGGATCAGGGCCCGGTCACGGTCGCCGAGGACGGCTCGGTCAGCATCACCCTGACCGGCACCGACGCCGACGACAACAACCTGACCTTCGCGATCGTCGGCGACCCGACCAAGGGCTCCCTCGGCGCGATCGGCTTGCCCGACTGCACGACGGTCCTCGACACCTGCACCGCGAGCGTGCTCTACACCACGACGGCCAACCTGAACGGCGCCGACAGCTTCACGTTCAAGGTCAATGACGGCACGGTCGATTCAGCCAATGGCACGGTCTCGATCAGCATCACGCCGGTCAACGACGCGCCGGTGCTCGACGCGAGCAAGAGTCCCACCCTGGACACCGTCGACGAGGATCCCGGCGCACCGGGCGTCGGTTCCGGCACGCTCGTATCTGACCTGGTCGACTTCGCGGGCGGCGGTGGTCTCGACAACGTCACGGACGTGGACTCCGGTGCCCAGCTGGGCATCGCGATCACGAGCGTCGACGGATTCGACGAGCTCGCCCGCGACAGCATCGGCTCCTCCTACTACTCGCTCGACGGAGGCTTCACCTGGACGTCCATGTCCAGCCTCGCGGACACTTCCGCCCTGCTGCTCGCCGCCGACAGCGACAACCGCATCTACTTCGAGCCCGCCGCCGACCTCAACGGCACGTTCATCGCGGCGCTCAACTTCCGCGCCTGGGACCGGACGTCGGGCAACGACGGCGACATCGTTGATACCTCGTCCAACGGCGGCTCTACGGCCTTCTCCACGGCGAGCGACACGGCTGACCTCAGCGTCAACCCAGTCAACGATCGACCGGACATCTACCGCCTGCCTTCACTGACCACGAACGAGGACACGCCGTTCATCTTCGGCATCTCCAACAGCCCCAGCGTCTCCGACGTGGATGCCGGCTCTGGCCAGATCCAGATGTCCGTGTCCGTGTCGCACGGGACGTTGTCGCTCAGCGGCACGTCCGGCCTCAGCTTCACCTTCAGCGATGCCAACGGCGTCGGCGCCGGTGACGGCACCGCCGATGCGGCGATGACCTTCCGCGGCACGCTAGCGGACATCAACGCCGCGCTCAGTGGCCTCGTCTACACGCCGGGGGCCGACTACAACGGCTCGGACACGCTCTCTTACGTCGTCAACGACCTGGGCAACACCGGATCCGGCGGCCCGCTCACGGTATCGGTCTCGACCGCGATCACCGTCACCCCCGTCAACGACCCACCGACACTGCAGAACATCGAGAGCACCGCGATCGGCTACACCGAGAACGATCCGGCCACGGCCATCACGAGCACGACGGCGGTCGCCGACGTCGACTCGACTGACTTCAACACCGGCACGCTCACCGTCAACTACACCGCGGGGGGCGCCGCCGAGGATCGCCTCGAGATCACCAACCAGGGCACGGGGCCCGGCCAGATCGGCGTCTCGGGCAGCAACGTCACCTTCGGCGGCACGACCTTCGGCACGTTCACCGGTGGCAGTGGGACCACCGCGCTCGTGGTCACCTTCAACTCGGCTGCCGCGACTCCAACGGCGGTCCAGGCGCTCGTGCGCGACGTCACCTACCGCAACGTCTCCGACAATCCCTCGACGGCCACCCGCACCGTCCGCTTCGTGCTCACCGACGGTGACGGCGGCACCAGCCTGCCGGCCACCCGGGACATCACCGTCACCGCCGTCAACGACGCACCGAGCGTGACCGTGCCACTGGCCCAGACCACGGCCGAGGACACGGCCAAGACGTTCTCGAGCGGCAACTCGAACCTGATCAGCGTGGGTGACGTGGACGCCGGCGCGAGCTCCGTTCAGGTGGCGCTCTCGGTGTCCCACGGCACGGTCACGCTGTCGGGCACGAGCGGCCTGTCGTTCAGCTTCAGCGATGCCAACGGCACGAGCACCGGTGACGGCACCGCCGACGCCTTGATGCGCTTCCGCGGCACCCTCAGCAGCGTCAATGCCGCTCTGAATGGCCTCGTCTACACACCGGGCGCGAACTTCAACGACAGCCGCGGCTCCGAGAGCCTGAGCGTATCCGTCAATGACCTGGGCAACACCGGCACCGGCGGTGCGCTCTCGGACAGCGACAGCGTCGGCATCAGCGTCACCGCGGTCGCCGACGCGCCGACCGCGGCAGCGGCCGCGTTCACGGTCGAGACCAACATGAAGATCACCGGGCTCACACTGCCCTTGGGCAGCGCTAGCGATCCCGACACCGGTGACTCTGGCTACACCGCGGTGTTCACCGTCCACGACGTGCTCGAGGACACCTGCTCGGGCGGCACGATCTCCAACCTCAACACCGCCACGGGCACCTTCGACTTCGACCCGCCCGCGGGTCAGACCACCAGTTGCAACCTCAAGTACCGTGTCGACGATTCGGGCACCCCGGGCGCGCTCACCAGCAGCTACGCGAGCGTCGTGCTCACGTTCACCGGTCCCGTGATCTGGTTCGTTGACGACAGCGCCGCGGTCGGCGGCACGGGCACCCTCTCGAAGCCCTTCCAGACGATCGGCGCTGCCGATGCGGTCGACGGGGCCAACCACCGGATCTTCGTCTTCTCGGGCACGTACACACAGGGCATCACCCTCAACACCGGTGAGTGGCTCACCGGCCAGGGTGCCGTGGACGCCACGAGCTTCGACCACCTCATGGGCATCACCCCGCCGGCGGGCACCATCAGTCGCCCATCGGTCAACGGCACCGCGCCGGCGCTCGGTGGCAGCGGCGTCGCCCTCGGCTCGGGCAACAATCTCCAGGGCCTCGCGTTCAGCGCCACCAGCTCGACCGCCATCCGCGCTAGCGCGTCCGTGGGCACGCTCACGATCGCCGACGTCTCGATCAACAACACCACCATTGGCGGCATTAGCCTCACGGGCGGCGGCACGGTCACGGCCACTGGCACGAACAGCATCACGACGACCACCGGTACCGCGCTCGACGTGGAGAACACGACCATCGGGAGCGGTGGCATCACGTTCCGGTCCATCTTCTCCGGCACCGCGGCCTCAGGACCGACCAATGGCATCGACCTGAACGCCACCGGCAGTAGCGGTGGCCTCACTGTGACCGGCACCGGCTCGGCTGGAAGCGGCGGCACGATCCAGAAGACCACCGGCAGCGGTATTTCGCTGACCTCCGTCGGCGGCAGCGCCAGCCTGACGGACATGAACATCAGCAACACCGCCGGCGACGGCATCACCGCCGCTACGGTCCATAACTTCTCCTGCACGCTTTGCAACATCACCAACCCTGGCTCGTCCGCCAGCAAGCATGGTCTCAGGCTGACGGAGCTTTCGGGTGCGGCAAGCCTCACGAACGTGACCGTCACGGGCGCGACGCAGGACGCTTCTTATCTCCAGAACGCCAGCGCCACATTGACGTCCTTCACGGTGACCGGTGGTAGCTTTGGCTCGTCGAACAACGCATTCGGTACAGCTGGAAGCGGCATGGAAGTCCTTGCAGTGACGACTGGGGTGATCACGTCGGCGACGGTTTCGGGAACAACTTTCGCAAACAACTTCTCGTCAGGCCTACAGTCGTTCGCCCAGGACACCGCAACGATCGGCGACATCACTGTCTCTGGTAGCACCTTCACCAACAATGGAAATGCAGCTGTCGATTTCGATGCCGGTACGGGATCCCCAAGCATGAAGTTCCATTTCCTGAACAACCTCACGATCACTGGCAACGGCGGGCCCGTCATCAACGTCTTCACGTCGTCCACGGGCACCGGAGGCCTGATTCAGGGCCGGATCGACGGCAACCACGTCGGCACAACCGGTGTTACTGACTCCGGCTCCACGGGCGGCGAGGGCATCCGCGTCTTCCTGCAGGGTGTTCCTGGAGACATCACCATCGTCAACAACGTGATCCGGGAGACGGCATGCTCGCGCGGGATCGGCGTTTCGACGCTGGGGCCCCAGTCGTCTGGCGGAACCAATCGGGTCTCTGACATCGTGATCATCGGAAACGATGTGAACAACTTCTCCTCAGACTGCTCGTTCCCGTTTGCGGACATTTACCTGGCGGCCGACGACCAAGCTGGGACCACGACCACCCTACGAGCCGAGGTTCACGGGAACAAAATCAAGACCGTCACGGCCGCCGGCACGGGGTCCTATGACTGGCCAACGTTCGACGGGAATGCACCGTGGCTGTACTTCGACAGGGTGAATTCATTGGGTGCGGGTACGCCTGAGCCGAATTCGACCGCCCAGCTCGTGGACTTCGATGGATTACATCCCAGCGACGCGAACGCGGAGATCGCGGCAACACAGACCAGCGGTACGGCGACAGCGAACGCGGCCGTGACTGTCATCGCGGGTCCCATCACGGTAGTTCCTTAGGATTCGGAGCTCAGGTCTTCGCGACCTTGTGGTGAGCCACGGGGCGGTCGCCAAAGTGATGGCTACCTGGTTCGCTGGCGCTGGATCGGCGGAACCGCTGACCAGCTGACGAATCGTCGGGTGACCTGAGGACACTGCTTGACATGGTAGTGAGTGACCACTACCATCCGCCGACATGAACGCCATCGTCGCTCGGCATACGGCTGACGAACGCCGCGAGGAGATCCTCGAGGCGGCGTTCGCCGAGTTCGCGGACACCGGCTTCGAGGGCACCTCGACCGAGACGATCGCCGATCGCGCCGGCATCTCCCAGCCGTACCTGTTCCGCCTCTTCGGCACCAAGAAGCATCTCTTCCTGGCCGCCATCGACCGCTGCATCGACCAGACGCGCGAGGCGTTCCAGGAAGTGGTGACCGAAGGCGATCCGAGCGAGGACATCCTCGAACGGATGGGCCACGCCTATCTCGAAGTCGTCAAGGATCGGCAGCGGCTGCGGATGCAGATGCAGGCCTACGCGGCATGCGACGACCCCGAGGTCCGCGCCACCGTCCAGCGTGGTTTCGGGCGTCTCATCGACGAGGTCATGGCCGCCAGCCACGCGTCTCCGGAGGTCCTCGCCGGGTTCATCGCCAAGGGCATGTTGCTCAACGTGATGGCCTCGATGGACGTCCTCGAATCGACCGAACCATGGGCCGTCGCCCTGCGCCAGGGATGCATCGGACCAACAACCGCCAACCAGTAGGAGACAGGGAACCCGACATGTCACCGCGCGCTCGAATGCTCTGGACGTTCGCCATCACGTCCGTCGGCCTGCTGATGGTCGCCCTCGACAACCTCGTCGTGACGATGGCCCTGCCGGTCATCCGGGTCGCGTTGAACTCCTCGCCGGAGGGCCTCGTCTGGACGGTCAACGCGTACACGTTGACGTTCGCCGTCTTGCTGCTGACCGGAGCCGCCCTCGGCGACCGGTTCGGACGGCGCCGCCTCTTCGTCATCGGCATGACCATCTTCACGGTGGGATCCGCCGCTGCGGCGCTCTCCACCAACATCGATACGCTCATCCTGGCGCGTGCCGTCCAGGGCCTGGGCGGCGCCATCGTCGTGCCGCTGACGCTGACCATCCTCAGCGCCGCCGTCCCAGCCGAGCGGCGCGGTCTGGCACTCGGCGCGTGGGGAGCCATCGCCGGCCTGGCGATCGCGCTCGGGCCATTGGTTGGTGGCGCCATCGTGGAAGGCGCCAACTGGCACTGGATCTTCTGGCTGAACGTGCCCATCGGCATCGTCCTCATCCCGCTCGCGTGGCTCCGTCTGAACGAGACCCGCGGCGCCTACGACAGGCTCGACCTGCCCGGCCTGGCACTCGTCAGCGGCGGACTGCTGGCCCTGGTCTGGGCAATCCTCCAGGGCAATCCGAAGGGCTGGGACAGCCTCGAGGTGCTCGGCTCATTCGCGGTGGGCGCGGTCCTGCTCGCCATCTTCCTGTTCTGGGAGGGCCGCGCTCCAGCACCGATGCTGCCGCTGCGCTTCTTCCGCAGTCGCGCATTCACGATGGCCAACGCGGCCTCGCTGGTGATGTATTTCGGGATGTTCGGCTCCATCTTCCTGCTCAGCCAGTTCCTCCAGACGGTGCAGGGCTACTCGCCCTTCCAGGCCGGGCTTCGCGTGCTGCCCTGGACGCTGGCTCCGATGTTCGTGGCGCCCATCGCCGGCGCCATGTCCGACCGCGTCGGTGGCGGCCTGCTGATGGGCGTCGGCCTGGCGCTCCAGGCGCTCGGCCTGGCGTGGCTGGGCATCGTCTCCGCGCCGACCGTGCCGTATGAGCAGCTGGTCATCCCGTTCATCGTCTCGGGTATCGGGATGGGGCTCTTCTTCGCACCCGTCGCGAACGTCGTGCTGAGCGCCGTCCGTCCGGAAGAAGAGGGCCAGGCGTCGGGCGCCAACAACGCCATACGGGAGGTGGGTGGTGTGTTCGGTGTCGCCGTGCTCGCGGCGGTGTTCAACCACTTCGGCGGATACACCTCGGCCCAGGTCTTCGTCGATGGCCTCCGCCCGGCCATCCTCATCGGATCGGTATTCGTGGCAGCGGGTGCAGTGGCTGCCTTCCTCATCCCGCGCCGGCGTCGAACGTTCGAGGCCGCGCACGCGTCCGAGTCGGGATCGGAGTCGGAGGCCGTGCCGGCGCCCTTGACCGCACTGCCGGAGGGCTGATACTCGGCCGATGCGGATCCGCCCGACTGGCTTGCTGATCGTCATCGCCACGTGCGTGCTGATGCCGGCCCAGGTCGGCCTGGCACGGACGATGGTCTCGGGCCTCGATGACGCGACCCTGACGGTCCCGGGGGGCACGACCGATTTCCCGCCCGGCTACGAGGACTACCACACGTACGCCGAGATGATGGCCGACATCACGGCCATCGCAGCGGCCCATCCGGACATCGTGGCGGTCTCCTCGATCGGGCTGTCGTACGAGGGCCGCGAGATCCCCATCGTCAAGATCAGCGACAACGTCAACGTCGATGAGAACGAGCCGGAGATCCTCATCGACGGCCTTCACCACGCCCGCGAGCACCTGGCGACCGAACAGGCGCTCGAGATCATCTCGATGCTCGTCGACGGCTACGGCACGAACCCGCGGATCACCCGGCTGGTCGACACGCGCGTGTGGTGGATCATCCCGATGGTCAACCCGGACGGCAGCGAGTGGGACATCCACGGCGGCCACTTCCACCGCTGGCGCAAGAACCGCCAGCCGAACGGTCCCGGTCAGCCGATCGGCACCGACCTCAACCGGAACTACAGCTTCGACTGGGGCTGCTGCAGCGGTTCATCGGGCCATCCCGGGTCGGAGTACTACCGTGGCCCGGCACCGTTCTCGGCACCCGAGACGCAGGATGTGCGCGACTTCGTGGAGAGCCGGGTCATCGGCGGGAAGCAGCAGATCACCGTCCACCTCACCTTCCACTCGACCGGCGAAGAGGTGCTCTGGCCGTGGGCCCACACATCCGCCACGACCGGCGAGGGCATGACCCGAGACGACCATCGTGTCTTCGTGGCGCTCGGCACGGCGATGGCGCAGCGCAACGGCTATACGGCGGAGCAGTCCGACAAGCTGTATCCGACCGATGGTGACGAGATCGACTGGATGTTCGGCGCGCAGGGCATCTTCAGCTTCACCATCGAGCTGTATCCCAAGGGTGGCGGCGGCTCGAACCGCTGGTACACGCCCGAGTCGCTCATCGGTCCCGAGACCACCCGCAACAACAGCGCCGTCCTCTACCTCGCCAGCAAAGCCGACTGCCCATGGAAGGTCATCGGCAAGGCGGCGCAGTACTGCGGGTAGACTCCCGGCCATGAACGAACCCATCTCCCACCCACTGCGACGAGCCCGCGAGGTCTTCGATGAGCACGTCTCCGTTGCGGAGGCGACCCGATCGACCCTGCTGCCTGCGATCACCGGATTGGCCGCCGACCTCGCTGCGGCCATCTCAACGGGCGGCAAGCTGGTCGTGTTCGGAAACGGCGGAAGCGCGGCGGATGCCCAGCACTTCGCGGCCGAACTGACCGGCCATTTCGTAGCGCAGCGAGGGCCGCTGGCGGCCATCGCGCTGACAACCGACACGTCCGCGCTCACGGCCATCGCCAACGACTACGGCCACGACCAGGTCTTCGCTCGCCAGGCGACCGCACTGTGCGCCCGCGGCGACGTGGTCGTCGGGATCAGCACGAGCGGCAACGCCGAGAGTGTCATCAAGGGCGTCGAGGCGGCGAAGGCGCGCGGCGCGCTCACGTATGGGTTCACCGGCGGCACGGGCGGGCGGCTGCGCGAGGTCGCCGACCGGCTGATCCTCGTCCCGTCGGCCGAAACGGCGCGCATCCAGGAGATGCATATCACCATCATCCACATCGTGTGCCTTCTGCTCGACGACCTGATCGCCACGCCGCCAAACGGGGAGGGGAGCTGACGGCCGGCGCCGCATCGATCACGGCACTCATCGGGGAAGAGGCGCTCGACGCGGAACTCGCCGCGCTCCTGTGGCTGCTGCTGGAAGCGCCGACGCCCGTCGTCGTCTGCGGACCGACCGATCTCGAGGCGCGGCGCCGGGTGATGGCGGCGCTCATCCCGTTGTCGAGCGCGGATGCCGGAGCGCGCCCGACGCCCATCATCCTCGGGCGAGCCGATCCGTGGGGGCCGGTCCTTCGCGCTCGACTGTTGGCGCTGTGGCCGGCCGAACCCTTCGCCCTCATCGCCGAAGCCGATTCACTGCTCGACCTGATGGCCACGGCGCTCGACTCCACGCCTGGGCTCACCGAGGACGAACTCCGGGCTCTCGGCCTGGTCGTGGTGGTCGGGGCCGACGGCCGGATCGACGCTGCGCACGTGCTTCGCCCGGTGGAGCGTGACGGCGCCGGCCATCTCCAGCGCCGTCCCCCGGCGGTGCTCGCGGCGCGCGATCCGCGCCTTGGCCGACTGGAAGACTTCGCCTGGGGCGTGATGCCGGAGCTCGCCGACCGGATCGACCGTGAGCAGGCCGATCTCGAGCGCCGTCGCTCGACCCGCGCCGATTTCCTCGCCGAGCTCGCCGCCGCCGGCATCGACGACCCCGCCGTCGTCGAACTGCGTCTGGCCGAGCATCTCCGATCGGAGCCGCCGCGTCGACCGGCCCCGGTCCGCCCGCCGGCGGGCTCGTCGGAGGCCGGCGCACCGAACGCGTAGTACCCTCGACCGCGTGCCGAAGACCAGCTCTCCCACGACTCGCAAGGACACCGGTCCGCCGCCCGCCGCGAACCCCGCGACGCTCGGCGAGCTGCGCGCCGCCGGCTACCGGCCGCGCACCGTCAAGGAGGAGATGCGCTCCAACATGATGGCCCGCCTGGCCGACGAATCGCCCGTCTTCCCGGGCATCATCGGCTTCGATGACACGGTCATCCCGGCCATCGAGAACGCCATCCTGGCCGGCCAGGACATCTGTTTCCTGGGCGAGCGTGGCCAGGCCAAAACACGCCTTGCGCGGTTGCTCGTCGGTTTGCTGGATGAGACCGTGCCGGTCGTCGCCGGCAGCGAGCTCAACGACGATCCCCTCCGGCCGATCAGCCCGGCCGCCATCGCCCGCGTGGCCGAGGAGGGCGACGCCACGCCCATCGAGTGGCTGCCGCGCGACCGCCGCTACGGGGAGAAGCTGGCGACGCCGGACATCACCATCGCCGACCTGATCGGTGAGGTCGATCCCATCAAGGTCGCCGAGGGCCGCTACCTGGCCGATGTCTCGACCATCCACTACGGTCTGATCCCGCGCACCAACCGCGGCATCTTCACCATCAACGAGCTGCCCGACCTCGCCGAGCGCATCCAGGTCGGCCTGCTCAACATCCTCGAGGAGCGCGACGTCCAGGTGCGCGGCTACGTCCTGCGTCTGCCGCTCGACCTGTTCGTCGTGGCCAGCGCGAACCCGGAGGACTACACGTCGCGCGGTCGCATCATCACGCCGCTCAAGGACCGCCTCGGCTCGCAGATCCGGACGCACTATCCGCGCTCTATCGAGGACGAGATCACCATCATGGAGCAGGAGCGGACGAGCTTCGCCACGGACGATGGACCGCCACTCGAGCAGCCCGACTACATGCTCGAGCTGGTGGCCGAGCTGACGCAGCTGGCGCGCCGCGCGCCGGAGATCAGCCGCCGCTCCGGCGTGAGCGTCCGCGTCAGCGTGGCAAACCTCGAGGTGCTCTCCGCCGCGGCACTCAAGCGCGCCATCCGCCTTGGGGAGCCGACCGCGTCACCGCGCGTCAGCGACCTCGGTGCGCTGCTTCCTGCCACGACCGGCAAGATCGAGCTCGAGACGCTCGGCGACGAATCACCCGAGGAGCGCGTGGTCGACCGGCTGCTCACCCGGGCACTCCATAACGTCTTCGCGCGACGTGTCGCCATCGACGACCTGGACGACCTCGTCGACGCCTTCGAGTCCGGCCTCGTGATCCAGACAGGCGAGATGGTGCCCTCGCGCGAATACGTGCGCTGGATGCGCGAGACACCGGGCCTGCCCACCGCCGTCTCCCGGCTCGGCGGCGACGTCTCACCGGCGCAGACCGCGTCGGCCATCGAGTTCCTGCTCGAGGGGCTGCACCTGCACAGGCGCCTCAACAAGGAACGCGGTATCCCCGGCGGAGGCGGCCGCTACCGAGCATGAATCGCCAGGTTGCGGTTTGACCGGCTCCGCGCCGCACGACGACCCGTCCTCGGCTGACGACCTGCCGCCGTCCGCGGCCGACGGCCTGCCGCCGGACTCGCCCGACCTCCCGCCCGGTCTGGCCGGCCACGGGCCGTATCGCTACGCCCGCTGGGATGGCCGCCAGCGCATGCCCGATTTCTCGTCCGAGGAGGTGCTCGATGCCCTCTCCGACGACCTTATGGAGGGCGGCGACCTCGATGACGCCCTGGCACGCCTGCTCCAGCGCGGATTCGGACGGCCGACGGGCGCGCAGGGCGACGACATCGCGGGACTGGACGACCTCCTCGAGCGACTTGCTGAGCGCCGCCGCGAACTCCTGGAGCGCTACAAGCTCGGCGACGTGCTGTCGGATGTGCGCGAGGAACTTGACGCGATCGTGGCCACGGAGCGGCGCGGAATCGAGCGCCGGCTGGCCGGATCCGCGCCGCCCGACGCGAGCGCGTCGGCGGATGAAGCCCTCCGCAAGCTGGCGGCGGACATGGCGGAACGCCACCGGGAGCGGCTCGACGCCCTGCCCGACGACATCGGCGAGCGCATCCGCGGCCTGCGTGACTACGACTTCCTGGAGCCGGCGGCACGCGACCGGTTCGAGGCGCTCCTCGACAAGCTCGGCAAGCAGGTCGTCGACTCGATGTTCCAGGGCATGGCCGATGCCATCAAGGGCGCCACGCCCGAACAGCTCGCCGCGAACCGCGAGATGGTTCGCGACCTCGATCAGTTGCTTCGCGAGCGCCTCGATGGCAAGGAGCCGAGCCAGGATCGCATCGACGCCTTCCTCTCGCGGCACGGCGGGTTCTTCCCCGGCGCAAAGACGCTCGATGACATCGTTGAGCAGCTATCCGAGCGGATGGCGGCGATGCAGTCGCTGCTGGCCTCGATGTCGTCGGACCAGCAGTCGGAGCTGCGCTCGATGATGGATGCGTTGCTCCGCGATGACCGTTTGCGTTGGGACCTCGCGCAGTTGGCCTCCACGCTGGATCAGCTGCTGCCCGATGGACTCGGCCAGCGGATGCGCTTCAGCGGCCAGGAGCCGCTCACCCTCGAAGGGGCTTTGGCGCAGTTGGCCCGGTTGGGTCGCATAGATCGGCTCGCGGCCCAGCTCGGCGACGCCGACGAACCGGGACGCCTCGCCGCCGTGGACCCACGCGAGGTGCGCGAGTTGCTCGACGCCGAGTCAGCGCAGGACGTGGCTGCGCTCCAGGAACTGACGCGCCGCCTCGAGGCGGACGGGCTCATCGAGCGACGCGGCGATCGGTTGGAGCTGACCCCACGCGGTGCGCGGCGTGTCGGCCAGCGCGTGTTGGACGAGCTGTTCGCTCGGCTGAAGCGGGATTCATTCGGCGGCCACGCCATCGACCGCGCCGGGCTGGGTGGCGAGCCGGAGGACACGTCGGTGCCGTACGAATTCGGGCGCCCGTTCCACCTCGACCTCCAGAAGACGCTTGCCAACGCGCTCGGCCGCGAGGAGAACGCGCCGGCCACCCGCCGGGCCAGGGGCGCTGCCTCGGTGACCCTCGATCCGGCCGATTTCGCCGTCCGCGAAGCGCAGGAGCTGACCAGTTCGGCCACCGTGCTGCTGCTCGACATGAGCCGGTCGATGCTCCTGCGCGGCTGTTTCCTGGCGGCCAAGAAGGTCGCCATCGCGCTCGATACGCTCATCCGGACCAAGTACCCGCGCGACCAGCTCCATGTCGTCGGCTTCGCGTATCACGCCCGCGAGATCCGACCCGGGTCGCTCGCGTCGCTTTCTTGGCATGGCTACGAGTACGGCACCAACCTCCAGCACGGGCTGATGCTCGCGCGGACCCTTTTGGCTCGGTCTCACGCCACCAACCGTGAGGTCATCGTCATCACCGACGGCGAGCCGACCGCGCACTTCGAGAACGGCCAGGTCGAGTTCGCCTATCCGCCGACACGGCGCACCATCACCGAGACGCTCAAGGAAGTCGGCCGCTGCACGCGCGAGGGCATCACCATCAACACATTCATGCTCGAGCGCTCGCCCGCACTGGCCGAATTCGTCGATCGCATGACCAAACTCAACCGCGGCCGCGCCTTCTACGCCACGCCCGAACGCCTCGGCGAATTCGTCCTCGTCGACTACGTGGGCAAGAAACAGCAGCGCGTCTGAGGCCCTGAGCGGCCGAGGTGCTCAGCGTCCGGGCTCTGGGATCTGGGATCTGGGGTCTGGGATCTGGGCGCTCCCGCGATGCTCTCCTGCCCATATGCAAATCGGAGTAGCACTCGGCGGAGGCCGAGTCTGTTCGCGAACTGCCGGGCCGCCCCCGGATAAGTGGCCGAGCGTGGACCGAGCGCGAACAGCCGCCCGATCGGGTCGAGATGTCGCCGGCCGGAACCCCGATCGTGCCGACTGCCACCGGGGTTTGCGTCTGACTATCAACCTCGGATGGCGACGGCCAGCACCACGGTCCCGAAGCTCGCGATGGCGATGCCGGACACGAGGTTGACCCAGCGCAGGACGCGCAGCGTCAGGTGTGTTCGGAGCGCCGCCACCGCGCCTGTCAGGATCAGCCACCACGACGTCGATCCGAAGAACACGCCGACCGTCAGGGATGCGGCACCGGCACCGCTGCTCGACACGGCGAGCCCGCCAAAGAGCGCTCCGAATATGAGGATGGTGAGGGGGTTGGTGAGGGTCAATCCGACGATCGAAGCGTAGGCCCGCGCCAAGCCTCGCCGACCGGCGGGGTCGGTTCGGGTCGAGTCGGTCGGTCGTGTCCGAGCCGTCCTCTGCCCGACATAGATCAGCGCGAGGCCGCCCACCAGGCCGAGCAGTCGAGCTTGGCCGACGAGGGTATCGGATACCACCGTCAGGCCGAACGCGGCCACGCCACCGTAGATGGTGTCGGCCGTGGCGACGCCGAGGCCCGAGGCGAACCCGATCGGCCAGCCCTGGGCGAGGGTCCGGCGGACGACCAGCAGCGAGATCGGCCCGACCGTGCTGGCGATGGTGAAGCCGAGGACGATCCCCCGGATGAGGAGTGCCGAGTCGATCAGGTGCCGCGCCGATCAGCCGGTCGTGTCGCCGCAGGTATCGTTCCAATCGAAGTCCGCGTTGCCGTTCTCGTGCGCGAGATACCAATGCGGGAAGAGCCGCGCCGTCCCGACGACGGTGCTGCCGTTCGGCGCGAGCCAGCGCAGGTCGTTCCTGGCTTCGTAGGGATCGAGCGTTGCGAAGTGGTCGATGGAATCCACGGCGAGCCCTTCCTTGCGGAATGATGCCGCTGCCGTCGGAGTGGCAGACGCGGTGACCCATGACGTCTTGGCGACCTTCCGCCAGGTGCTCGTGCTCACGACCCAACCGCTGACGACGAGGCGCCATTGGATGCGCTGGCTCGTCTTGCCGTGATTCGCAAACGCCACCGGCGGTCTGGCCACGATGCGGTGCAGGAAGTCCTCGTACGTGCCGTCGACGGTCACGCCGTAGACGCAGGTCGCGGCGGGCGAGGCTTCGGTGTCCGTCAGGGAGTGGACACCGACCTGACCATGTTGCGTATCCACGGGTGGGGGCGGGACGCTCGCGGCGGCCGGAGCGGCCACCCCCAGCACCGCCGCGGCCGCGATGGCAAGAAGAACGCAGGCCCGACGGCCGGTCCCCGAAGCGACGCGCATGATCACCTCCCGATAGCGACCTGGTATGGATCGCATTCTACGGGCGTCGCGGTGCCTGGACGAGGCCATCGCCGACGGTCGCTCGTCAGCCTACGGCGGACACGTTCCCGGCAAAAAACCCGCGGGCGTCGGCATCGTCCAGTCTTGCATGTCGACATCGTCACCCAGCGTCGTGAGGTGACGCCAGCCATTGGTGCCGGTCTCGTGGGACCGCCAGATGGTGGTGCCGGTCTGCTCGACGATGGAGACATCCCAGGGCAGGGCGGGCAGGGCGGTGCCGGGCGCCAGACGCACATCGCCGCCGCACATCAACGTACCGACCACCTGGCCATTGAGCGTCACGTTGACGGTCGGTCCGTAGAGATCCGAGATATCGAGGTAGAACGCCGGTGGCGCCTGGCCCGGGCCACACGCTCCACAGACCATGAGCAGAACGACCGACCGAGCGACGAATCCGACCACGGCGACAGACTATCTCGCCGAAGGTACGATTCAGGCACATTCCCCGGCCCATTCGGCCAGCCGAACACCCTGGAGGTCGCCTTCTCATGACCCAGCCATCCGTTGCCGCCTCGGTCGCCGAGCTCCAGGGCCTCCTCGGCGGTATCTGCCGCGTCGATGGCGGCAAGCTCGTGGTCGAGGACGCGGCAGCCCTTCGCGCCGGCGGGATCCGCGATCTGGTCTGGTCCGCCACCTTCAGCGCCGACGCGGATGTCGTGGCGGCCGCGCGGTGGTACATCTGGGAAGCGTCCCAGCAGCTGGGCGCGCCGTCGGCGAGCATCCACGAGCTGTACATGGCGCGTGGCCGCGGCGAGGTCTCGGGCTTCACCGTGCCGGCTGTCAACCTGCGCACGCAGGTGTTCGATATGGCCGCCGCGATGTGCCGCGCCGCCCAGGGCATCGATGCCGGCGCGATCATCTTCGAGCTCGCGCGCAGCGAGCAGGAGTACACCTTCCAGCGCCCGGGCGAGTACATCACGAGCGTGCTGGCGGGCTGCATCTCGGCCGCGTGGCAGGGCCCCGTCTTCATCCAGGGCGACCACTACCAGTTCAACGCCAAGAAATACGCGGCCGATCCGGACGGCGTCACCGAGACGCTCCGGCGGGCGTGCGTCGATGCGGTCGGCGTCGGTTATGGCCAGATCGACATCGACAGCTCGACCCTCGTCGACCTCTCATTCCCATCGGTCGACGACCAGCAGAAGGCCAACTACCACCGGGCAGCCGAGCTGTCGGCCGTCATCCGCGAGGTCCAGCCAGGCGACCTGATGGTCTCCATCGGCGGCGAGATCGGTGAGGTCGGCAAGGAGAACTCGACCGAACCCGAGCTGCGGGCCTACCTCGACGGCTACCGGCGAGAACTGACGGCTCGGGCTGGCGCATCGGCCGTGGGGCTCGCCAAGGTGAGCGTCCAGACCGGGACGTCGCACGGCGGCGTGCCATTGCCCGGCGGGGGAGTGGCGACGGTCAAACTGGACTTCGGGACGCTGGAGCGGCTGTCGGCGGTGTGCCGCGAGTACGGCATGGCCGGTGCCGTGCAACATGGCGCATCGACGCTGCCTGACGAGCTGTTTCACCATTTCCCGCGCATCGAGACGGCCGAGATCCACCTCGCGACCGGGTTCCAGAATCTCCTCTACGAGCACCCCGCGTTCCCGCCCGAGCTGCTGGCCGAGATGTTGGCTTGGTGCCACGGCAACTGCGCCGACGAGGCCAAGCCCGGCGAGACCGAGGAGCAGTTCCTGTACAAGACGCGCAAGAAGGCGCT
>PNAP01000006.1 GCA_003169735.1 Chloroflexota bacterium | reverse complement strand
CGCCTACACGCTCTTTACGCCCAATAATTCCGGACAACGCTTGCACCCCACGTATTACCGCGGCTGCTGGCACGTAGTTAGCCGTGGCTTATTCATCAGGTACCGTCATAATCGTCCCTGATAAAAGAGGTTTACAACCCGAAGGCCTTCATCCCTCACGCGGCGTTGCTGCTTCAGGCTTTCGCCCATTGAGCAAAATTCCCGACTGCTGCCTCCCGTAGGAGTCTGGGCCGTGTCTCAGTCCCAGTCTGGGTGATCGTCCTCTCAGACCACCTACCGATCGTCGCCTTGGTGAGCCGTTACCCCACCAACGAGCATAATCGGACGCAGGCCCCTCCCAAAGCGCCTTACGGCTTTGCTCACATGACTGAACGTGTGAACACATGCGGTATTAGCCACCCTTTCGGGCAGTTATTCCCCACTTCGGGGCAGGTCACCTACGCGTTACTCAGCCGTTCGCCACTAAGGTTTCGAGCAAGCCCGAAACCTTCGTTCGACTTGCATGTCTCATGCACGCCGCCAGCGTTTATCCTGAGCCAGGATCAAACTCTCCGACAAAAAGAATCGACCTTGCGGTCGATCCAACGTTCGGGGTTTGCCCGCTCGCACGCTTACCGGATTCTCTGCCACTCTTCACTTGTTAAGGTGCAGCGTCCGATCCCGCGAACGGCCCCGGCGCAGCAGTGCATTGTGGCACACGACTGACCGGGGTGTCAACGCAGGACCGTGTTAGCCCTCGTGAGAGGACCACCGCCCAGCGGGTCGGCTGAGCGCGACGGAGTCCCTAGGTTAGCCGCTTTCGGGGCCGTCCGTCAAATGGGCCCGCGCTACAGCGGACTCGTCTCGATGAGGAGCCAGAAGGCTGCCGCCGCGACCCAGCAGAGCAGCTCCAGGACGGCCGAGCCCGGCGTGCCGGTGGCGGTGATGACGACGTACAGGATCGCGCCGAGGACGGTCACCAGGCCGACCTTGGCGAGCCGGAGCAGGATCTCCGAGACGAGGTTCCCCATCTAGCCGACCTCGAGCTCGCGCCGGCCCTGCATCGCCCGCACCAGGGTCACCTCGTCGGCATACTCGAGGTCACCGCCGACGGGGATGCCACGGGCGATCCGGGTCACTGACCCAACGTCGCCGGCGAGGCGTTCAGCGAGGTACATGGCGGTCGCCTCGCCCTCGAGCGTCGGGTTCGTGGCGATGATCACTTCCTCGTACGGCGAACCCTCCGAGCGGCGGCGCGAAGCCTTCTCCAGCAGCTCGCGGATCCGGAGCCGCTCCGGGCCGATGCCGTCCATCGGCGAGATGACGCCGTGCAGGACGTGATAACGGCCGTGGAAGGCGCCGGTCCGCTCCAGTGCCAGCACGTCCAGCGGCTCCTCGACCACGCAGATGCGATCGTCGTCACGATCGAGGTCGAGGCAGATCGGGCACTGCGGTCCGGTGCTGATGTTGAAGCATGTGTCACAGAAGACGACCTCGTCGCGCAGTGAGATGAGCGCTGCGGCGAGTTGACGCGCCTCGGCATCTGGCGCGCGGAGCATGTGGAACGTCAGCCGCTGGGCGGTCTTCTGCCCGACCCCCGGCAGGCGCGCGAACGCCTCGATGAGGCGCGCCACCGGCTCGACGAGGACGCTCACGCCGACGGCCCGAGGTCAGCGCCCGGGTCTCGACCGGCCACCATGCGCACCCCGCTCAGCCCATCCCCGGGATGCGCAGCCCGCCGGTCACGCGAGCCATCTTCTGCTCGCCCGTCTCGCGTGCGGTGCGCAGCGCGTCATTGACCGCGGCCGTGATCAGGTCCTGCAGCATCTCGACGTCATCGGGGTCGACGACGTCACGTTCGAGGGTCACGGAGATGAGCACCTGATCGCCCGTCACGATCGCTTTGACCGCTCCTCCCCCGGCCGAGCCCTCGACCTGGAGGGTGCGCAGCTCTTCCTGCACGCGTGCCATCTCTGCCTGCATCTGCTGCGCCATCTTGGCGAGATTGCCCATGCCCACGGTCGATCTCCCCTTCCTCAGCTGATCTCGCGCACGTCGGCGAGTTCGCCCTCGAAGATGCGGCGAGCATGTTCGACGAGGTCGCCTGCCTCGGTTTCGACGGGCTCGAGCAAGGCGACGTTGGTCACTTCGAAGCGTACCCCGATGGGGCGTCCGAGGACCCGCGCGAGCGCTTCGGCGATGACGGGTTTGCGCTGCTCGGCCTTATCGCGCAGGAACGGCTGGTCCTCGGGGAAACCGAGGATGGCCACGCCATCCCTGATACCAGCCGGGCGGCAGGCCGAGATGATGGGCTTGTTGGCCGGGTTGCGGGCGACGATGGCCACGACCTCCGGCCATCCGGCGCGGAGGCGGGCGAGGAGGTCGTCGGGCGACGAGGCCGGAACGGCCGATGCCTTCGCGGGCGGAGGTGCGTCCTTGGCCGGCGGTGCGTCCTTGGCCAGCGGTGCGCCCACGGCCGGAAGCGCTGCCGCTGCGGCCGACGAGATCGGAGGTTGGACCGAGGTCGGCCGGGGGATCGGCCCGGGCGCCTGGGGTCGGACGGACGGGGTCGACTGGCTGGGGGCTGAGGGCGGGCTGGGCAGGGCGGTCGGTTGTCGAGCGGTCGCGGGCCGGCCGGTGTCTCCGGCCGATGCGCCGAGGAGGGCGAGCTCGAGCTGCCATCGGTAGCCGCCGAGGCCGCTGCGGCTGGCGTCGATTCCGCTCAGTCTGCGAGCTGCGCGGGCAAGATCACCGGTCGTGGCGGAACCGGCCGCGGCGGTGCCGGTCATGCCGCGGACGAGGCCGGCGCGCAGTGCCGTCACGACCTGCTCGGCGAAGGCGACGAGGTCGCGGCCGTCGGCTTCGAGGTCGTCGAGGATGGTGATGCCGGTGAGCGCGTCGCCGGTTGCCAGGGCGTCGACGAAACGGTCGACCGCATCGTTCTCGGCGAGGCCGAGCAGGTCGCGGATCGCGGTAGCGGTGATCGGGTCCTCGGCGTTGCTGAGGACCTGGTCGAGCATCGATTCGGCGTCGCGCATACCACCCGCGGCGAGACGAGCCACGAGATCGACCGCGTCCGGTTCGGCCGTCCGCCCTTCGGCGGCGAGGATGCGATCGAGCTTGCCGCCGATCTCGTCGACGGTGAGTGGCCGGAACGTGTAGCGCTGGAGTCGGGACACGACAGCCGGGCGGATCTGGCTCGGATCGGTGGTGCAGAAGATGAAGAGCACGCCGTCGGGCGGTTCCTCGAGCGTCTTCAGGAGGACGTCCCAGCCCTCCTTGATGCGCTGGACCTCGTCGATGATGAAGACCTTGCGCTTCAGGTCCGACGCCGAGGTGTAGACGCGTGGCAGCAGTTCGCGCATGTCGTCGACCCGGTTGTTGGAGGCGGCGTCAAGCTCGATCACGTCGAGCGCTCGACCTTCGCGGATGGCGACGCAGTTGGCGCACGCGTCGTCGGGCTCGCCATCGATGAGGTTGGTGCAGTTGACGGCCTTCGCCAGGATGCGCGCCATCGAGGTCTTGCCGGTGCCGCGCGNNCTTGCCGGTGCCACGCGGCCCCACGAAGAGGAAGCCGTGGCTCAGTCGGTCGAGTCGGACGGCGTTGCGCAGCGTGGTCACGACCGCGGTCTGACCCACGATCTCGTCGAAGCGCTGCGCCCGCCAACGGCGGTACAGCGCGAGGTGTGGAGCTGCGTCTTGAAGGGTCGGGGCCACGTGACGAGTGTAGTGCCGTGCACCCTCCGTCGACCGAGACGCTCACGAGCCCTGCGAAGCGATCGGCTCGGACCAGGCCGATCCGCGGC
>PNAP01000014.1 GCA_003169735.1 Chloroflexota bacterium | reverse complement strand
ACCAGCACGCCCTCGCGGTCGGGGAGCCCGACCGACCGCCGCAGGCGGCGCGCCATGCGGCCGGGCGCGACCGAGACGCCGAGCCTCGGACGCTCGACCGATTCGCCCTTGCCGAGGGCCTCGACGCGCTGGCGCAGCGTGGCGTCCGCCGGGATGGCGAGGTAGAACCCCTCGCCGATCCGGTTGGTATCGAGGCCGACGAAACGGCCGCCGGCATCGACGATCGGCCCGCCCGAGGAGCCGGGCGCGAGCGGCGCCGTGTGCTCCACGCTGCCGGCGATGCGCCGACCGCCCGGACCGCGGAAAGCGCGAGCCACTGCCGACACGGTGCCGAACGTGACGCGCGTCCCGCCGGTGGGCGACGCGGCCACCCCGAACACGATGGACCCGACGCTGAGTCCTGCGTCGTCCGCCCAGGCGATGGGTGGAGCGCCGGTCGTGTCGACGCTGATGACCGCGAGATCCCCGTCGACATCGATCGCCGCCAGGGTGCCGCGGGTGGTCCGCCCGTCAGGGAATGTGACGGTGACCTCGTCGCCGCGGACGTTATGGGCGTTGGTCAGCACCCGGCCGTCGCCGATGACGACGCCGGATCCGCGCAGGCGCGACCCGATGCCCACGACCGATGGCCCGGCCGTCGTCGCGACCTGTTCGATGGCCGCCTGGAGTTCTTCGATGGCACTCATGATCTGGTGATGCTCCTCGTCGATTCGGCCGGCAGGCATGGGTCGCTGGCCAGTCACTTGTGACTTGCAAGTTACTACGAACCAGAACCGATGGCAAGACCCGCCTACCATGGACCCGTGCACCAGCCACTCGGAGAACCACCGCCGGCATCGGCCCTCGCGCTGGCCCTCGACCGCGTCGGCGATCGCTGGAGCCTGCTCGTCATCGAGGCGCTCCTCGACGGGCCACTCCGTTTCAACGCGTTGGCCGAGTCGCTGCCGGGCATCGCCCCGAACATCCTGACCGATCGCCTGCGCCGCCTCGAGCGTGAGGGCATCCTGCGCGGAGCTGCCTACTCGCAGCGGCCCCCACGCGTGGAGTACGGCCTGACGGCCGACGGCCGCGACCTCGCCAGTGCGTTACGCCTCCTGGCGGACTGGGGGAACCGGCGGGCGGTCGCCGTCAGCGGCGGCCACCAGCCGCTCCGTCACGTGACGTGCGGCACGCCGCTCGAAGCGCGCTGGTTCTGCCCGACCTGCGACGTGGCCGTCCCCGACGGCGAGGCGCCGGAAGAACGACGCGTCTAGGACCAGCGCGAACCCGAACGGCCGGATCCGTCGTACCACCTCCTGAGTGTCCGAGCGTCCGTGCGCTCGGCTGAATCGGAGGACACGACATGGATCTGCGCAAGGCATCGCCACGCGCCGCCATCGCATCAGCCGGTGCGATCGTGCTGATGGTGGCGATGGCCGCGCCGGCGGCCGCCCATCACGACTTCGGCACGAACACCTATCTCCAGAGCAACCTGGTCTCGGACATCCCCGGTGTCGCGCGGCGAACCGACCCGAACCTGGTCAACCCGTGGGGCATGTCGTTCGGGCCGACCACGCCGGTCTGGGTGTCGGAGAACCACACCGGCGTCAGCACGCTGTACAGCGGCGCCGTCAATGGCGGTCACCTCACCACCATCCCGCTCGTCGTCACCACGCCCAACGGCGACGCGACCGGCCAGGTCTACAACCCGACGTCTGATTGGGTCGTCAGCTCCGGCAGCGACAGCGGGCCGGCGCTCTTCATCTTCGCCTCGGAAGCCGGCACCATCAGCGGCTGGAGCCCGGGCGTTCCGTCGCCGGCACCCTCGACGCAGGCGCAGGTCGCCGTCTTCCATCCGCATGCCATCTGGAAGGGCCTGGCCATCTCGACCGGGTCCGGCGGCGACTTCCTCTATGCCGCCAACTTCCACTCCGGTCACGTCGACGTGTTCGACGGCGACTGGAATGCGGTGCACATGCCGGGCGCCTTCGAGGACCCGAGCATCCCGGCCGGCTTCGCCCCGTTCAACATCCAGAACTTCAATGGGTCGCTCTACGTGACGTACGCCAAGCAGGATGCGGACAAGGCAGACGACGCTCATGGGCCGCATCGCGGCTACATCGACGTCTATGACCTCTCGGGCAACCTGCTGCGGCGACTCGTTTCGCGCGGCCACTTGAACTCGCCATGGGGCCTCGCATGGGCGCCCAGCGACTTCGGCCGATTCAGCGGCGACCTCCTGGTCGGCAACTTCGGTGACGGGCGCATCAGCGCCTACGACCCGGTCACAGGCGCCTTCCAGGGCCAGCTGCGGAACCCGGACGGGACGAAGATCGCCATCTCTGGTCTGTGGGGCCTGCTCTTCGGAAATGGCACGGCCGGTTCGCCCCACACCCTGCTCTTCACGGCAGGCCTGGCCGACGAATCACACGGCTTGATGGGCACCATCGAGTTCCACCCCTAGATCCTCGGCTCGAGGTCGAAGGAGGCCGGGTGCCGCGCGTGCGGCCCCGGCCTCATCGATTCGCGGCCGTCAGGGGGAAGGCGCGCAGTCGTACAACGCGCCGGCGCCGAGCACCGAGCCGCCGTCCGGCGTGTCGTCGACCATGGTGCAATCCGCGGCGACCCAAGCATCGCGCTGGCTGGCGATGGTCGTGTTCGCGCCACCCGGGAAGCCGGCACCGCCCGCGCCGTCGCGGAAGATGCCGGGACCCTCGGCGAGAAGCACGTAGCGAAGCTTTCCGGACGCTACGTCCGCCTGCAACTCGGCCAGCGTCGGCGTCGGGTCCATGCCCGTGAACCCTCCGAGCGCCATGACCGGCTGCTCGGTGGCGAGTTCGAGCGCGGCGGCGGTAGCCTGGTCGGTGGCGAGGATCCAGCTCGCGCCGCCGGGATGCTCGAACAGATAGGTGATGAGCGCCTGGTCCGTGCTGGCACCAGTGTCGGACGGGGGCACGCCGCTGCCGCCGGGTGGTCCGCCGCCCGGGAAGCCACCTGGCGGGCCCGGGAACCCCGGCGCCCCCGGCCCGATCGAGGTCGCGGGGCCGGCCAGCGGATCGCCACCCGCATGGGGCGTCACGACCGTCGCCACCGAGAAGGCCACTGGTCCCGCCAGCACCGCTGCGATGCCGAGCCACAGCGCCGCCACGGCCGCGCGTCGTCGTGTCGCATCGACGAGCGTGGCCGGGATGGCCACGATGACGGCCGCGCAGGCACCGACCAGGAAGACGGCGACGTCCATGCCCGGCACCAGGTCCGGTGTCCGGTCGAGGATCTGTGACGCCCACCACGCCGACAGGAGCAGCGCCGCGCCGAGGGCCACGCCGCCCAGGCGATGGCGCGCGCGCAGGCCCCAGAGCTCCACGACCCCTGCTCCCACCAGCGCGCCGATGGCGGGCGCCAGGACGACCGCGTAGTAGGGATGGATGATGCCGGTCATGAGGCTGAAGACGGCCACGTGGACGGCGAGCCACAGGCCCCACAGCAGGTAGCCGGCCCGGACGCGATCGAGACGCGGCTCACGGCCTCGGACCCACAGCCCGATCAACAGCGCGATGGCGGCGAGCGGGATGAGCCAGCTGACCTGACCGCCGAACTCGATGTCGAAGATGCGCCCGATGCCCGTCGGGCCGCCGAAGACCGGGCCGACGGAACCGTTGCCCGGTCCGGCGCCGCCCGGCCCGCCGCCGAAGATGCGGCCGAGGCCGTCATAGCCGAGCAACAGGTCCAGCGCCGAGTCGTTCGTGCTTCCGCCGATGAACGGGCGCTGGCCGGAGGGGATGGCGTCGACGATGACCACCCACCAGGCGCTCGTGACGAGGACCGTGCCCGCGGCCGCGACCAGCCCGACGACGCGGTGTCGGAGGCTGCCGACCGCGGCCACGGCATACGTGACGGCGAAGGCCGGCAGCACGAGGTACGCCTGCAGGTACTTCGTGTTGAAACCCAGCCCGACGAGCGTGGCCGCCAGGATGACCCAGCGCAACCGGCGGTCCTCGAGCGCCCGCAGCAGCGCCCACGCCGCGAGCAGGAGCAGCAACGTCAGCAGCGCGTCGGGATTGTCGTAGCGGAAGATGAGCACCGCCACCGGCGTCAGCGCCATGACCAGCGCCGCGATCAGGCCTGCCACCGGGCCGAACGAGCGGCGCACCAGCCGGTACAGCACGTAGACAGACGCCACGCCCATCAGCGCCTCGGGCAGCAGGACGCTCCACGAGCTCAATCCGAACGCGCGAACCGACAACCCCATCGCCCACATCGCCAGGGGCGGCTTGTCGATGGTGATGAAGTTCGAGGCGTCGAACGACCCGAAGAAGAAGGCGCTCCAATCGTGCGACCCGGCCACCGACGCGGCCGAGTAATACGTGTTGGCATAGCCGCTGCTGGTCAGGTCCCATACGTACAGGACGGCCGCGAGCGCCGTCACGCCGACCACCCCGAGCCGGATCCAGGCCGCCTCGGTCAGACGTCGGGCGGGCGATCCGTCGGTGTTCTCCACGGCGACATCATCGCCGGGTTTTCAGGTCCTCGGCTGGCTGGAGACGTTCGAGTGCGGCTTCCTTCGGCCCGGCGAAGGCACGCGCCCAGGTCACCGACATCGACGCGCCGCCGGCGGCCGAGCTGGCGATCCGCCAGCGGCCGTTGGTCGCCTTGACGATGGCATCGGCGATGGACAACCCGAGACCTGCTCCGCCGACGGCATCCGTGGCGCGGTGGAACCGGTCGAAGATGCGATCACGTTCGTCGGGCGGGATGCCCGGCCCCGAGTCATCGACGGTCAGCCGGATCCTCGCGCCGTCGGTCGCGACCGAAACGCTCACCGAGCCGCCGTCCGGTGCGTACTTGCAGGCGTTGTCGAGCAGGACCCCGAGCAGTCGATCGAGCCACTCCGGCGGCACGGTCACGACATTGGTGCCAGCCGCGGTCGCCAGGCTCAGGGAGATGTGGCGCGTCTCGGCGATGATGCCGAAGCGGTCGACGGTCTGTGCCGCCAGCACGCCGACATCCACCGGCTCGGCGTTGGGACGCCCACTGGTCGAATCGAATCGAGCCAACCACAGCAGATCCTCGACGAGATGGCGGATGCGCTTGCTCTCGTGGTCGACGCGCTGGAAAGCGGTCCGATACCACGCTTCTGATCGGTCGTGGCTGAGGGCGAGACTGGTCTGCGCCTCGATGACCGAGAGCGGCGTGCGCAGTTCGTGCGAGGCGTCCGCCGTGAATTCCAATTGACGCTGCCGCGCGGCCTCGATCGGCGATGCCACGCGCCGCCCGATGGCGACCGCCCCGAGGAAGACGACACCGAGCAGAAGCGGCGCGATGATCACCTCGGCCAGGATGATGGTCGACTCGGCCTGCGAGACGCTCGACATCGACTGGCCGACGATGACGCGCTCGTCGCCCATCACCGCCCCGCGCACCCGCACCGTGGATGTACCGATCTGGATGGTCTGCGGGTCGCTCACCCCGATGTAGGCGGTGGGCAGGACGGCCGCATCGTCACTCGAGGTGACCGTGCCGGAGGCCGCGACCTGCCAGACGATGACCGGATCGAACGGCCCGTCATCGGGGCGGCCCGGACTGTCGTCGCCCGGCGGGCCGAAGGGGTTCGGGGCCACGTGCTGCAGGGAATCGGCCAGGTGGTCGTCGATCTGGCTGGTCAGGGTGCGACTGACGATGGCCACCACGGCGACCGCGATGACGAGGTAGACGACGGCGACCACTGCGGCCGCGGTCAGGGCGACGCGGATCGACGCAGAGCGGAGCTCTGGTCCGCGCGACGGGGTCACGCTTCTTCCAGCCGGTAGCCGGCGCCGCGGACGGTCACGATGCGGACGCCGGCCGTCGGGATCTTGGCGCGCAGTCGGCTCAACTGGACATCGATGGCGTTCGAGCCGAGTGGGTCGGTCTCGTCCGCCCAGGCGTGTTCTGCGATCGACTTCCGGTCGACCACGGCAGGCGAGCGGCGCATCAGCAACTCGAGGATGGCGTATTCCGTCGGGGTTAGGCCGAGCGACCGGTCGCCTACCGCGACCTCTCGCGTGACCGGATCGAGCGCCAGGCGGCCGCGGGTGATGACCGGCGCATCGACGCCGCGCGGTCGCCGCTGGAGGGCCCGGATGCGCGCCACCAGCTCGCCGAAATCGAAGGGCTTGACGAGATAGTCGTCGGCACCGGCGTCCAGGCCCTGGATGCGGTCGGGCGGCGTATCACGCGCGGTCAGCATCAGCAGCGCTGTCGGGCGTCGGTTGCGGCGGGCCCAGGCGACGACCTCGATGCCCTGGGCGCCCGGCATCCGCCAGTCGATGACGGCAACGTCGTAGTCGTAGAACTTGAGCATGTCGATAGCGTCATCACCCCGGTCGACCGAATCGACCTGGTAGCCGTGCTCCTGGAGGCCCATCACCAGGACCTCGCGAAGCCCGGCGTCGTCTTCGGCGACGAGGATGCGCATGCGCGTCAGGACCGAGCGTTGGCCGGGACCGCCGTCCGGAGGCGCAGCGCGAGGACCGGGCAGACGTCGACCGCCCGTCGAGCGTGGCTCACCAGCTGGTGCGGGATCGGCCCGGCACGGAGGATGGGATACCCCCAGTCATCGAGTTCGATCATCTCGGGCAGCAGTTCGGCGCACATGCCGTAGCCGTCGCAGCGGATGCGATCGATGGTGATGACGTGCGCCATGGTCAGGCCACGCCGGCCCACGCCCGCGGGTGCGAGCAGCGTCGCGCCGCCTGGTGGAGCCGGAACTCGGCGCTGAAGACGCGCAGCGCGCTCTGGAAGAACGCGACCGCTCCGTCGGGTAGTCCGCACGCCCCACGGCCGGCGATCTGGCCCGACCAGCGCTCGAGCCGGACGAGGTCGTCATAGCGGCCGCCGCCGATGGCCAGGCGCTGCGTCGCATCGGCGATGGCCCGCAACCCATAGAGGCACGGGCCGCACTGCTTGGCGCTCTCGCCGGCCATGAACGCCATGATGCGGGCGGTCGCACTGACGCCGCACGCGTCAGCCGGCAGAAACGAGACGACCCCAGAACCGAAGCTCAGGTTCCTGGCCCGCATGGCGACCGGGTCGAGCGGCATGTCCCACGTCTCCGCCAGGTCCGACCACGCTCCGAAGTAGCCGCCGAGGAGCACCGCCTGGAGGCCCTCGCGGGCGCCCCCGGCGTAGGCCGCGACCTCGGCGATCGTCGTCCCGAGGTCGATCTCGCGCACGCCCGGCCGCGTGACGGAGCCACTGACCGTGATGACGGCCGTGCCCCGGGTCTGGCCCTGGCCGGCGGAGCGGAACCACTCGGCGCCGTGGCGTGCGATGAGTGCGGCGTGGGCGAGGCTCTCGACGTTCTGCACCAGTGTCGGACGGCCGCGTACGCCGACCTCGGAGATGCGCGGCGGCTTGTTGGTCGGCCGCGCGTCGCGGGCGTTGATGTAGTGGACCGCGGCCGAAGCTTCGCCGGCGACGTAACCGAGCGGCGCCTCGACCAGATGAATCGGGGTCGGACGCCGGGCGCTCCGCTCGCTCGCCCGCTCGGCGATGGCATGGGCCATCGCTGCTCGTGCCCGGGTGTGCTCTACGCCGACGTAGACGACGATCTCGTCGGCGCCAACGGCGGTAGCGGCGAGCTGTGCGCCATCGAGGATGAGCTGCGGCCGCGCGACCATCAGCGTCCGGTCCTTGGAGCTGGCGGGTTCGCTCTCGGCGCCGTTGACGACGACCACGGCGTTGCCGCTCGCGTGTCCGGCCACGCTCCGCCACTTCTTGCCGACCGGGAAGCCGGCGCCGCCTCGACCCAGCAGGCCGCTGGCCTCGAGCAGCGCGACGGCGTCCTCCTGATGACGGACCTGGGGCATCGGGCCGAGCCGGGCGCGGTGGTCCTTGAGCGATTCCGTCCCGGCGCTCGGCGGGGGTCCGGCCAGGACGCGTGCGGTGTTGCGCGGAGCGGCCTTGCTCATACCCAGGGCACCACGTCGCCACGCGCGTCGATCTCGGCTCGGCGGCGAGCGCTGCGGTCGGTCTCGAGCCGCCAGATGACGCACAGCCCGACGGCCAGCACGCAGCCACCCTGGATGGCCAGCATCCAGACGGCGGTGGCATCGCTGCCGGTGCCGAATCCGTGGACCACTCCCAACGGCCATGCCGCATACGACAGCCAATGCACGGTCCGCCAGACGCGGCGCCCGATCCGGTCGCGGAGCAGGCTGGTGACGATGACCGCCAGCGTCAACTCCATCGAGATCACGCCGAGCCCGAGCCAGATGGTCCGGTAGTACGACGAGAACGGGATCAGCGCCGCGGCCCAGCCGAGCGAGGTGAACGGGTCGATGACCGAGGTCACGACGTGGACGGCCACGAAGGCCACCGACAGCAGCGCGATGTTGCGGTGGAGTTGCGCGGTCAGGAAGCGCGGCCACTCGCTGCTCTGCCAGCGGATCGCGGTGGTGATGCCGAGGCAGACCACGGCCGTGAGCAGGATGAGCGAGACGATGCCGGCGCCGCGCGTCGTGAACCAGAGCAGCTGGTCGCTCACGCGGCGACGCCCGCCGGGATCGGCCACGCGCCGACGCGATGGATCTCGCCGGTCGTCGCAACGAGGCGGGCCGGCAGGCCGAGGCCGAACAGCCACGCGATCGCTCCGTCACCGCGCACGATGGCCGCCGTCGAGGCCGCGTTCGCGTCGACGCAATCGGCGGCCACGACGCTCACGGTTCGCCACGGGCTGACCGCCGGCAGGCCCGTCGCCGGGTCGATGATGTGGTGCAACCGCACGTCGCCACGGACCCACTGGCGGACGGTCGTGCTGGAAGTCGCGATGGCGCCGGACGCCAGGGCGATGACCTCGCCGTCGGCGTCGTCTGCCGTGGCACTGTCCTCAGCAGCGAGGACGAGCCAGCCGCCGTCGGGCGCGGTGCCGGCCGTGGCGATGTCGCCGCCGAGGCTGACCAGGACGCCGCCACGTCCCAGCGCGCGGTGGGCGGCCGCCGCCGCCAGGTCCGCCGCCAGCGCCTTGCCGCTGGAGCCGAGATCGATCTCGATACCGTGCGGGATGTGGACGCTCGGCACGTCGGGATCGAAGCGGATGCGCCGCCAACCCGGCGCCGGCTCGACGCGCAGGACGATCGGACCGGCCGACTGCGAGATGCCGTCGAAGTCTCCGTCATAGCCGACCGCGCGCAGGGAGCGCCCGATGGTCGGGTCGCTGGCGCCATCGGTCAGGCGGGCGCTCCGCAGCCCCGCCTCGAGCGCCGTGGCCAGCAACGGGCTGATGATCGATGTCTCGCCCGGTCGGGCGTTGACGCGGCTGATCTCGCTGTCGCGGCGGAAGCGGCTATACGTGGCATCGACCCGCTCGAGGACCGCGGCCACGGCCGTCTGGGCGGTATCGGCCAGGGCCGCGTCCGTGACGAGGACATGGACCGACGTCCCGAGGGCACGCCAGCTCCGGGTCACGACGCTCAATGGGATCCCCCGCTCACGATGTGAGGCCGGCGATGGCTGACGGTCGGCAGGTTGTTGAGCGGCTGGAAGGTCGGCGCCGGAGTGGCACCGACTCCCGGCTGGACCGGCGTCGTGTTGCTTGTCCCCGACTGGTCGCCGGAGGTGGACCCGTTGGCCGGATCGGTGACCACGCCCTGGTCGCCGTTGGCCGGATCGTTGACCACGCCCTGATCTGCGGTGTTCGAATCGATGGTGCTGGTGGACTGGCCGGGATAGGTCACCGCGGCCACGAAGCCGAGGCCACCCGACGCGGCGGCGCCGGTCACGGCGATGCCGATGGTGAGCTGGCGGAGGCGGCGGATGGCTCGGTCGCGGTCGTCGGAAGCAAGGTCTCGGCGGTGTCTCATGTCCACAGTCTGTCGGCCGAGCCTTTCGAAACCGTTACATCGGCGGCTGTCGCCCGAGGTTCTGTTGCGCTCACCAGGCTAGCCGCGCCCGAGGTTATGCCTCGGCGACGACGATGATCAGGTCGTCCGCGTCGAAGGTGAGTTGCCGCGACTTGGGCGGGTTCACGACGACACCGTAGCCCTTGTCGGCGTCGGCCGCACGCGACCGCAAGCGATACCCGATGGCGATCTCGCCACGCCGCCGCGCTGACTCGACGACGGTGTAGAAGTCGACCGAACGGCCGGTCACGACGTACTCGCCTGCCGGCCGCAGGTAGATCTCCGAGCCCTCGGCGTCGAAGATGTCGTCGAAGACCGCGTGGAGCGCCTTGTTCTCCGACAGCTGTGTCAGGTAGAGGCTGACCAGTCGGTCGCTGACGATGAAGTCGTCGGCCCGCGTCACCTCGGCCAGGCGCCGGTTGCGGACGTCGAGCATCTCGCTGACCATCGAGAAGCGGTTGCCGGTGCGCGAGCCGATGTCACGTAGGTGGAGGAGCGTGACCAGGGTGCGAGCGTCGGCGCGCTGCCGTTCGACGTCGGACGGGTCGAGCAGATCGGCGTCGGACAGGACGATGACGTGGTGGTAGGTCTCGACCTTGAGCGCGTCGAGCACCTGGCGGTCGGTCGTGTCGCCGCGGTGATAGTCCAGTTCCGCATTGACGATGACCGGCCGCAGGTCATCGACCTCGGGAGCGGCCGCTGCCTGGCCGCTGACGACAGCGATCTCCGAGCCCGCCGCGAGGTAGTGATCGAGCTCCCGGATGATCGCCGCGCCGCGCTCGTTCCAGCCCAGGATGAGCGTCCGCTCGGGTGTCGCCGGCGCTCGCTGGATGGCCACGATGGCGGCCTCGTCAAGGGGCGGCGCCGGCTTGTCCGAGACGCGTACCGTGTCGTCATCGGCTGAGATGGCGATGATCCGGTCGCCCGCGCTGATGATCGTGTCCATGGGCGGGTTGACCTTGCTCGTGCCCTCGCCGGCGAGGCCGATGACGGCCGAATCCTCGTAGGCGCTCAGCGCCTGGCCGAAGGTCCGGCCGGTCAGTGAAGGCTCGCTGGTCATGTAGATCTCGTCGCCGCCGAAGTCGAGCAACTCGTTGTAGACGACCGACAGGCCGGGTTGGCGGCAGGTCTGGGCAGTGATGCGGGCGACCAGGTCACCGCCGAGCACCAGCTCGACCTCTTCACGTCCGACCATGCGCGCCACGGCCAGGTTCGGCTCGTCGCGGATCTCGGCCACGATGTGGTACGGCTCGGCGCGGCGCGCGGGGTCGTTGGTGATGGCGAGGAGCGTCTTGATGACGTCGGCGTCCGGCTCCGCCGTCTCGGGGGACAGCACCACGATCGAGCGCGATGTCTGGACGCTCGCGATGGCGATCTCATCGAGATCGATGGGGCTGCCACTGCGGCAGACGACGCGCGTCCTGCCGGTCCGCGGGACGCGCGCCTTGATGGCGTCCTCCATCTCGACCTTGTCGCGGTCGGCCAGGACGACGATGCACGCCCGACGCTGGTTCTCGTTGGCGATGACCAGTTCCGAGATGATCGTGAAGACCTGTTGCGACCACCCGAGGATGACCGTGTGGCTCGACTCGATGACCCGCGAGCGGCCGCGGCGGAGTTCCTCGAGCTTGACCGTGATGCCGTTGGCGAGGATGCCGATGAGCGTCGCGCCGATGAGGATGCCGCCGAGGGTGATGATGAACATGGCGATGACGAAGCCGGACTGGCCGGAATCGCTGCCCATCGTGCCCGGATCGAGTGTGCGCAACAGGCTCTGCCAGATCGAGTTGAGCAGGTCGGTGTTGCCGATGCTCGCGCCCGCGATCTGGCCGGTGACGTAGACCAGCGTGGCGATGGCCAGGATCATCAGCCCGGCGATGGCGAACAGGCCGACGATCTGCGCGCGCGTGCCCCGACCCATGAAGTTGTCGAAGGCGTAGCGGAGGCGTTCTCGGGTCGTGGCTCGTTTCACGCGATCCTCCCTCTCGCCGGTGGCGACCAAGTCTAACCAGCGGCGAGGCACCGCTACCCGCGCGCCCCGCCGCTGACCCTGCGCCTTGTGGCGGCGAGCCCGCCTCCGGCCCCACCGTGGCGGCCTGGGCAGTCGACCGCCTCGATGTCTTCGCCCCCGGACGCGACGGCGGCGCATCTTGGGACTGCCGACGAAGACGGTCGCGGCGTACAGTAGCGCCGGAGTGACGGGCAGATCCTGAACCTCGTGGTGTCCGGTGGGCGTCCAACCCACCACGTGCCCACGTATCACCGTGAGGTTCTCGTGAAGTTGGCCCGGCTCAGGGGAATCAGACGAGGTAGGAAGGGAGCGAGATGAAACGACGGTTCATGGTTGCCATCGGCACATCAGCGCTGTTGATGTTGTCCGTGTTGCCGGGAACGGCCTCCGCGGCACACCCGCCAGCGACCCGTTTCGGGCGTGTCGACACGCATGGGGTCACGGCGAGTTCAGCGCTGCTGCTCTCGAGGCAGGACCCGAATCGTATGGTGATGGCGTTCGTCGAGCTGATCGACAGCCCCATCGCGACCCAGGATGCCGCGGCCATCGCCTCTGGCACCAAGCTCACCGAGTCGCAGAAGGGTGCTCTTCGAAAGCCGCTCATCGCGGCCCAGAACGCCCTGACGACCCGCCTGGGGACCATGGGCGCCACCGTCCAGGGTTCATTCACAGACGTCCTCAACGCGGTCCGCATCCGCGTTCCGGCACTGCAGCTGCCGAAGATCGCAGCGATCCCCGGCGTCAAGCGCGTCAGCCTCGCCGCCGAGTATCACCGCGACAACACGAACACCGTGCCGTACATCGGCGCTGATACGACGTGGGGCCAGACCGGCTTCACCGGTGCCGGCGTGACCATCGCGATCATCGATACCGGCATCAACTACTACCACAAGGACTTCGGCGGGGGCCCGGGCTGGGCTGCCGACACCGGCCTCGACCGGTCTGACGGCCATTTCCCGACCGCCAAGGTGACCGGTGGGTACGACTTCGCCGGTGACAACTACGATCCCGATTCACTCGACCCGGCCGCGTATACGCCCGCCCCGGACAACGATCCGCTCGACTGCAAGGCAGCCGATGCCGGTGACGTCCAGCACGGCACGCATGTTGCCGGCACTGCCGCCGGCGAGGGCGTCAATGCTGATGGCAGCACCTACACGGGTCCCTACAACGCGGCCGCCGAGGCGAGCAACAGCTGGCGCATCGGGCCAGGCACCGCACCGCAGGCTTCACTGCACGCTTACCGCGTGTTCGGTTGCGGCGGCAGCACCTTCCTCGTCGTCGATGCCATCGAGCGGGCGGTCCGCGACGGCGTCGACGTCATCAACATGTCGCTCGGTTCTGACTTCGGTAATCCGGACTCGGCTGATTCTGAGGCCGTGAACAACGCCTCTCTCGCCGGCGTGACGGTCGTCATGTCGGCCGGCAACAACGGTTCCAGCGCCTACACCGTCGGCTCTCCCGGCGTCGCGACGCGCGGCATCGCGGTCGCGGCCATGGACGCCGAGGCGAGCTTCCCCGGCGCCACCATCCACCTCGCCACGCAGGGCGACGTCAACGCCATCAACGCCAACGACTCGTCCGGCCTGCCGGTCAGCGGCACCATCAACCGGTTCGCGGATGACCCATCGACGGTCGGCGATCTGACCACTGGTGAGGGCTTCGAGAATTTCGGTTGCTTCCCGGCCGACTACACCTACAACGGCTTCGTCGCGGGCCAGATCCCGGTCGTGGATCGCGGCATCTGCGCACGCATCCAGCGTGCCCAGGAAGGCCAGGCTGAGGGCGCCGCAGCCGTCGTGATGATCAACAGCGGTGGTGGCTTTCCGCCATTCGAGAACACCATCCCCGGCGTGACGATCCCGTTCCTCGGCGTCGACATCGCCGATGCCGCCAAGTTCGACACCGACAACGGCACGAGCGCCTCCGCCACGTCGGCGGGCGATGTTGCCAACCCGACCTACCAGTACACCGCGTCGTTCTCCTCGGCCGGCCCGCGCCGCGGCGACACCGCCATCAAGCCGGACGTTTCGGCTCCTGGCGTCTCCGTCTTCTCGGCCGACGGCAGCACCACCAATCAGGGCAAGAGCCTCTCAGGCACGTCGATGGCGTCTCCGGCCACGGCCGGCGTGGTGGCTCTCATCACCCAGGCGCATCCGACCTGGACACCCGAGGCGATCAAGGCGGCCCTCATCGGCACCGCCACGCCCGCCCAGGTCCTCCCGTACGACTCCCGTATCAACGGCGCCGGCGAGGTCACACCGCGCAAGGCCGTCGACACGAAGACCTATGTCGTCTCGGATCCCGGCACGTCCAGCATCTCCTTCGGGGATGTCCAGTTGGATCGTGGCGTCGCCGGCCCGAACTCCTACAGCGAGACACGATCGCTGAAGATCGTGAACACCAGTGGCGCAGCGATCACCTATGACCTGAGCAACAGCTTCAGCAACGCCGACATGGGCTTCGCGGTCGCGTTCTCGTCGAGTTCCGTGACCGTCGCCGCCGGCTCATCCAAACGCGTCAACGTGACGCTCAGCCTCAGCGAGGCTGATGTCGCCGCCCTTCCCGACGTTTCGCCGTTCCACGGCCCGCTCCTCGACGTGAACGCCGGTGGGCTCTACAGCCCGCTGACCAACGTCGCCGGCGCGGTCACCGTGCACCCCGAGACGGCTGGTGCCGGTCAGTACGACCTCCAGGTCCCGTGGCTCATCGCGCCGCGCGGTCTGTCCAATGTGTCCCCCAAGCAGAAGACCGCCAACGTCCCGGTGGCAGGCGGTTGGAAGAGCAGCGTCGTCATCAAGAACAAAGGTCTCCACCAGGGCATCGCCGATACCTATGCGTGGGGCCTCCTTGACGACAACGACCACCTCGGCGAGATCGACCTGCGCGCTGCCGGCGTCCAGTCGGTCAACCCGTTGGTCTGCGCCCCAGGCACCGACCCGTCCGATGCCTGCCTCATCTTCGCCGTCAGCACCTTCAACAAGTGGAACAACCCGTCCCCGAACGAGTTCGACGTCTATATCGACACGAACAACGACGGCGATCCCGACTTCCTGGTGGCCGGGGTCGACGCGAGCGTCGTCCTCGGTACTGGTAACTTCGCCGGCATCTACGTCTCGGCCGTGGTCGATCTGAGCAGCGGCAGCATCGTCGATCTGTTCTTCGCCACCGCCCCGAACAACGGCAGCACACTGCTCCTGCCGGTGCTCGCGAGCGACCTCGGCCTCACCAGCACCGGTCGATTCGACTACATGATCGAGTCGTTCGATGACGCCGGGAACTTCGACGTCATGACCACCAGCACGACCGTCACCCCGGCGACCGGCTGGGCACGGTTCTTCGCCTTCGCCGAGCCCGTCTCGAACGGTGACTTCGTGCTGTTGGCGCCAGGCGATCACATCAATCTCCCGCTCGGCCTCAAGGCCGCGCATTGGCAGCCACGACACGGTATGCAGGGCTGGATGGTCGTGACCATGGAAGACGCGACCGGTGGGACCCTCGGTGCCCAGACCCAGGCCGACCTCATCCCCATCGGCAAGACCCCATGATCTCCGGTGGCGGCCCTTTCCGGACCGTCACCTGACCAAGTCGCCAGCACGAGGCCCCCGACTCCCGTCGGGGGCCTCGTCGTTGCCCGGTTCGGGGGCCCTGCCGCGTCCCTTGCCAGATGCCCGACACTGGGCGGTATGGACGGGTTGAAGGCGGTCTCCTGGGGCGTCGATCGCATCGATCTGTTCTGGCGCGGCGCGGATGGCGGGCTCTGGCATCGCTGGTGGGACGGCGCGTGGTCCGCCGATGAGTCGCTCGGTGGCGATCTGGCTTCCGGCCCGGCCGTCGCTGCATGGGCGGTGGACCAGATGGAGGTCTTCGCCATCTTCGCCGACGGCCAGCTCTACGACCGCTACTGGGATGGCACGCACTGGCACGCATGGGATTCACTCGGCGGTGAGTTGACCGGTCAGCCGACCGCCTCGGCCTGGAGTGCCGACCGCCTCGACGTCTTCGCCGCCGGTCGCGACGGTCGGCTCTGGCACCGATGGTGGGACGGCACCCGGTGGGTCGACTGGGAGCGACTCGAAGGGGCTATCGGCGGAGTCCGTCCGGCAGTACAGTAGGACCGTTGCCGGCCAATGCCGGCACCGCTCGGTGGCCAGTGGGCATCCGGCCCACCCCAGCTTCACGTATCACCGTGAGGCCGCCGATCGGTCGCCCGGCCAAGTCGGGGAATCAGGCAACGTTAGGAAGGGAGCGAGATGAAACGACGGCTCATCGTGGCTATCGGCATGTCAGCGCTGATGATGGCGTGGGTCCTGCCGGGGACGACCGCAGCCGCGCCCGCAACAGCGCCCGCGACGCGCTTCGGAAAGGTGGACACCAGCCAGTACGGGGTGACCACAGCGAACCTGCTCTCGCAGCGGGATCCCAACCGGATGGTCAACGCATACGTCGAGTTGAAGGCAAGCCCGGTCGCCACGTACGTGGGCGCGGCGCTCGCCAACGGGACGTCTCTGACTGAATCCCAGAAAGACGCCCTTCGTCAACCGCTCATGGCCGCGCAGACCACCCTGTCAAGCAAGCTGCGCCTCCTTGGCGCGGTCGTCGAAGGCAACCTCACGGACGTCCTCAACGCGGTCAAGGTCCGCGTCTCCGCCCTCACACTGCCGAAGATCCAGGCGCTGCCTGGCGTCAAGAGCGTGAGCATCGCCACGATCTACCACGTCGATAACACGAATACCGTGCCGTATATCGGCGCGGACACGACGTGGACCGACACCGGCTTCACGGGCGCCGGCGTCAAGATCGCCATCATCGACACCGGCATCAACTTCTTCCATCGCGACTTCGGTGGGACCACCGGCTACGCCACGGCCACCGGCCTCAGCGCCTCCCACGACCATTTCCCGACAGCCAAGGTCGTCGGCGGGTGGGACTTCGTCGGCGATGCCTATGACCCGGCATCATCAGATCCGAGCCTGCAGATCCCGCACCCGGACAACGATCCGCTCGACTGCAAGGATCCCGCCGCGGCCAACGTCCAGCACGGCACGCACGTCGCCGGCACGGCTGCCGGCGAGGGCGTCAACGCCGACGGCACGACCTACACCGGCCCCTATACCGCCGCCGCGGAAGCCGGCAACAGCTGGAGCATCGGGCCCGGCGTCGCGCCACAGGCATCATTGATGGCCTACCGCGTCTTCGGATGCAGTGGCGCCACCGATATCGTCATCGACGCCATCGAGCGTGCCGTTCGTGACGGCGCCAACGTCATCAACATGTCCCTCGGTTCTCCCTACGGCGATCCCGGCTCGGCTGACTCCGAAGCGGTCGATAACGCTTCGATCGCCGGCGTGACGGTCGTCATGGCCGCGGGCAATGAAGGCCCCAGCGCCTACGAGACCGGCTCGCCCGGCGTCGCGACGCGAGGCATCTCGGTTGCCGCCATGGACGCCGTCCCGAGCTTCCCCTCGATCAACATCCATCTGCCGAGTGGCCCGGACATCACCGCCATCAACGCCAACAACAACACCACCGGGCTGCCCATCACGGGCCCGCTGAATGTCTTCAAGGACGATCCGTCAACGCCATTCGATGGCAATACCAACGGCATCGGCGATGAGGCGCTCGGCTGCAACCCCCAGGACTACACATACAACGGCTGGGTGGCCGGCGAGATCCCCGTCGCCGTTCGAGGTTACTGCGCTCGCATCCAGCGGGCCATCGAGGCGACCTCCGAAGGGGCCTCGACCGTGATCATGATCAACAACGCCGCTTCTCTTCCGCCCTACGAGGGACCCATCACCGGCGCCACGATCCCGTTCGCTGGGGTCAACGGCACCGACGGGCCTGCCCTGGTGGCGGCTGATACCGACTCCGCGACGCTCTCCGTCGCGCCGACGTTGGCCAACCCCGACTACCCGCTCCTCGCCTCATTCAGCTCGGGTGGCCCGAGCGGCGGGGCGAGCGCACTCAAGCCGGACGTCGCGGCTCCGGGCGTCAGTGTCATGTCCGCCGATGGCTCAACGATCAAGGGCGGCAAGATCCTCTCCGGAACCTCGATGGCTTCACCGGCTACGGCCGGTGCGGTCGCCCTGATCGTCCAGGCTCATCCGACGTGGACGCCTGAGGCCATCAAGGCAGCGCTCATCGGTACGGCCCAGCCGAACCTGGTCGTGCCACTCGAGGGTCCAGGTTCGACCACGCGCAATGCCGGAGCGGGCGTCGTCCAGCCGCGGCTTGCCGTCGATACCAAGTCGTACGTCGTCACGAACCCCGGCACGTCGAGCCTCTCGTTCGGCGATGTCCAGCTCAATCGTGGCGTCGCCGGCCCGGGCTCCTACGTCCAGACCCTGCCGGTGAACATCAACAACACCAGTGGCGCGGCCATCACCTATGACCTGAGCAACGCGTTCTCGACCGCGGACATGGGCTTCACGGTCGCGTTCTCGCAGGCCTCCGTGACGGTCCCGGCGCACTCGAAAGCCCACGTGAACGTCACCCTCAGCCTGAGCGAGGCGGATGTCGCCGCGCTGCCTGATGTCGCGCCGTTCCACAGCCCGAATCTGGCCGTGGACGCCGACGGCCAGCTCTACAGCCCGCTGACCAACGTGGCCGGCGCGATCACCGTCCATCCGGAAACGGCCGGCGCCGGGCAATACGACCTGCGGGTGCCGTGGCTCGTCGCTCCGCGCGGCCAGTCCGACGTGACACCGACCAAGAAGACCGCCAACGTCCCCGTCGCGGGTGGTTGGACGACCAACATGACCATCAAGAACAACGGTCTCCACGAAGGTGACGTCGACACCTATGCGTGGGGTCTGCTCGATGGCCGCGAGGGCGTCAACGACATCGATCTGCGCGCCGGCGGCGTGCAATCGGACAACCCGTTGGTGTGCAGCTCGACCGCCGATCCGTCTGATCGGTGCCTCGTCTTCGCCATCAACACGTGGGGCAAGTGGAACAACCCGAGCACCACGGAATTCGACACCCTGATCGACACCAACAACGATGGCATTCCTGACTTCGACGTCATCGGCACCGATGCATTCAACGTGCTCGGCGCCCTGAATGGTGTGTATGTCTCGGCCGTGCTGGATCTTTCGACCGGCAACATCGTGGACATATACTTCGCCACGGCCCCCAACAACGGCGACACGGTCCTCTTGCCGGTGCTCGCCAGCGACCTCGGGCTCACCGGCACGGGTCGCTTCGATTACATGGTGGAGTCGTTCGACGTCCAGGGCAACCTCGATGTCATGACGACGTCCCAGGGCGTCTCTCCGTCGACGGGCTGGGCCCGGTTCTTCGCCTTCGACGAGCCGATCGAGAACGGTGACTTCGCCGTGCTCGCACCCGGACAGTCAATGAGCGCCACGGTCCACGTCGCCGCCGCGCATCTCCAGCCGCGCCACGGCATGCAGGGCTGGATGGTCGTGACCCTGGAAGACAAGGTCGGCGGCGTCCCCGGCGGCCAGACCCAAGCGGACCTCATCCCGCTCGGCCACACTCCGTGATCGACGGTGACGGCCCGAGGTGGACCGTCACCTGAGTGATACGTTCGTAGCAGACGACGAAGCCCCCGGCGCTGAACCGGGGGCGTCGTCATGAGTGGGCTCGTGGCCGCACCGCTGAACAGCGGCCTTGCCGGTCCGGGTTGGTCCCGGCGCCGACCTCGTGGACGGCGCAGACCTCGGGCGCCGGGCGCGCAGCGCAGACTTCGGCCCGGCCCCGGCTTCCGCACGTCCGTACCGGGTACATGGGTGCTGCGAGCATGAACGCGACCGACAAGGTCGTCGACGTTTCGCGAGTCGAGTCGCTTAGGGCCGATTCCCCGGGCCTGCCACGGCGTGCATGCGTATCCCGACCGATAACGGACGGCAGCGCGGATGTGCGCCGACCTTGGGTCGGACCAACGCCAGTCGGTACCCATGCAGCCGGTACGCGATCGACCAAGGTCAGAAGGCGCGGGCTCCGGGCTCGCGTCCGAACGCTCGAGTTGAATGCCGTGTCCGGCACAGTGTGCCTGGCCATCCGGCCGCGGCGCCAGGCTGGTCGGCCGCCGTCGCGATCGATCGGTCACCGACCAAAGCTTGAGACAAGCAACCGCGCTGGCAGACCTTCAGCCATGTCTCTCCAGTTCACGAAGGCGACCCAGGCGCACACCGCGTCCGTCTTCTCGCGGAATGCCTCCTCGCGCCTGTTTGTGTCGCCGAGGTCGATGGTGAGCGTTTCGCCATCGACCAGCATCGGGGGGACGTCCCAGCCGTGCGTGATATCGGTGAGGCAGTCGATGAACGCGTGGCCGTTCCGTCCGTAGTAGTCAGGAAATCCCAGAGCATCCGCGAGGGCGGCATGGAGCGAATCCCAATCCGAGACGCCATCGAGTAACACCCGGATGATTGCCATTCGCGGAGTCTACTGGCGCCCTCCCTACCCGAAGAGCGTCTGCTGTCCGTTGTGCGGCTTCGTGTCGGTCTCGGCTGCTGCGGAGACCAGAGGTTCGATCAGCTCGGGGCCGTTGTTGCGCACGCTGTTGACGCGCGTCGAGACGGGGTAGAGCGCGAGGCTGTCGTCCGGTGCGGGCTCGAGCAGGCTCTGGAGGAAAGCCAGATCGCTTTCGGCCGGGTCGAGCCAGTGCCACCAGGCGTCGCGTTCGAGGATGACCGGCATCCGATCGTGGAGTGACGCCATCTGGTCGTTCGCGCGCGTCGTGACGACCGAGCACGACGGATGGATGAACCACGGCTGCCGCTTCCCGTCGCGCCGCTGCCACTCGTAGAAACCGTCAGCGGGGACGATGCAGCGGCGCTTGCGAAACGCCACCCGGAATGCGGGGCTGGTCTCGACGGTCTCGGCGCGGGCGTTGATCATCCGCGCGCCGTCACGAGGGTCGTTCGCCCAGGCGGGGATGAGTCCCCAGCGGTGTCGTTCGACGGCCCGCCCATCGTCGCGTTGCAGGACGACCGTGACCGGGTCGGTCGGCGCGACGTTGTAGCTCGGCACGAAGGGCTCGTCCTCGCGCACCTCGGCATCGAAGATGCGGGCCACGTCGGAAGGGGAGGTCTGCTGCGTCATCCGTCCGCACATGCCGGCGATCGTCGCACAGGATCGCGTCAGGCACCGGCACTTCGCGGGGCTGCGTGTTGCACACTTCGCGAGATGGATCGCGCCTTCGCCAAGCACTGGCTCCTGGACCCGGGCCTCACGTTCCTGAACCATGGCTCGTTCGGGGCGTGCCCACGTCCGGTGCTCGACGCCCAAGCCGCGTGGCGCGAGCGGATGGAACGCGACCCGGTCCACTTCATGGACACGGAGCTCGAGCCGGCCCTCGACAGGGCGCGCGCCGAGGTCGGCCGGTTCATCGGAGCCGACCCCGAGGACCTCGCGTTCATCCCCAACGCCACGACCGCCATCAACACCGTCCTGAGTTCGATCGCGCCGATGCTCGAGGAAGGCGACGAGATCCTGACCACCGACCACGAGTACAACGCGACCTTGAATGCCGCGCGGCGCGTGGCCGCGGCCCGGCGCGCGAATGTGGTCGTGGCCGCCGTCCCGTTCCCGATCGGATCACCCGATGAGGTCATCGACGCCATCCTGTCCGCGGTCACGCGCCGGACGCGGCTGGCGATGATCAGCCACGTCACCAGCGCGACCGCCATCATCCTGCCGCTTGAGCGGTTGATCCCGGAGCTCGCGGCGCGCGGCGTGGATACGCTGGTGGACGGCGCCCACGCTCCGGGGATGGTGCCGCTCGATGTGGCGCGCCTGGGAGCGGCCTACTACGCCGGCAATTGCCACAAGTGGCTGTGCGGCCCGAAGGGCAGCGGCTTCCTCCACGTCCGGAGCGACCGCCGCGACCGCATCCGCCCATTGGTCACGTCCCACGGCGCGAATTCGCCGCGGCGCGACCGGTCGAGATTCCGCCTGGAGTTCGATTGGACCGGCACGGCCGACCCATCGGCCTATCTCGCGCTGCCGACCGCGATCGAGTTCATCGCCAGCCTCGACGCGGACGGCTGGCCCGGATTGATGGCGGCCAACCGAGCGCTCTGCCTGGCCGGTCGCGACGCCATCGCGGCTGCGCTCGGTACACCCGCGATGGCTCCGGACGAGATGCTCGGCGCCATGGCCGCCGTCCGCGTTCCGGATGGCCTCCCTCCGATCGCCGATCGTTCCGAACACGGCGATCCGGACGACACGCTGCCGCTGGATCCCCTGCACTCGCTGCTTCTGGAACGCCACGCCATCCAGGTCCCGATCTACACCTGGCCGCCGCAGACCCAGCCCGCGCGCGTGCCATTGCGCCTCATCCGGCTCTCGGCGCAGCGCTACAACGAGCTCGCCGATCACCAGCGACTGGCGACCGTCCTGGCGGCCATCGCAACCAGGGCCGCAGCCAGCGCCGCCGCCGAGAGCCCCGCGTGACCGCTGCCGAATCGACCATCCATGTCGATGCGCTGAGCAAGACCTTCCGCGTCCCGGTCCGCGAAGCGGGTTTGCGCGCCGCCGCGAAGAGCCTCGTCCATCGCGAGCACAAGGACGTCCGGGCGGTCGAGGCCGTCTCGTTCGAGATCCAGGCCGGCGAGGTGGTCGGCTTCCTCGGGCCCAACGGCGCCGGCAAGACGACCACACTCAAGATGCTGGCCGGGCTGCTCTATCCCACGTCCGGCGTGGTCCGTGTCCTCGGCCACGTGCCGTCGCGACGCGAATCGGTCTTCCTGCGCCAGATCACGATGGTCATGGGCAATCGCAACCAGCTCCAGTGGGATCTGCCGGCGCTCGATTCGTACGAGCTGATCCGGGCCATCTACCGCCTCCCGGCCGAGCAGTTCCGCGAGACACGCGACGCCTTCATCGAGCTGCTCGACCTCGGCGACCAGATCCGCAAGCCCGTCCGCAACCTCTCGCTCGGCGAGCGGATGAAGGCCGAATTCGTCGGCGCGCTGCTCCATCGGCCTGGCGTTCTCTACCTGGACGAGCCGACCATCGGCCTTGATGTCACGATGCAGAAGCGGATCCGCAGCTTCGTCGCCGAGTACAACCAGCAGTACGGCGCGACGGTCCTGCTGACCAGCCACTACATGGCGGACGTCGAGGCGTTGTGCAAGCGCGTCATCGTGATCCACCACGGCCGGATCCTGTTCGACGGCGGCCTCGCCGACCTCGCCGCCCGTTTCGATTCGACCAAGACGATCGGCGTCACGCTTCGCGATGGTGTCGCCGATCTGTCCCCCTACGGCGATGTCATCGGCACGGAGGATGGCAAGTCGACGCTGCGAGTACCGCGCGCCGACGCACCCAGAATCACCTCACGCTTGCTCGCTGACCTCGATGTGGCCGACCTGACCATCGAGGACCCGCCCATCGAGGACGTCATCGAACTCGTCTTCGCCGACGCCAGCCGCGCCGTCGATGAAGCGCGCACGGCAGAAAGCGCCGCCTCTCCGCGGTGATCGCCCGCGCGTCCGTCGGGGTCCGCGCCATCGCCAGCGCCCGCGCCCTGGTCGATGTCTATCTGACCGAGATCCGCATCGCCATCGTCGAGCAGTTCCAGTACCGCGTCGGCAACTACCTGTACATGATCGGCATGGTCGCCGAGCCGGTGATCTATCTCGTCGTCTGGACGACCATCGCCAACCAGCAGGGCGGCCAGGTCGACGGCATCACCGCCGGCGACTTCGCCGCGTACTACATCGTCTGGACGCTCGTCCGGAACATGAACATCATCTTCACGCCCTACGGCTGGGAGGAGCGCATCCGCCAGGGTGAGCTCTCCGGGATGTTGCTGCGACCGATCCATCCCATCACCTGGGATCTCGGCTACTTCGCCGGCTGGAAGTTCGTGGTCATCGTCCTGTGGCTGCCCATCGCATTCGTGCTCGGGCTGCTGTTCCACCCTGTCATCGACCCGACCCCGCTCGACATCGCCGTCTTCGGCCTGGCCATCTGGGGCGCCTACCTCATCCGCTCGGTCTTCTACTGGACGGTCGGGATGATCACCTTCTGGACGACGCGCGTGGGCCCGATCTTCGAGCTCTTCATCACCGCCGAATTGCTTCTCTCCGGACGCCTCGTGCCACTGACCCTGATGCCGGACTGGGCGCAGCGTCTCGCTGACGTGCTGCCGTTCAAGTACAGCTTCTACTTCCCGATCGAGGCGCTCGTCGGCAACCTCAGCGACCAGGACCTGTACGCGGGCCTGGCCATGCAGCTGTTCTGGATCGTGCTCGGGTCGGTGGTGGTGCGCATCGTCTGGCGATTCGCGGTGCGCAAGTACGGCGCGGTCGGGAATTGACCATGCCGACGCGTGGCGGGCCGCTGCGCACCCTCCGCCTGTTCTGGGTCTTCTTCCGCGTTGGCGCCATGAACGAGCTCCAGTACCGCGCCAACTTCATCGTCCAGATCTTCCAGTCGGCCATCGCGCTCGGCACCGGGCTGGCGGTGTTGGCGCTTGTCTTCAGCCAGACCGGGGAGCTGAACGGTTGGACCCATGCCGAGCTGCTGGCGGTGATGGGCGTCCACTTCCTGATGGGCGGCATCATCGGCATGGCCATCCAACCCAACATGGAGCGGCTGATGGACGATGTGCGGCGGGGCACGCTCGACTTCACCCTGACCAAACCGGACGATTCCCAGGTCCTGGTGAGCGTCCGCGAGTTCCGCATCTGGCGGGCGGTCGACGTGGTCATCGGCGCGGGCGTGCTGGCCTACGCCGTGAGCCAGCTCCAGACCGGCATCACCGTGGCCGATCCGTTCGTCTTCGCGCTGGCGCTGCTGCTCGGCGCCCTGATGATCTACTGCTTCTGGCTGATCTTGACGACGGGAGCCTTCTGGGTCGTGCGCATGGACCAGATCGCCGAGCTGTTCGAGGGTGTCTATCAGTCGGGTCGTTGGCCCGTCACCATCTATCCCGGCTGGCTGGCCATCAGCCTCACCTATCTCGTGCCGGTCGCCTTCGCGGTGACCGTTCCGGCCGAGGCGCTGACCGGTCGGCTGACGGTCGAGACGTTGGCGTTGGCGGCTGGCTTCGCCATCGCGCTGCTGGCGTTCACGCGCTGGTTCTGGCGGTTCGGGCTGAAGCACTACTCGGGCGCATCGGCATGAGCCGGGCGCCCGCCGCGCAGCGAAGAGGAGGCTCCATGGCGCAGCCGAAGTACCGTCACCCGGTCAATCAGCAGATGGCCCAGAGCGAGGCGGATCTCGGCCCGCGCGTCGCCGATGCCGCGACGGCGTTCATCGGCAGTTGGCGCTTCCTGGTCATTCAGAGCATCTTCGTTGTCATCTGGTTGACCGGGAACGTGATCCTGTTCTTCCACTTCGACCCGTATCCGTTCATCCTGCTCAACCTCGCCTTCTCGACCCAGGCCGCGTACGCCGCGCCGCTCATCCTGCTGGCGGGGAATCGGCAGGTGATGCGCGACCGCATGACGCTGGAGCACGCGGCGTCGCAGTCCGACGTCGAGGAGGAGCAGAACGAGAAACTGCTGACGGGCAACACCGAGATCCTCCAGAAGGTCGCCGGGCTGGAGAAGCAGATCCTCGAGCTCGAGCAGAAGATCCTCTCCGAGCTTCGGCCGAACCCCTCCGGCGCGGCGTCATGACCTCGTACCACGTTCGCCGTGGCACGATAACCGGGTGAAGACGCAGACCGCGGACCCATCGTTCGACATCCGCCTCATCCAGCCCGACGAGACGGTTGCATGGTTCGACGCCCTCGGGACGGCATTCCTCGAGCGCTTCGACTCGGCCAAGATCGCTCAGGAGGTGCGGCCTCGCTGGGATTACTGGCGCATATGGGGCGCGTTCGAGGGTGACACGGTCGTCGGCTGCTGGCGCAGCTGGGCGACCGAGTTGACCCTGCCCGGAAGTGGGCGGGCGCCGGGTTCGGCGGTCACCACGGTCGGTGTCCGGCCGACGCACCGGCGTCGCGGCATCCTGAGCCGAATGGCAGCGGCCGATCATGCCGCATCGCGTGATCGCGGCGAGACGGTCGCACTGCTCTACGCCGCCGAGTACCCGATCTACGGTCGTTTCGGATACGGCCCGGCCGTCACACACGCGACGTGGACGCTCGATCCGGTCGGGGTGCGGTTCCACGAGGCAGCGACCGGTTCGGTGGAACTCGTCAAGCCGTCCTTCGAGGTCGCGGAGTCGATGCGCGCGGTCTTCGATGCGTGGCGCCTCCGCCAGCCCGGAGAGATCTCCCGTCGCGAGTACACGTGGCAATATGATGTCGGACTCCTCGAGTCGGGTTGGGGGCCGACGTGGAAGGGTTTCATCGCGCTGCATCGAGACGCCGCCGGAGCCGTGGACGGCTACGTCCGGTATCGCGCCCAGGAGAAGTGGACCAAGGGCCAACCGCGCAGCGTCGTCGAGCTCGACGAGCTCCACGCCCTCACCGACGCGGCCTACCTGGCGCTGTGGCAGTTCCTGGCCAACATGGACTGGGTCGGGAGCATCAAGGCCGAACGACGCTCCCCGGCCGAGCGCCTGCCCTGGCTGCTCGTCAACGCCCGTGCCGCCGATGTCTCCGGAACTGGCGATGGGCTGTGGGTCAAGCTGATCGATGTGCCGGGAGCGCTTGCCGCGCGCGGCTACGAGCGCGAGGGCGCGCTCGTGATCGAGTCCGTCGAGGGCAGAGGCACGTCGGGCGAAACGCGGACGCGCGTGGCGCTGGACGCCAACCTGGCCGGCGCGACGTGCAAACCGACGAAGCGTGCCGCCGATCTGACGCTTGACGTTGCCGCACTCAGTGCCGCGTACCTGGGTGGGACGCGCCTGCGTGATGCCATCCTCGCCAACGGCGGCGCCGATGAGCATCGCCGTGGCGCCCTCGCAGAAGCCGACGCCCTCTTCGCCACCCTCGATCCGCCCTGGTGCTCGACGTTCTTCTGATCGGTCCCGGCGCCTGTCACTGACCGACCCAACCGAAAGCGGTCGCGGCGGATATACCAAGTGTGATCGCAATGATGAAGAGCCCAGCCGACATGACCGAGGGATCCCTGACGGGTGACCGGCTTGCCGATCAGGCCGAGTTCGTCGAATGGGTCCGGCCGGTCCTGCCGGCGATGACTCGGCTTGCGGCTCGATTGACCTCCGGAACGAGCTCGGACGACGTCGTCCAGGAAGCACTGTCGAAGGCGTGGCAGAAGCGATCCCAGTTTGACCCCGACCGAGGCACTCCGGCCGCCTGGCTGCTCGCCATCACCGCCAATGAGGCCCGCAAGTCCGCACGGCGGCGGTGGTTCCCGATCCGCTTCGAAGTCGGAGTGCGATCGGATGTTGCCGAAGATCACCTGGATATCGAGACCGCCGTCCGGCGCCTGCCGAAGCGGCAGCGGCTCGCGGTCGACTGTTACTACTTCGCAGGTCTGTCGGTCAACGAGACAGCCGCCGTGATGCGGTGCTCGGAAGGGACCGTCAAGTCGACCTTGTCCGATGCGCGACGGCACCTTCGCTCCTTCCTCGAGGTCCTTCCGTGACCGACCACGACGAGGACCGCGACCTCGATCGACTGCTCTCGGATGCCGGAGTACGATGGCGTTCGACGCAGGCGCCGCCGCCCAGCCCGGACCCCGCCCGGTTGCAGCCACGGTCGCGGCCATCACCCTTGCGCGCTCTTGTCACGGCAGCCGTCACGGTCGCGGTGATTGGAGCCGTCGTCGTTGGTGGCTCGCGCCTTCTTCCGACTGACGCGGTGCCGGCAGGACCTCCGAGCGCGACGCCCACGCAGCAGGCTGTCGGGCCGGCACAACCGCTCGCTTCGGGCTCCGCGACGCCGAGCACGGCACCGCCCTCCATGTTCCCGGGTGAGGTACTCGGCCTGCCGACCCACACGGTGTCGCAGGCCATCGATTTGATCGCGAGTGGATCGGTCGATGGGCGCGCCATCGCCGTGGCAGGCTACTGGGATCCCGGGCCTTTGCTGTCGTGCCCGGCCATACCCGGCACCTACATCACCACCCTGCAGGGGTACTGCAATGGCGCCGTTCTGACCGAGACTGAGCAGCACCTGCGCTACAGCAAGTCGGACTCGCTGGGTGGGGAGTACGGAACGCTACCCCGGACGGGACCACTCCTTGACACGCACGTCCTCGAGACGCCCATCTGGTCGGTGCTCGAGCATGCCGCTGATGCAGCGCCATCCGTGCCCGGTCCCGATCCGGGCGAGCAGCTGATGACCGAAGTGCCGGTCGTCCTGGTGGGCCACACCGGTGACCCCCGCATCTGGGCGTGTCCCGCCGGCGCCGTTCGCTCGACCTGCCGCACCACCTTCGTCATCGACCGCGTCGCCTGGCTCGATGGGCAGGCCCTCGGCGTGCAACTGGAAGAGGCCCAGGGTCGACAGCTCACCTCGGCCGATGTCGAGGAGCAGGTCGCCGCCCTCCTGCCCGACTCAGGCCACGTCCTGTCGATCCAGTCGGCGGACCCGACCGATGCCGACGACATCGAGCCGCGCCTCGCTCCGGACCCCGACCACGCCGTCTGGATCACGAGATCGATCGCCGGCGATGTCGACGCCAACGGCACATCGCCGATCCAGGAGATCATCATCGATGATCACGATGGCAGCGTGGTCACGCAGCAGCCGCTCGCGTCGGCGCCCGGATACGCACCCGCGCTGCTCATCCTCCAGTACACCTCGCTCGATCTAACGGGCAAGGCCGACCCGCCCTACTTCGAGGTCGACAACGCGTCCGGCGCACTCGTCCACGCTGGGTACCTCGGCAAGACAGTCGTGCTGGACGCCGGCCACTACACGCTGAAGGCGTGGCTGGCCAAGACCGACCATTCCGTGCCGGTGGGCGATCCACACGACGGCTGCACCGTCGCGCTCGACCTCACGGCGGGCGCCCAGGTCGTCGAACGAGCGACGTCTCCGGCGACCGGACCGTGCGAGTGGGCGCCGAGTGACTTGACGACTCCGTGAGCCGACCCGTGGCTCGTCACAGAGCCCGTCGAGTCGCCGCAGTGACGGCGCGATCGGGTCGTGATGTCGGATCGTCGAAACGCGTGAAGTTGACGTTCGCCTCTCTTGCCTGCGTGTTCGTCGTCGCGTGCGGGTCTCCAGCCGTCACCCCGTCCCCGCCGCCGCCGGCACCACCGAGCCCAAGCCCGACAATCAGCATGAGTTGCTCGACCCTTGATGTTCCTCCCTCGTCAGTCCTGCCAGGAGGCTGCCCGGCCGAGGAAGCGGCCGTCCTCACTGCCGTAGCCTCCTTGGGCTACCCGGTCGCTACCGTCGATATCAGCCCCTACGGCTTTCCCTGTGGCACACCGTTCTGGGGGAACCCGCCGGCGTCGATCGCCCCAGGCTGCCCGGTTGCGCTGGACGGGCCGACGGCCTACGTGACGTTCCTCGGAACCGACAAGGTGGCCGCGCTTCTCTTCACGTCGAAGCCCGATGGATCGATCGTGGCCAGTGTGGTGGGCTTCCGGGTGCCATCCTCGGGTCCGATGCCCGCCTGAGCTGTTCCAGGTTGGTGCTGCGCCAGCGCTACTGCACATCGATCAGGACCGACACCGTGACTGTTTGTTCGTCGCCGCACGCCGGCGTCCCGTAGCTGGCCTGTGCGGTGATGCGGTAGTGGCCGGTCGGCAATCGCAACTGAGGATCGGCGTAGAACGTCTGCCAGAACGGCGCCAACGGATCGGTCGCGTCGAACGCGCCCGACTTCTGGAATGGCACCGTCGTCACATCCCCAGTTTGGAACACGTACTGACGGCAGTCGGCGTGGCGGACGATCTGCGTGTCGACCGGGCCGTCGAGCTGCTCGATACCGAACGCCACGATGCCATCGCCCGACCCGGTCATGGTCGTGGTCGGCGCTTCCCCCACGTACTGCAGCTGCGCACTGATCTGGATCGGATCATTCGCTGCGTAGGTCGGCTTGTCCGCCGCGAGCGTCAAGAGGAAGGTCGGATCTCGTGCCACGGACACGGGAGGCGTCATCTCGAGTCCGTTCTCGCCGACCTCGCCATCAGGGGCGACGAAGATCGCCCCGCTTCCGGCGGCGATGACCGGCGGGCCCGCGAAGAGCCGAGAGCCCGGGATGTCTACGCTCGCGATGCCGGCCGGCTCGAGGATGGTCAGCGCCCCTGGTGAGCCGTCTCGCCGGAAGTAGCTGGCAACGACCGTGCCGTCCGGCGAGGCGACGACGCGATTGCCCGCGCCCGTCCGATCGCTGAGGTGCGCACCCGAGGCGGTGTATGTCACAACGGTGCCGCCCTCGGCGATGAGCAGGTGGCTGGCCGAATCCCACGCGACCGTGTAGCCGATCTGACTGAGCGCCGGGCCGACCGTGGTCGTCGTTCCGGCGTCAAGGTCGACGACCTGCGCGCCCTGGGTGGACAGGTAGGAGAAGTAGCGGCCGGACGGATCGAACCCCTCGCCGTAAGGGACCGCCCGTGCATTCCGGTCGGTGAAGATAGGGGTCAGCGACGGCCAGGACACGATCTCGATCCAGCCGGACAGATCGGGGATCCGCCCTTCCGCGTAGTGCCAGATACCGAGGCGCGTTCCGTCCCGAGACCAGAAACTTGCGATTCCCGGTAGCGGGTCGCTGACGGCTGTCCCATCCCAGATCCGGCTCTGCCAGCCCTGCGGATCGTTCGGGTCGCTGACGGAGGCCGCCGACACATAGGCGACCTGGCCGTGGCCGCTTCCCAGGATCGGCATCGACTGATAGATGTCGGGCACATCGACGGGTGTCAGGACATCGCTGTCGACGCGGCCAACGAAGACCTCAGGTTCGAGGAGCACCAGGAACGAGGAGGAATCGATCCAGGCTCCGACCGCGTCGCCCTCGGGCAGCGTCCGGACGACCTGCGTGCCCTTGAACAGGGTGACCGACGTGGTTTCGCTCGTGCCGTTGAACGGGTGCAGATCCGTGACCAGCAGATAGGCCCCGTCCGGCGAATATGCGCCCTGAAGATTGGTGCCTGTTGTCAGGACCGTCCAGGGACCGATGGTCGTGGCCGGCGGCGACGTCGGTGGCGGTGAGCTGGTCGGTGGCGGGCCTGGCGTGGATGGAGCCAGCTCGAAGGCGGTCTCGCCCGCGGACGAATCGACCGACACGAATATGGCTCCCGTTCCCGACGCGACCGTCAGCGGAAGTGGATCGATGGTCCCCGGGAGGTCGACGCTCGAGATCCCAGCCGGCCCGAAGACCGTCAACGCACCCGGCGGTCCCTCTTCAGGCCTGAAGTAACTCGCGGCGACGGCGCCGTCCGGAGCGCCCACCACGAAGTCGCCTCCGTTCGGCTGGTCGCTGATGCGGTCGCCCGATGGGCTGTAGGTGACGACCGTGCCCTGGCCGTCGGGATAGAGAAGCTGACTGGCAGCGTCCCAGGCAACGGAGGCTCCAAAGACCCCGACCGTGCTGGTCGTGCCCGCGTCGACGTCGATGACCTGGACCCCGGCAGCCGCTCCGTACGAGACGTACCGCCCCGAGGGGTCGAATGCCACATCGCCGTGCTCTGTGCGAGCGTCCCGGTCGACGAAGAGCGGAGTCAGGGACGGCCAGGCGAGGATGCTCAGCCAGCCGAGCGACGACAGGTTGGCCGTCTCGGCGAAGTGCCAGACGGCCAGACGCTTGCCATCGAGCGACCAGGCCAGTGGCCGCCCTGGGATCCCGCTGGTGGTGGTCTGGCCGTCCCAGATGCTGAAGGTCTCGGCCGTTTCGGCTGTCCTGCCGGTGCCGACGGACGACGCCTGGACGTAGGCCGCCTGGCCGTGTCCGCTGCCCACGAGCGGGGCAAGCGAGTAGACATCCGGCAGGTCGACGGGCGTCACGTGGTCGCTGTCCACCTGCTCGACCGACCCGTCCGGGCTTCCCGCGAGCCGGAGTGCGAGGAACGACGTGTCGTCGATCCACGCGACCATATCGGTCTCGCCAGCGAGGTCGCGCACGCGCTCCGTGCCCGCGAAGAGCGTCGCGGTGTTGCCGTTGTACGCCAGCAGATGCGCGCCGTCCGGCGAGAACGTCCCGTGCAGGCCGTTGCCGTTCATGAGCACGGTCCACGGACCGATCGCCGACGGAGCCGGCGTCGGAGTCCAGAACGCTGGTGGCGTCGATGACGCGCTGGACGAGGCCTGTGGTTCGCTCGGCGCCGGCGATCCGGCGCTCGGCGTGGGTGTCGCGCTGGTACCAGGGGACGCGAGTGCTGTCGAAGGCAGGCGCGGCAGCGCGATGACGACCGCGATCAGGAGTGCCAGGACGACCGCCGCTCCGGACAGCCCGACGACTGCGCCTCCGAAGGAGCGTGGCGCGCCCGTTGTTGCGGGCTGCGGCAGTTCGCTCTCCGACCCCTCGCGGAGCAGCAGGCTCCGGGCCGCGCGATGGCCGTGGAGCAGGGCGGTGCATCGAGCGCAGGTCGCCAGGTGCCGCGCCGTCTTCGGCGCGAGGGAATCGATGGCCTTCCCATCGGCGATGGCCGCCAGCTCCGCGTGGCGGAGATGTCGATCGAACGGCCTCACGACCCACCGTCCTTCCGATAGTCGGCGAGGGTGGTGGCCAGAGAAACGCGTGCATCCCACAGCGTGCGTGCCACGTGGCCGCGTGATACCTCCAGCATGTCGGCCACGTCGTCCTGGCCGTAGCCCAGGAAGTAGACCAGCGAGACCATCTGTCGCTGTCGCGTCGGAAGCCGCTTCACTGCTTCCCGTTCGTCCGCGGCCAGGTCAACGAGCGCCCATTCGCTCGCGCCTGATCGATCGATGAGCTGTGCGTGCGGCGCCGTTCGCGCTCGTCCAACGCCTCGGACGGCGATGCGCCGGAGCCACGGCACGAGTTTCGTGTCATCCCGCAGGTCGCCCAGCTTCGCTCGACCTTGGATCAGCGCTTCCTGGGCGATGTCCTCCGCGTTCGAGCCGGCGCCCAGGCCGAGACAGACCCTGCGCAGGTCGGCGAACAGCTCGGCATATCTCGCGTCGAACACCGCGGGCTCCAATCTGGATCTTCCCTCTCTCGGTGATGGAGTGGCCGCTGGACCCGATTCTGTTGGGTCGAGCCGGAAGGTCGCCGCTACGGCTGCAGCAGGAACGCCGTCGGCCCGCCCGCAGCCAAGACGCTGACGAAGACCGCCTGACCGTCCGGGGCCACCGTTGGTCCGATCTCGTCGATCTTGCCCGGCAGATCGACCTGGCGGCTCCCGCTCGCGGTCATGAGAGCGATCGTCAGAGGGTCGTCGTCACCGAACGGACCGTAGTAGCCAACGGCGAGGCTTCCGTCGGCCGATGCGGCGACCGCGTCGCCCACGTCTGGCTGCGTCCCGACGCTGGCGCCCGACAGGCTGTACGTTGAGACCGAGTTGTCTACCAACGGGATCATGAGCTGGCTCCCGGCGGTCCCGCCATCGAACCAGGCGACGTCGTCGCTGCCTCGCTCGTCGAATGTCGGTCCGATGGTCGTGGTCGTGCCCGTCTCGATGTCAAGGACGGTGGGCCCCCCGCTCCAATAACCGAAGTACCGTCCGGACGGATCGAAGCCGATGTCGCCGAGAGGCGTCCGGATCCGACGGTCGCTGAACAGCGGCTTGAGCGACGGCCACTCCAGGATCTCGATCCAGCCCAGTGCCTGGAAGTGGCTCGTATCGACGATGTGCAAAACGGCGAGCCGGGTCCCGTCACGCGACCAAGCCATCGGCACGCCGGTCATCGCCTTCGTCGACGTCGCACCATCCCAGACGCGGAACTCGTCCCGTGACGCATCGCCGGGCACCACGTTCGCCGTGACGTACGCCACCTGCCCGTGCCCGTTCCCGAGAGCCTCGCCACCTCCCGCGACGCCACTGGGAAGTTCGACGCGCGTCACCTTCGCTGAATCCACCTGCGCGACGAACGCGGCCTGAACGACATCGTATTCTGGTCCGTTCGCATCGCGTGCCCAGCGAAGGACGAGGAAGGACGTGGGGTCGATCCACGTGACGACATCGGAGTCACCGTCGAGCCTCCGGATCATCTCCGTGCCCCTGTACAGCGTGGCCGACGTGTCCCACCCGTAGGCGTCTGAGACGAGCAGGTACGCCCCATCGGGCGAGAAGTCACCGGTGAGATTCGAGCCTGTCTGGAGGGTGCTCCACGGTCCAGGCGGCGGCACGCTCGGGCTCGGCGTCGGAGTCATCGAGGGCGATGGTGTCGGGCCCGCAGTCGTCCTGGCCGTGGCCGAGCTCGTGGGCGACGGGGATGGGGATGGCTGGGACGCCGTCGGCTGCGGCGAGGCAGCCAATGAAGGCGACGGGCTGGCGGGTGTCGGCGTCGGCGCGTTCGATGATCCGCACGAGCTGACGACCAGGGCGGCAACCACCAGGATGGCCGGAAGTAGGGTCGCGGCTCGGCGACCCGGTCGAGAGGTCGGGTTCGGCTGCGCTTGCGTCATCGGCGCCTTTCATGGCGGCTGGCACGAATGGTAGGAGCCGCCACAGCGTCACGCATCTGCCATAGGTCACGTGGCGAGAACGAGTCGCTCTTGCGCGTCCCGGGCTTAATCCCGATACTATGGGTCGGGATTAAGGAGACTCGATGACCCAGACCGCGAAGCCCGTCGTCAACGACCGCCGTGCCGAGTATGCGTTCCACGACGATCTGATCTACCTGCACGAGGCGAAGCGCGGCTTGACGCGCGCCACGGTCGAGGAGATCAGCGCGCTCAAGAACGAGCCGGACTGGATGCTCCAGTTCCGCCTGCGCGCCTACGAGCACTTCCTGAAGCGTCCGATGCCGATGTGGACCGACGGCCTGGACAAGATCGACTTCGACAAGATCGTCTACTACCGGAAGCCGTCCGAGCGCGAGGAGCGCTCCTGGGACGACGTCCCCGACCAGATCAAGGACACGTTCGAGCGCCTGGGCATCCCCGAGGCCGAGCGCAAGTTCCTCTCCGGCGTCGGCGCCCAGTACGACTCGGAGGTCGTCTACCACTCGGTCAAGGAAGAGCTGAGCAAGCTCGGCGTCGTCTTCATGGGCACCGACCAGGCGCTCATCGAATATCCGGACCTATTCCGGAAGTATTTCGGCACCATCGTGCCGCCCGAGGACAACAAATTCTCGGCGCTCAACAGCGCAGTCTGGTCAGGCGGCTCGTTCGTCTATGTGCCGCCGGGAGTTGACGTCCCGCTCCCGCTGCAAGCCTACTTCCGCATCAATGGCGAAAATACCGGACAATTCGAACGTACGTTGATCATCGTCGACGAAGGCGCGTCCGTACATTACATCGAAGGGTGCACTGCTCCCATCTATGCAACGGAATCGCTCCACGTCGCCGTTGTGGAAGTCATTGCTCTACCAAGAAGCAAAGTTCGATACACCACGATCCAGAATTGGTCGAACGACGTCTACAACCTCGTCACCAAGCGGGCGCACGCGTACGAGGACTCGAATGTCGAGTGGATCGACGCCAACACCGGTTCGCGCAAGACGGTCAAGTACCCGAGCATCTACCTGCGCGGGCGTGGTGCCAACGCGGACATCATCTCGGTCGCGGTCGGCGGGAAGGGGCAGCATCAGGACACTGGCGCGAAGGCGATCCATCTCGCTCCGGACACGACCAGCCGCATCGTCAGCAAGTCGATCTCCAAGGATGGTGGTCGCGTGTCCTACCGCGGCCATCTGAAGGTCGCGCCCGGCGCGACGGGCGTGGTCGCCAGCGTGCGGTGTGACGCCCTCATGCTCGACGACATGAGCCGCTCCGACACCTACCCGTACATCGATATCCAGGAAGACGACACAACGATGACCCACGAAGCGACCGTGGGCCGCATCAGCGCGGACCAGATCTTCTACCTGATGAGCCGCGGCCTGACCGAGAACGAGGCGCAGAACCTCATCGTCCAGGGCTTCCTGGAGGTCTTCACCAAGGAGCTGCCGATGGAGTACGCCATCGAGTTCAACCGGTTGGTGAAGATGGAGATGGAGGGCGCGCTCGGTTGAGCGTCCCGCCCCTGAAACTCGGCTTCGCCGGCGAGGCGGACGCCCGATCGATCGCGCGGACGTTCAAGGAGCCGAGTTGGCTCGTCGATGAGCGGGTCGCGGGTGCGGGCCTGGTGGCATCGCAGCCCGCGGAAACCAACCAGCTCTTCACGACCTACCTTGATCTTCGCACGGTGCGGTTCGGCGCCATCCAGCCCTATGCGCAAACCGGACTGGCGGAAGGGGCACGCGATGCCAGCCGCCTCCCCGCCGGCGCAGCCGCCATCCTCCACATCGAGGAAGACCAGGTCGTCGCGCAGGCGATGCGCGATGATGCATGGGCGGCCGGCGTGGTCGTCGATACCTTCGAGAACGTGCTGCTCTCCCGCCCCGGGTTGATCCGGTCGGTCATCGAGGGCGGTCGAAGCCTGCCCGACAACGACCCCTTCGCCCAGGTCGCGCGGGCGGCGGCCACGGTCGGTGTTCTCGTGCATGTCCCGGCGGGGGTCGAGCTCGATGGCCCGATCGTGCTGCGCTGGGGCGTCGGTGCGGCTGGCCGGGGGCTGATCGGTCGGACGGTCATCTCGATCGGCGAGCGGGCGCACGCCAAGGTCCTCGAGGAGCAGGTCGCGTCCGGTGCGGGACGATCGGCGCCCGTGGATTCCTCGACCGACCGCCAGAGCCTGTGGTGGGGAACGACCGAGATCGACCTTGCGCGCGGCGCCACGCTCGATTTTTCCGGCGAACAGGACTTCGGCGATGAGACGGTTGCATTCGTCAACCGCCACGCGACGCTGGGTCGTGATGCGACCCTGCGCTGGGCGCTGGCGAGCGTCGGCGCCGGCTTCTTCCGCAGCCGCATCGACAACCGCCTGGTCGGTCAGGGTTCGTCGGTCCGCCAGGTCGAGATCGGCTTCGGGGATCGTGCGCAGCTGTTCGACCTGACGAGCTACACCACGCACATCGGCGAGGACACGACCGGCGATCTGCTCAGCAAGGGCGTCTTCCTCGACCGGGCGCGCGGCTATTTCAAGGGCCTCATCAGCATCGAGCGCTCGGCCATCGGGACGGATTCGTTCCTCGGCGAGTTCGCGATGTTGCTGACGCGCAAGGCGCGGTCGGTGGCCGTGCCCTCGCTCGAGATCGATCAACCCAACGTGCGCCGCGCGGCCCACTCGAGCTCCGTCGGGCCGATCGATGAGGGCCAGATCTTCTACCTGATGTCGCGCGGCCTTTCGCGCGACGCGGCGCGCAAGGCGATCGTGTTGGGCTTCCTCGAACCGGTCGTCGCGCGCATCCCGCTGCCCGAGGCCCAGGCCGGGTTGCGTGCCTTGCTCGAGGCGAAGTGGCCCGCTCCGGGAGCCGCCGCCGTCGCTGACAAGGCAGCGGCATAGCTGACCGCTTGGCACGAGCTGCCGCTCGGTACCGCCGACGTTGAGCCTGCTCGTACCGCGTGCATGAATGCCGTGAGGGTGAAGGACGGCCTCAAGGTCATCGGCCGGAGACCTCATGCCACCTTGTATTCGTGCACGCGGTATCCGGGCCCAATTCGAGGCATAAGGTGATGGCGCGACGCGCCGCCGAGACCCTTAAGGGCGCCTTGGGCCAGTCCGTACCCATGCACGCCGTACGGCCTACCACAAGCACGCCGGACTCCGCCTCGCTGCGTGCCGACGCGCTGCCGCGGGCCGTTTCGAGCGTGGTTTGACCTAGTGACCCGCCACGTTTCCGTCGCGAACCTGGCGGACGTCCCCGAAGGCACGATGCTTCGCGTTCAGGTCGATGGCACGGACATCCTGCTGGTCAACCTGGAAGGCTCGGTCCGGGCCATGCAGGGCATCTGCTCGCACGAGTATTTCGAGCTCGATCAGGGGTTCCTGACCGGCGATTCGATCACCTGCGCGCTGCACCTGTCGCGCTTCGACCTCGAGACGGGCGAGGCGCTCGACCCTCCGGCTGAACTGCCGTTGGCGATCTACCCCGTGACCGTCCAGGGCGACGGCTCGATCGTGCTCGAACTCCCCGACGGTCCGGTCCCCGTCAACGAATAGGGCGAGCCGCTACTCCACGCGCACCGTGACGCGGTGCCACGCGTCGTTCATGTAGCCCTTGAAGTTCCAGCGTTCTGCGACATCGACCGGCTGGGTCAGGCCCGTGGAGTCGCGTGCTCGGACCGCCAACTCCACCGGCCCGGCCGACGCCTGCACCTCGCAGCGCCATCGGCGCCAGATGCCCGGCGTGCCCGGGTCCACCAGTCCCGCGTCCATCCATGTCGCCCCGCCATCCGTCGACAACTCCACAGCCACCACCGACCGGTCGCCGCCCGCCGTCGCCCACCCCTCCACCACGAGCGGACCTGCCGGAACGACCGATCCCTCGGCCGGCCGGCAGATGACCGAACTCAGTTGCATCGCCTCGATGGGGGGAGTGCCAGCCCAGTCGGCAGTCTCCGCCGTCACGCTGGGCGCGAACAGCTTGTAGGCATGCGCCTCGAAGTACGCGTCGGACGGATCGCGGCGCAACTCGATCGAGGTCAGCCACTTGACGCTGCGCGCCCCGATGTACCCGGGCACGACGACCCGCAGTGGACCGCCGTGCTCCGGGGGGAGGGGAGCGCCGTTCATCTCGAACGCCAGCAGGACATCGGGCCGGAGCGCCCGCTCGAGCGAGATCGACGCCCCGAAGCCCTCGATCACGCCGTGCCGCTCGACCTGGTCCAGGCCGCGGAAGCCGACGTGCTTCGCTGCATCGTCGACGCCGACCGCGGCCAGCAGCGCCCGCAGCTGGACGCCGGCCCAGCGGCCATTGCTGATCGCCTCGGTGCCCCACACCACCTCGCCCGGGACAGGCGCGACGACGACCAGCTCCTCGCGTCGATTGCCGGCACATTGGAGCGTCGCGACGACCTCCACGCGCGGGAAACGCGCGCGAAGATCGGCCAGCGTCAGTTCGAGCGGACGCTCGACGAGCCCGTCGACGCGCAGCCGGAACGTATCCGTCTCGACACGCGGGATGGCCGCGTGATTGCGGACGAAGAAATCGGCGCGCGGCGTGACGTACGAGTCCACGAGCGCCTCGTCGGGCGCGCCGCCGCACAGCGGGTCCGCGCTGCGCACGATGAAATCGGGCGACTTCGCCTCGGTCCCGGGGACGGGCACACGGCGCGCCGTCGTTGCCGTCTCGGTGTCAGGTCCCATCGGTCAAGCGTAGGACATCGCGTTCCTTCGGGGCTCGGCTACGATGCTCTCGATGAACGACGCCGGAGCCATGGATGCTGCCGAGCGGGAGCGCAGCCTCGCCAACCTGAAGCTCGAACGCGACGCGATCGCGCTCTACGATCGGTTGGCCGTCATCGAGAAGGATCCGCACCGCGCGACTGCCTTCCGCACCATCGCCGCCAACGAGCGACGCCATGCCGGGATCTGGTCGGAGCGCCTGCGTCAGGCCGGCGCGGAGATCCCGCCCGTCGGCCGGCCGCGCATCCGCGTCCGCTTCGTCATGGGTGTGGCACGCGTGTTCGGCACCGATGCCGTCTCGGATCTCGTCAAGGCGATGGAAGGCAACGAGCAGTTCACGTACGAGTCACAAGGCGACCCCGACGTCGCCTGGATCATCGCTGACGAAAAGGAGCATGCCGAGATCTGGCAGCGCCTCGACGCGGGGCTGCCAGGGATCAGCGCAGGAACGACCAACGGCTCGACGATCGGCGCCTTGGACACTGCCGCGCCGGCAACGGTGGCAACGCCGACCGCGACAACGGCCGCGACGCCGGCCACAGCACCGGAGCAGTTCCGGGCCGCCGATGCAGCGCCGGGCACCCGTCCCGCGCGCAACGAATCGTGGCACCGGTCGGGACGAACGGGAACCCTCCGCGCGGCCATCTTCGGTGCCACGGATGGACTGGTGAGCAACCTGGCGCTGGTCATGGGCGTGGCGGGTGCGACAGGTGTCGCCGCCGTTGACAATCACTTCATCGTCCTCGCCGGGGTCGCCGGCATCCTCGCCGGCGCGTCATCGATGGCCGCCGGCGAATACATCAGCATGCAGAGCCAGCGCGAGCTGTTCGAGCGGCAGATCGATCTCGAGCGCGAGGAGATGAGGGTCATGCCGGAGCAGGAAGAGCGGGAACTCGCGAGCATCTATCGCGCCAAGGGGCTCTCGCACCACGAGGCCGCGATGGTCGCGAATCGGCTGATGGAGGATCCCCAGGCCGCGCTCGACACGAAGGTGCGAGAAGAACTCGGGCTGGACCCCCACGAGCTCGGTTCGGCCTGGGGAGCGGCAGGGTCGTCATTCGTGACCTTCGGCATCGGCGCGCTGGTGCCGGTGGTGCCATTCCTGATCGGGACGGGTACCGCGGCGCTGGCGACGGCCATCGTCGTGGCGTTGGCCGCGCTCTTCCTGGTCGGCGCCGGGGTCAGCCTGTTGACCGGGCGCGGCCTCGTGTTCGGCGGGCTGCGTCAGGTGGCCATCGGCGGTGTCGCGGCGGCGCTGACGTTCGTGGTCGGGACGCTCATCGGCGTCACCGTCGGCTGATGCGAGCCGCCATCGAGTCCCGCCTCGCGGCGGAGGGTCTCGCACCCTCGGCGTGGTCGAACGAACCCGGCGACCGGTACGCGGAACATCGTCACGGGTATGACAAGGTCCTCGTGGTCACGGCAGGCTCGATCGTCTTCACCCTTCCCGAGCGAACGGGGTCCGTCGAGTTGGGGCCGGGCGACCGGCTGGACCTGCCCGCTGGCACGCTCCACGGCGCGCTGGTCGGGCCAGGCGGCGTGGTCTGTCTGGAGGCGCATTTGGATCGTGGCGCGCTCGGGTCGGACCCGCAGCTGCGCGCCGGCTGGGCCACGCGCGAAACCGCCGCGACCCAGCAGGCGTAACCCGCTATGGGAGCGCTTCTGCCTGAACGAACGGATGCCCAACTGATGGCTATCGTTGCGACCGGGGACGCGGACGCACTTGCGGCGTTGTACGACCGCTATGCCGACGCCGTCTATCGGGCCGCCTTTCGGCGCTTGGGCGACAAGCAGCTCGCCGAGGAGGTCTTGCAGGACACGTACATGGCGCTCTGGAATCGAGCTGAGCTCTTCGACCCTGGCCTGGGCTCGTTGCTGGCCTGGCTTTCGACCATTGCTCGAAATCGGGCGGTCGATCGCCTGCGCGCTCTCGGCCGTCGGCCGGCGGCTGTGCCGTTGAGTTCGGTCCTGCCGGACGACGATCGAGAGGACCGGAGCTTCGACCGTCTGCTGAGCCGCGGCGCCCTCGTCGGTTCAGGGACGGCCTCGGTCGATCCGTTGGCGGTGCTCGAGGATGCCGCGGTCGCCGACGAGATCCGCGCCGCGCTGGATGCCATCCCGAAGGTCGAGCGGACGGTCCTCGAGCTGGCGTATTACGAGGAGCTGACGCAGTCGGAGATCGCCGAACGGCTCGGTTGGCCGCTCGGCACCGTCAAGACGCGGACCCGCCGAGCGCTGATGCGGTTGCGTGTCGCCATGACCGAGGTGCTCGGCGTGGAGGCTGCCCCGCCGCCGCCGGAGGACCGCACGGCCATCCTCGCCGTCCGCGAGCCGGACCCGGCGGCGACACGTGGCGGACGCGAAGGCCTCGTGGCCTTCTCATCGCTGGAGGCCGCCGATGGATCACGCTGAGGTCCTCGACCGACTCGAGGCCGCGTTCGTCGGGCCGGGCAAGCTGGCCGCGTTGGAGGCCGATACGTCGCCCGAGGGCGCCGCGCTCCGCGAGCACCTGGAGAGTTGCGTGGCGTGCGCGCAGGAGTACCGCGCGTGGCGTGCCGCTGCACGCGCGCTCGACCTCGTCACTCCGGACAGCGTGCATGCGCCGACAGAAGCACGTGCCAGGATCCTCGCCGCGGTGGCCGGATCCGCAAGAGCGACCCAACGTGGCTCCGTGCCTGCCGCTCAGCCCGCGGCGACGCCCATCTCGCTTCCCGTTGCCGCGGTACCCGCCGCTCAGCCCGCGGCGATGCCGGCAGCGACGTCCGCCTCTCAGGCGGTGTCCGCCGAGGCAGGAGTGCCCCACGTCGACGACGCGCCGACGCCGTTCCGGCGACCCGCGGCTCCCCGTCCGGCATGGATCGGCCTTGCCGCCGCCGCCGCGGTCATCGTCTTCCTCGCCGGGGCGTTCCTGGCCGGGCCGCTCGGACTGTCACCCGCCGGTGAGGCTCCTGACGGCGTGCCGGTCGTGGTCACCGCGGCCATGGACCGCATCCTCCAACAGCCGGATCATCGCGAGATCACCCTGGCCGATGCCGCAGGGCACGCCTCCGGAACGCTGCTGCTCGACCCCGGCGCACATCAGATCGTGGTCCTCTCGAGCGCGCTGGCGGCCGCCCCGACCGGCAAGACGTACGACTGTTATCTCGATCGAAACGGTCAGCGGACGTGGGTCGGGCAGATGGACTCGACCGATGGCTTTGCCTACTGGGCCGGTCCGCTGGCCGATCCGGCCGGCGCCGGTCAGTCGGGCGATCGATTCGAGGTCGTGCTGGGCGACGCGTCGGCTGCGCCGATGCTCAGCGGCCAGTTCTGACCGACCGCGGAAACGTCGGCGAGGCCGTTCAGTTACGGATCGCCGCGCGCCTCACGGTCGCCGGCCTCGGCCTCACTCGGCGGCGCGGTCTCGTGACCGGCCTCAACGGCACTCGTCGACACCTGGGCGGCGTGACCGATCTCCTCGAACGTGGCGCCACTCACTGACCCGGTCGCGGCGTCCGGTGGGGAGAGCCACGCGGCGTGTTCGGGATCGATGCCGGGGCCGTTCAGGTAGTGCTGATGGAGCTCCAGGACCTCTTCGACGAGCGGCTCCGGCGCGACGCCGCCGTAACTGGCGATGTTGCGGCTGATCCAACCCGCTTCGACCGCCCGCTCGTTGACGGCGATGTCGTCGTCGTTGCGCGGCACTCGGCCGATGATCAGCCAGGCGAGACACACCCCGACCCCGACCCCGGCGATGAGGAGCCACCACGCGTAGCCGTCGTTCATGCGTCGGTCAGTATAGGGAGGCGCGGGTCGGTATAGCGAGGCGCGGGTCGGTCGCTCGCGCCGCGCTGCCGCTATCCTCCCTCGGTGATCCCCGGCCTCATCAACATCACCCCGGGCGCCGACATCCTCGATCTCGGGCCGTTGCATATCGGTTGGTACGGGGTCGGGTATGTCCTCGCCATCGCCGTCCTGGTGCTGGTCACGCAGCGGCAGGCGATCCGTTACGGGTTCGACCCGAGCCACGTCACCAACGCGCTCATCGTGACGGTCATCCTCGCGGTCATCGGCGGGCGCCTCTACCACGTCATCGACCAGTGGGGCTGCGCTCCCGCGGTCACCGATGCCAGCGGCGCGATCATCCGAGCTGCCCAGCTCTGCTACAGCCAGAATCTGCCGGCCATCGTCCTGCCGCCGTATGCCGGGCTCGGAATCTATGGAGGCGTTGCCGGCGCCATCCTCGGCATCTTCTACTACACGCGCCGCAATCGTCTGCCGATCTGGCGGGCGCTCGATGCGGTCGTCCCGGGCGCGCTCTTCGCGCAGGGCATCGCGCGCTGGGGCAACTTCTTCAACCAGGAGCTATACGGCCCGCCGACGAGCGCGCCGTGGGGCATCGCCATCGATTGTGCGCACAGGGTGCCGAGCTACCCATGTCCGCAGTTCCCCATCACGACCGGCTTCGAGCCGCTCTTCTTCTATGAATCGGTGCTCGATATCGGCGGGGGCCTGCTGGCGCTCTGGCTGGTGCGCCGATACGCCGGCCGCCTGCGCATGGGCGACATCGGCTCGTTCTGGGCGATCTGGTACGGCTCGGTGCGCTTCGTGCTCGAGTACATGCGCCAGAGCTACGACTGGACCATCGCCGGCATCCCGACCGCCCAGCTCATCGGCATCGGACTGGCCGTCTTCGGTGTCGCGACCATCCTGTGGCGTCGGCGCCGTCCGCAACCGCCAGAGTTCCCGCCGTCACCCGCTTCGGATCCGATCGTGGGCCGCGAGCCAGGCGTGGCGGCGTCTCCTGCCGAGGACGGAGCCGCGCCACCTCCTGACCCGATGCCGGCTCCCGAGCCCAGCGTCGCGGCGCTTCCGACGCCATTTCATAGTCAGGGGCAAACCACAGTAGCGTTGGGCGGCTGACCGCTCTCTCGGCCGGCGCTCGGGCGATGCACCCGCGTCGGGGTCGGGCGACGCACTCTTGGCCGGCCCTCGGGCCGCTCCTATACTCACCCGCTGATGCGATACGCGGCTTCGATCCTGGATCTGGTCGGCGAGACGCCGCTCGTTCGGCTGAGTCGGGTGACACGCGACCTTGGTCCGGCGGCGCGTCAGCCGACGATGCTTGCCAAGCTCGAGATGCTCAACCCCGGCGGCTCGGTCAAGGATCGCATCGGGTTGCCGATGATCGAGGCGGCCGAGCGCGCGGGGCAGCTACGGCCCGGTGGCACGATCATCGAGCCGACGAGCGGCAACACGGGCCACGGGCTCGCCATCGCCGCCGCCATCAAGGGCTACCGCTGCATCTTCGTGATGGCTGACAAGCAATCCGCCGAGAAACAGGCGCTCCTGCGCGCGTATGGCGCGGAGGTCGTGCTCTGCCCCACCAACGTGCCGCCGGAATCACCGGAGAGCTACTACTCCGTGGCGCGGCGCCTGGCGCGAGACATCCCGGGCGCGTTTCAGCCCGACCAGTACCACAACATCGAGAACCCCTCGGCGCACGAAGCCACCACAGGCCCCGAGATCTGGCGCCAGACCGAGGGCAGCGTGACGCACGTGGTCATCTCTGTCGGTACCGGCGGAACGGTCACCGGCGTCGCGCATCACCTGCGCGCCCAGAATCCCGCCATCCAGGTCATCGGCGCCGACCCTGAGGGGAGCGTCCTCTCAGGCGACACGGCGCGGCCCTACCTGACCGAGGGCGTCGGCGAGGACTTCCTGCCGGGCACGTTCGATCCGGCCTCGGTCGACCGATGGGTGCGGGTCTCCGATGCGGACGCCTTTGCCGCCGCCCGGCGCCTGACGCGCGAGGAGGGCATCCTGGCCGGCGAATCGTCCGGCACCGCACTCGTCGCCGCGCTCACCGTCGCGCGGGAGCTCTCCGCCACGGACAGGGGAAACGAGGCGGTCATGGTCGTGCTCCTCCCCGACGGCGGCCGCAACTACCTCTCGAAGCTGTACAACGACGAGTGGATGCGCATCAACGGGCTGCTCGGGTCGCCGACCGGCCGCGCCCGGATCTCGTCGCTGATCCGCAATGGTCACCACGACACGGAGCTGCCGACCGTGGTGCTGGCCCGCACGACGGACCTCGTGGCGACCGCCATCGACACGCTCGAGCGGTACGGCATCAGCCAGATGCCGGTCAGCGAACGATCGGATGACTCGATCGACGGCATCGTCGGGTCGATCAGCGAGCGCGGTCTCCTCGAGCGGGCCTATCGCGATCCGGCCGTGGTCGAGCGCACTGTCGGCGAGGTCATGGACCGGCCGCTGCCGACCATCGACGCGGGGGCGACCTTCGACGAGGCGTTCGACCTGCTCTCTGGTGGGCCGGCGGCCCTGGTCGCGGTCAGCGAAGGCCGACCGGCGGGCGTGGTCACCAAGCTCGATCTGCTCGAGTACCTCGCGCACGGCGGCGCCTCGAAGGGCTGAGCGCCGCGTAGACTCCGACAATGGGCACGTGTCGCCACTGCGGGGCAACGAACTCGCCGGAAGCGCGGTTCTGCAACCGATGCGGCATGCCCGTCGCAGCGAACCCGTCGGCACGTGAGGACACCAGCGGCCGCGAGTCGCGTCGCCTCGTGACCGTCCTGTTCGCCGACATGGTCGGTTCGACCGCCCTCGGGGAAAGCCTCGATCCTGAGCGCTGGCGGACCATCCAGGCGCGCTACTTCGCGGCACTTCGCGGCGCCATCGAGCGGCACGGCGGCACGGTCGAGAAGTTCATCGGCGACGCCGTGATGG